>NZ_CP109090.1:612551-918827 GCF_035917575.1 Streptomyces sp. NBC_01788 | reverse complement strand
GCCCCGTTACCTGGGTGCCGTGGCCACGGCCGCGGCGAAGCACGCGGGCACTGCGGCCGAACACCCCGGCTCGGGCAGGCAGGCAGCACCGTCGGCCGCCACGCCTACGCCGCGGCCGGCACTCCCCGAACCCGGGGTGTGCCTTTGGTGCGGGACGTGATGGACGTGCCCGCCGCCTCTCTCCGCGAAGACTTGCCGTATCGCGACGTTGCCCGCTTGCTTGCACGCGAGCAGGTGGGCGCACTCCCGGTCGTGGACGCCGAGGACCATGTGGTCGGCGGTGTCTCGGAGTCCGATCTGCCAAAGAGGGTTGCCTTCGATGCCTCCGGTCACCGGCCCGGACGCATCGGCAGGCTGCGTGAGCGCGGCATGCACGGCAAGGCGCGTGGTGAGACGGTCGCCGACCTGATGACAAGCCCCGCGATCACGGTTCTGACCGGCGCGACAGTTGCCGAGGCTGCCTGGCTCGCTGCGCCGGCCAGTTGAAGCGAATGCCCGTCACCGATCGCAAGGGCCGTCTGGTGGGCGTCGTGCGCCGTGACGACGCGCTGCTGCAGGCGCTGATCAGGGACGATGCCGGCATCCAGACGGAGGTGCAGGCCAGGATCGAAGCCTGCTGTCCCCCGGCAGACCGGGAGACCGTGCACGTGACCGTGCACGGCGGCATCGTGGAGCTGACCGGGCGGCTGCTCTCGGCGACGATGGCCCGGCTGGTGGCCCAGGTCGAGGAGATCGCCGACGGCGTCGAGGTGAAGAACCTGCTCACCACCACCTGACCTCGGCCGCCGTCATCGGACCATGGGCAGCGTGGTCCTTTGCGTGGTGTGCATCGTGCGGGTCGGATTCGTGCTGGTCGAGGCGAGAGGCGAAGGACCGCCGCCGGAACCCGGCGCTGCTCCCTGAGCCTGGCCAGCAGCCGAGACGTGGCTCTTGACGGTCTTCTCCGACCGGTACAGCTTCTTGCCGATCTCGCGGTTGGTCGGACGTCGCGGTGCTCTTTCCGGCTATCGCGTCGTACTGTCGGGCGAGAGGTCGAACTCCACGTCCACCACACCTTCGACGGTCCTGATCAGCCGTGCGGCGACGGGGACGAGGGCGGTGTCACGTATCCGGCCGGTGAGTGTCACGACACCGTCGTGCACGTCCACCTGCACGGCCGACGACGGCAGCAGGAAGAGGTACGACACGACCTCGCGCCGCACTTCCTCGGCGATTTCCTCGTCACCGCGCAGGAAGACCTTGAGCAGGTCGACCCGGCTGACGACGCCCGCCAGCAGACCGGTGTCGTCCACCACCGGCAGCCTCTTGACCCTCTCGCGCGCCATGATGCGCGCGGCCTCGGAGAGGGTGGCGTCGGCCCGGACCGTGATGGCGGGGGAGGACATGACTTCTCCTGCGGTGAGGCCGCCGGCCTTCGCCAAGTTGACGGGCTGACGCCGCTGGAGACAGCCCGCGTCGGGGCTGTCCCGGAGTTCCTCCTTGGGCAGCAGGTCGGCCTCGGAGACCACACCGACTACCCGGCCTTCACCCTCGATCACGGGCAGGGCGCTGACCTGCCAGTCCTGCATCAGCTGCACGATCTCCTTGAAGGGGGCCCGAGGGCCGACGGCGGCGACTGTGTGAGTCATGACATCGCTGACGACGTACGAGGTGCCGTACATGGTGACTCCGTAAGGGCCTCGATGGGATGTCCGGCTCCTTCCAGGGTGTGCCCGGAGGCCGGGGGCGGGCCAGGGGCCGCCCGGCCTTCGGACGGGCCGCCCGGCTTCCACGCTGCAGAGGGCCGACCGGTCCCGGACGGGGTCCTGTGGCACCTGACCCCGGCAACACGGCGGCGCCACGTTGATATCGGAACCCTCAACCCGGGAGGTGGCGACCGTGCTCCGAACCGTCACCGTGGGTCTCGACGACTCGCCCGAGAGCCGGGCCGAGGCTGAGTGGGCGGCGCGCGACTCGCCGCTGGGCGGCAGGCCCTTGTTGGGACGGAGCGACGGGGTGCTGGGGCTGAGTGCCCAGTCAGCGGCGGATGAGGCCGAGGTCGGTGGCAGTGGCGACGGCGGCGGTGCGTGAGTCGACGCCCAGTTTGGTGTAGGTGCGGGCGAGATGGGATTTGACGGTGCCCTCGGTGAGGTGGAGACGGTGGCTGATGGCCTGGTTGGACAGGCCGTCGGCGACCAGGGAGAGGACTTCGGTCTCGCGTCGGGTCAGGGCGGTGCCGGGCGTGCGCAGCCGGTTCATGAGTCTCTCGGCGACCGTGGGGGCCAGGATGGTGCGGCCGACGGCGGCGGTGCGTACGGCGGCGGCCAGGTCTTCGGGCGGGGCGTCCTTGAGGAGGTAGCCGGTGGCGCCGGCTTCGATGGCGGGCAGGGTGTCGGCGTCGGAATCGTAGGTGGTGACGACCACGACGCGGGGGGCACCCGGTCGCGCGGTGATCTGGGCGGTGGCCTCGGCGCCACCCATGCCCTTCCCGAACTGCAGGTCCATGAGGACGACGTCGATGTCGCCCTCGGCGGCGCGGGCGACGGCGTCCTCGGCGGTGGCGGCCTCGGCCACGACGACGAGGCCGGGCTCGGTTTCCAGCACGGCGCGCAATCCGGCCCGGACCACGGGGTGGTCGTCGGCCAAGAGGAGGCGGATGGGGGTGTCGTCGGTCACGGGCGGGCCTCAGGCGGGGTGTCGGCGGGCGGGACAATGGGGAGCCGGGCGGCCAGGGCGGTGCCGTGGCCGAGGGTGGATTCGATGGTCAGGGTGCCTCCCAGGGCGTGCATGCGGGCGCGCATGGCCGCCAGGCCGAAGCCGCCGTTTTCGAGGTCGGGGGCGGGCAGCCGGCCGGGATCGAAGCCGGTGCCGTCGTCGACGACGTGTAGGGCGATGCGGTCGTCGAGGTAGCTGAGGGTGATCTCGGCGGTAGTGGCGTGGGCGTGGCGGACGGTGTTGGCGAGGGCGGACTGGCCGATGCGCAGAAGGGCGACTTCGTGCGCGGTGGCCAGCGGGACAGGGGAGCCTGCGAGGTGGAAGCGTGCGGTGATCCGATGGCGCGTGCTGGTGGTGGTGCACAGGCGGTCCAGGGCGTGGGCCAGGGTGGTGCCTTCCAAGGCGGGCGGGGTGAGGGCAGCGACGAAGCGGCGGGCTTCAGCGAGATTGTCCACCGCGGCTTGCCGGGCCGCCTCCACATGGCGGGTGGCGGCATCGGGGCGGTCGGGCAGGACGCGTTCGGCGGCGCGCAGCAGCAGCTGGATGCTGGACAAGCCCTGGGCGAGGGTGTCGTGGATCTCGCGGGCCAGGCGTTCACGTTCGGCCAGTACCCCGGCAGTGTGCTGGACTTCGGCCAGGTCGGCGCGCGTGGCGGTGAGCTCCTCGATCAGGCGCCTGCGCTGTTCACTCTCCCGGTAAAGGGCCTGGTAGCCCCACACCACCGCGACCGCGACGGCGGCGCCGAGCGCGGGTCCGATCGCCATGGCCGCGCTGAAGGCGCGCTGGTGGGCGGCGAAGCCGGCGCTGGCCGCCGCCGCGGTGGCAACCACAGCGGTAAGCGCGGCGCGGCGCGACAGCAGGTGGAGCTGAAGGAAGTACAACGGGAACGCCACCCATACGGCGTTGGGGGACAGGGCCAGCAGCACCAGCCACACGATGCCCACAGCCGCCAGCCACAGCGCGGCGGCCCGCCGGGATCGGCGGACGCTGGGCATGACTGGCCCGACCGCGTACACCGCAGCGCACAGCACTGCGGCGGCGACCGTCAGGCCGGCATGCGGCTCGCTGTCAGCTGTGGCCCGCGCGGCGGCCAGGGCGAGCAGGCCGATGACCAGCAGGTGCAGGCACCAGGCCAGGGCCCGAGTCGTCGGGGTCAGGATGGGGGCAGCGGCGTTCACAGTGCCTTCCAGGCTACGAAAGCCTGCTGCTCGGGGGCCTCCATCGAAAGTTGGAACCCGCGTGCCGCCTTTCGGCCCGCGAAGTGGCGCCCTGCGCCAGACGCGCACACGGGGGGCCGGCGGCGACGGTGAGTGCATACCGCTTCCACCGCCGGAAAGGACAGGCAAGGCTGTGTTCGTCGCCTGGAGAGATCTCAAGTTCGCCAAGGGGCGCTTCGCCCTGATGGGAACCGTCATCGTGCTGATCACCCTTCTGGTCGGGCTGCTGTCCGGGCTGACGGCCGGACTGGGCCGGCAGAACATCTCGGCGATCACGGGATTGCCTGCCGATAAGATCGCCTTCCAAGATCCCGCCGGTGGTCAGGATCTGTCGTATGCCAACTCCACCGTCACCCAAAAGCAGTGGCAGCAGTGGTCCAAGGCCCCCGGCGTCGAAAGCGCCGAACCGCTGGGGATCACCACCACCAAGGCCACCGCCGGGGACAACAGCACCGCCGTCTCCGTCTTCGGCATCCAGGCCGGCTCCCGCCTCGCCCCGGACAGCAGCAAGATCGACGACCAGTCGGTGGTGCTGTCCACCGCGGCCGCCGACCACCTCGGTGTGAAGACCGGCGACTCCCTCACCCTGGCCGGACAGCAGCTGAAGGTGGCCGCGGTGCGGGGCGACGCCTACTTCAGCCACACCCCGGTCATCTGGACCAGCCTTGATGTCTGGTACAAGAGCGCGCCGCCCACCGGCGGCGGTGACGGACCGACCGCCACCGTGATCGTCCTGAGCACCACCTCGGGGGCCGATGTGGCGGCCACCGACCAGCAGGCCGGTACCAAGACCGTCTCCACCGACGACTCGCTGTCCGCGATCGGCTCCTACACCTCCGAGAACGGCTCCCTGCAGCTGATGCGCGGCTTCCTGTTCGCCATCTCCGCCCTGGTCATCGGGGCCTTCTTCACCGTCTGGACCATCCAGCGCAGCGGCGACGTCGCCGTCCTGAAGGCCCTGGGCGCCTCCACTGCCGGCTTGCTCAAGGACGCCCTCGGCCAGGCCGTGGTCCTGCTCGCCGGCGGCACTTTGATCGGTACCGGCATCGCCGCCGGCCTGGGAGCCCTCGTCGCCGGCAGTGCCGTGCCGTTCGTCCTCACCCCCGGCACCATCCTGATCCCGGCCGCGGTGATGATCGCCCTCGGCGCCCTCGGAGCCGCTCTGTCCATCCTCCGCATCACCTCCGTCGACCCGCTGACCGCCCTGGGGAGCACCCGATGAGCCTCAAGCTGACCGACATCACCCTCACCTACCCCGACGGTGACACCCGCCTGACCGCCCTCGACAACGTCAACCTGGAGGTTCCCCAGGGCAGCCTGACTGCCGTGGTCGGCCCCTCCGGCTCCGGCAAGTCCAGTCTCCTGGCCGTCGCCGCCACCCTCGTCACGCCCGACGCCGGCACAGTCACCATCGACGGCACCTCCACCGCCGGCCTGAGCCGAGGCGAGCTGACCGACCTGCGCCGCCACAAGACCGGCATCGTCTTCCAGCAGCCCAACCTGCTGCCCTCCCTCACCGCCGCCGAACAGCTCCAGGCCATGGCCCAGATCGACGGCCGCAGGCCCCGCACCGCCCGAAACCGGGCCATGGAACTCCTCGACGCGGTCGGCCTGACGGACCAGGCCAGCCGCCGGCCCCACCAGCTCTCCGGCGGTCAGCGCCAGCGCATCAACATCGCCCGTGCCCTGATGAACGACCCCACCGTCCTCCTGGTCGACGAACCCACCAGCGCCCTCGACCACGAACGTGGCGCCGCTGTCATCGACCTGATCACCCGGCTCACCCACCAGCAGGCCACTGCCACCGTCCTGGTCACCCACGACCGCACCCACCTCACCGTCGTCGACCAGATCGCTGAAGTTCACGACGGAAGGCTTACTCTCCTGACAGCGGCCCACTGAACTGTGAGGAAGGACGCCAGTGCGCGCCGACTGCACCGATCCCCACTCTTCGGAGCAACGCCCCCGGCGGGCCACAGCATGCAGCGCCTGGAGTCTGGCCTGGTTCAGCCCCTGAAGTCCGTCGTCGCGCAGAGCGGTTCGTGGTCGACGTGGTGGCGCTCCAGGAAGCGTTCCGCGTAGTAGGCGACGCACGAGGCGACCGTGCCGCCGAGCAGGCCAGCCAGGTCGCGGCCGCCGACCTGGAAGTCCCACACATAGCGGACCATGACGCCACTCCTCGGCTTCGCGGCATCGGTTCCCTCAGCCTGGAACGGCGGCGGGGCGCCGGGGGGCCTCGATCCAGCAGGTTGGGCCAACGGCCTCCGAGCGCCGAGGTAGTGCCGGCTCCCCCGTCGAACGCGGTTGCCGGCCGCGAGGACGGCCGTGCTGCCGTTCCCCGCCGTGGACGGTTACTGTGGCAGAGGACCCCAACAGTCTGGACCAGCGCTGGAGGGGAAGGTGGAGGAAAGGGGCCCGGCGCACCCACGGCTGCCTCAGCTCAAGCTCGACGAGTTGCTGGAGGAGCTGCAGGCCCGGCTCAACACCGCCCGGAGCACGCGGGATCGGGTGCACAACCTGCTGGAATCAGTGCTCTCCGTCAGTCGGGCACTGGACCTCGAACAAGCACTGCGCTCCGTTGTGAGCAGATCGCCCTGCTGCAAGACCGCGACCGGATCGCCCGGGACCTGCACGATCTGGCCATCCAGCGGCTCTTCGTCACCGGCATGACCCTGCAGAGCGCGGGCCGCTTCATCGAACACCCGGAGGCCGCCGAACGCGTGCTGAGGGCCGTGGACGACCTCGACGAGACCATCAAGATCATCAGGTCGGCCATTTTCGGGCTGCGGGCCCGCACGGGCCGCGCTGACGGCGGGCTGCGGACCCGGGTCGTGCGCGTGGTGGGCGAGAAAACCCCCGCGCTGGGATTCGCGCCCAGCGTACGCATGGAAGGCCTGGTTGACACTGATGTGCCGCGCGAGATCGCAGACCACATCGTGGCCGTTCTCTCCGAGGCACTCACCAACATCGCGCGCCACGCTCAAGCCGACCGGGCACAGGTCGTGCTGACGACCGACGGCCACGAGGTGTCCTTGACGGTCTCGGACAACGGCGTGGGCATCGCACCCGAAGGTCGGCGCAGTGGGCTGCACAACATGGCCGAGCGGGCGGAACATCTGGGCGGGCACCTCGACGTGTCCAACTCCGACGGGGGCGGTGCCACACTGCGCTGGCGGGTGCCGCTCCCCGTCGCGTAGGCGGCGGAACACTCGGGGAGCGGACCCGGGTCGGGGCGCGGGAGTTCATGAGCGGGTGCAGGGGGGTGACCACTGCTGCCGACTCCGTCCCATACAAACGCGGCCGGTCCAACTCAATCGGCAAGGCTCTCTGAAGCCGGGTCGAAGGCCGGTCCAACGGTCAGGAGAGTCAAGCAAATCGGAGGCGGAGGAAGCGGGTCATTCGGCATCGGCGGCGGTGAGACGGCAGTCCACGCCCACGACCCCTTCGACACCCCGGACCATGCGCGTGGCCAGCGGAATTCGAGCGGACTCCCCGACGCGTCCGGTCAGGGTCGCGACGCCGTCGGTCACCATGATGTGCACGGGCTCGATCGGGGCCGGGAAGAGGACGTCGACGACGTCACGGCGGATCTCGTCGGCAAGGTCGTTGTCCGGGCGCAGGAACACCTTCAGCAGATCGCCACGGCTGACCACGCCTTCGAGTACACCCTCGGTGTTCACCACGGGCAGCCGTTTGACCTGCCGCAGGGCCATGATGCGTGCCGCCTCGGCGAGCGTGGCGTCCGTGTGGACGGTGACGGCCGGCGTGCTCATCAGCTCCTCGGCGGAGACCGCCCCAGCCTTGGCGAGGTCGGTCAGTCGGCGCAGCTGGGTGAACCGGTCGGGATCGCTGTCCCGGAATTCCTCCTTGGGCAGCAGGTCGGCCTCGGAGACCACCCCGATCACTCGGCCGTCGCCCTCCAGTACCGGAAGGGCACTGACCTTGCACTGCTCCATGCGCTCGACGATGTCCTTGAACAGAGCCTTGCGGCCCACCGCTACGACGGCGCGCGTCATCACGTCACCAACCCGGTGCGGGCTGCTGTCCATGCTCTCCTCCTCGAATTCCTCGGCAGGGCCAGGCACCTGTGGGGTCACGCCAGACCTCCGCTGCCGAAGGGGGCGTAGAGGTCGAGCAGCCGAATGCGTGTGGCATGCAGGCGCTGCGCGACCACACGTCCGACCCATACCGCTACGGCTCGGCCGAACTCGGCGTCCTCCGCGCATGTCGCGCGCACCGCCTCGGCGTCGAACTCCCAGGCCCGCACCGGGCTCATCGCCGCGGCACCCAGGTGCCAGGTGTGCGGCGGAAAGTGCCAGGACCAGCCGACCAGTTCGCCGTGTCCCAGCGTCTCGATGACGGCGGGGCGGCGGCCGGGCACGTGCAGGTCGAGGGCGATGGTGCCGGTACGCACGATCCAAAAGCGATCAGCGGGGCGGCCCTCCTCGAACAGGCGGGTGCCGGTGTCGAAGGAGACCTCACGAGCAAGGCGCATCAGCCGTTCGCGGTGTACGGGCTCAAGAGCCGTGATCATGGTGGTGGCGGCGGTCATCGCACCGCTCCCTTCATGAGCTGTGGAACCGGCGTGCGTGCCTTTGGGCCCCGGCACCACGGGCCGCCCGGACTCGGCCGGGGGTCCTTCGGCTTATGCGCGGTCCGCCACCTCGGCACGCCGGAGGCAACCGCAGGGGAGGGAGAAGGAAAAGACGGGAAGACCCCTTCTCGCGGATCCGGATTGCGCGGTGCGCGGCTGCCGACCGCTTCTCCGCATCTCCAACCGTCCTTCCCGCCACTACCAGCGCAGCACCGGGACCGCCGGTCCACAAGGGCCGACCGGCCCGAATGCGGGGACAGCCTCGAGGAGCCCAAGAACATGACAACCGCTATTCGTGACTCCACGGCCCGGGCCGCACACACGGCCCCGGCCCGTGCTGCTCACTAGCCCCGAGCCCTTCCTCACCGTGCGCTCCGTCCAGGCATCCGTCGACGTCAGCCACTTCCGCGGCCCGGCGATCAGCGTCTCCACCTCAGGCATGCCACCGGCGGCCGCGCCCTGTACCACCTGCGCCGTATCCTGCCCGACCCGCATAACGCGGTCGTCGTAGTCGGCCTCGCCGCGGAAGGGACACGCGCCCGTGACCTTGTCGACGGGGTCACGTGCTCAAGATGTTCGGCGAGTATGTCCCCGTACGTGCCAGCATCGCCGACGTGTCGCACTTCTCGGCACAGGCCGACGCCGGCCAGATCGTTCGACTGCTCCACGGGGCACCTGCCCCGCACACGGCGTACATGGTCCAAAGCGAGCCGGACTCTGCTGTCGCTCTGCGCGACCGTGTCGACCGCCGACTGAGGCTCGTGCGGAGTTTGGGGGCTCTTGTCCACCTGTATCCGTCACATGATCGTTGTCTCCTCGACACGGGAGCGAGGTGCCGGGTCTCCCGTCCCGCCTGTACGAGAGCCTCGCCCCTGAGGCACACCACGATGCGATCGGCCCCAGTGCACGGCCACCGAGGCCGAGGCCAGGGACTGGGCCGACCGGCCCAAGGGGCCGCTCAGAAAACATCGGCACTCCGAATCCGGTCAGAGCAGTCGGCGCAGGTACGGGTCGTGGGCTCGGCGTGGGACGAGCCGTACGCGGGCGTCGAGGCTAGTGACGCTGTGCGGCCCGGCCAGCACCGGGTTGAGGTCGGCCTCTGCCAGCTGGGGGAGGTCCGAGGCCATCCGGGATAGGCGATGCAGGAGGTGTTCCAGCCGGTCGGGGTCGGCGGCGGGGTTGCCGGCATAGCCGAACAGCAGCGGGGAGCATCGTGGGGAAGTGAGCAGGTCGTGCGCGTCGAGGTCGGTCAGCGGCGCGAGCCGGGCGGCGTGGTCGGCGAGCAGTTCGGTCGCCGTACCACCCAGGCCGAAGACGACGAGCGGCCCGAAGACGTCGTCCTGGACCACACCGGCGAACAGCTCGGTGCCGCGTTCGGCGAGTGGCTGCACCACCACGCCGGTCATCTGATCGCCGAACCGGCTGACAAGGTCTCGGTGGGCAGCCTCGATCTGGGAAACGTTCCGCAGATCGAGGTGGACGGCGTGCTGCTCGCTCTTGTGCACCAGACCCGGCCAGTAAGCCTTCATGACGATGCGCCCGTCAGGACCCATGAGCCGCTGGGCAGCGGCGACCGCCTCCTTCTCGTCCCGGGCCCATGCCCAGGAAATCTGCGGAATGCCGTAGCAATCGAGGAGCGCGGCGGTCGTCTGCGGGTCTAGCCAGCCGCCCTCCGGGTTGCCGTCCAAAAAGCTGGAGACCAGTTCACGCGCCCGCCCGGTCGACACGTCCGGCAGTTCCGGGACGACGCCGGCAGGCCTACTCAGCCAGCAGGCATGGGCGGCGGCGTGAGCCAGGGCGCGGACGGCGTCCTCGGCGTCGGAGTACGCGGGCACGCTACCCTCGTCGACGGTCGGTAGCAGTTGAACCCGGGCCGACTGTGCGGGCAGCACCGCGACGACCGGACGCGGCAGCGGTGCGGTGGTCAGGGCGCGCACCAGGTCCTCGCCCGTGGCCGCGGCGACCGCCGTGGGGACCAGGCTCACAAGGACGGCGTCGACGGCGCCATGCCGTGCCAGAAGGCCGATGCACACCTTCAATTGCTCCTCTCCCACGGAGGCTGTGACGTCTACAGGGTTGGTGACGGTGGCTTCTTCGGGCAGTAGGTCGAGGAGCTCGTCCGCCAGGTCGGCGTCGAGCGCCGGGACGACCAGTCCGGCATCGGCGCAGGCATCAGCGGCCAGAACGCCCACTCCGCCCGCGTTGCTGACGATAGCGACCTTCGTGCCGGCGGGCAGCGGCTGGGAATGCAGCAGGGCGGCAGTGTCGAGGAGCTCGCCGACCGTACGGGTAGCGGTGATGCCGGCCTGGGTGAACAGGGCCTGCCTGGTCACGGTCGGGGCGGCCGCTGCCGCAGTGTGCGAAGCGGCGGCACGCCGTCCGGCCTCCGATCGGCCGGCGTCCACGGTCAGCACCGGCATCGATCGGGCCACCCGGCGGGCGGTGCGAGAGAAGGCACGGGGATTGCCGAAGGACTCCAGGTGCAGCAGTGCCAGGTCGGTGTGCCCGTCGCCCTCCCACCACTGGAGCATGTCGTTACTGCTCACGTCGTACTTGTCGCCGAGCGAGACGAAGGTGGACACGCCGATACCGAGCCGGGCCAGTCCGTCCAACAGCGCGATGCCCACTCCACCGGACTGCACGGCTACTCCGGCGGTACCGGGCCCGGGGTGGTGCGCGGCGAAGGTGGCGTCGAGACGGATGCCGTCCTCGGTGTTGGCCAGACCCAGGCAGTTCGGGCCGACCAACCGCATGCCGTAGCGCCGGCAAGTGCTGACCAAGGCCCCGGACTGATGAGTGTCCAGCCCGGCGGACACGACGAGCAAGGCCCTCACGCCCGCCTTCCCGCACTCCTCGGCCACCCCGAAAGCGGCCTCGGCAGGGATGGCGATCACCGCCAGGTCGGGCACCTGCGGCAGCTCGGAGACGGACCGGTAGGTGCACACTCCAATGATCGCTTCGGCCTCCGGATGCACGGCGAACAGCCGCCCGGTGAAAGAGCCGTTGCGGATGTTCCGCAGGATCGCGCGCCCGACCGATTCTGGCGTGCGGCCCGCACCGATCACCGCGACGGCACCTGGGCGCAGCAGAGGCTGCAGGCTGATGACGTCGGCGGCCCGGGCACGGGCCTCGACGGCACTCAAATACGCTTCATCCTCGGTGAGTTGCACGGTGCAGTGGACTTCTGGACCTTCGAAGCGGCGGGTGACGCGCAATCCGAGATCGTGGAAGACCTTGAGAACGTCGTGGTTCGCGGCCAAGGCGTCGGCGGTGAACGCTGTGACGCCGGCCGCGCGGGCGGCGTCCGCAAGGTGTTCCAGCAGCAGCGTGGCCACACCCCGGTGATGCCAGCCGTCGGCGACAGCCACCGCGATCTCGGCGGTGCTGCTCGACTGCAGGATCTCGTACTCGGCCAGGCCCACCAGACGCCCAAGGCATTCGGCAGCCAGCGCGCAGTATTCGGGTCGCTTCCCTGCGGCCACCCGGTCGGCCGCCTGCCGGGCGGAGGTCGGACTGACGAAGAAGAACCGGAGCCGACGGTTCTCCGGCGACATCTCCTCGTACAGCCGCAGAACGTCGTCATGGTCGGCCGGGCCTGCCCGCCGTATCCGTACGGTGGTGCCGTCGGCCAGCAGGGCGTGCACGGGAGCCTCATGGATGCCGGTCATCGCGAAGTCTCCCTCATGACGCTGGGTTTTAAGCGTCCGGCCGGGTCACCGGGTCAGCCAGGGGCCGACCGGGTATTGCGCCGGGCCGAGCGGCCCTGTATCCACGGGCGGCCGTGGGGCCACTGGCCCGTGGCGAGGCCATGCGGCCCCATGACAGAGGACGCCTGACCTGCTCGGCGTAGAACACCGGCTGCGGCGGCGGGGTCGGATCGCGGTCACCCTCGTCGATCTCGTCGCGGGACATGGCCTCGTCCCGATCCAGATGCGCGAGGGTGGCAGCGGCAAGGTCTCGGTAACCGGCGAGGAATTCCTCGGGGAGAGGGAGTGCGGAAGCCTGCTCCCACAACTTGCCGTTCGCCTCCTCGGCCTCTTGGAGGAGCCTGGGGTGAATCTCGGAACCGCGCAGATGGCGCCACACGGACCGGACTCCCCGTCCACGCGGTAATACAGGGACTGGAGATGCTCGTCCGGACACAACCGCGCTCCCGATCCGGAGGACCACGGACGCGTCGTAGGCCAAGGCGGCATCGCCGGCCAAGTCCTGCATGTGTGCTCCATCCTGCTGGGCTGTGCGGGCGAAGACGCCTACTCCCCCGCGCCTGTCATCGGTCGACTACCACTCCGCCGTAGTAGCCGACGTGATGGCCGCTCCTCGGCCTGTCAGGAAGCTCTCACACGCGGGGCAGATCGGTCACGCCGGGGAACCCGTGAATCGTGATCGCCGAAACGGCAGACGATCTTGAACTCCGACAACCACCCGTGACCAGCACGAGGAGACGATCAACGACTCACACCAGCCCCGCGACCAGCGCCTTCAAGATGGTGGATCTTCAGTGGGCAGTGCTGGAGCCGTTGTTGCCGAAGAGCACGAGGGTGGGACGGCCACCCGTCTGGCCTCGGCGACAGTTGATCGACGGCATACGGTTCCGTGTTCGGACCGGTGTGCCGTGGCGGGACGTACCCGTCGAGTACGGACCATGGAGCCGGGTCTACGACTTGTTCCGCTGGTGGCAGCGGAGCGGCACCTGGCAGCGGATCCTCACTCAGCTTCAATCCCTGGCCGACGCGAGAGGCGCAATCGTCTGGGACTTGAGCGTCGACTCCACGGTCTGCCGCGCTCACCAGCATGCGGCGCCGGGGCCCGCAAGCAGAGTGACCTGCAGAAGGAACCACCAGGCGGCATCTTCACCGAGCCCCGCGATCACGGGCTGGGAAGGTCGCGCGGCGGGTTCACCACCAAGCTGCACCTGGCGGTCGAGCAGGGCCAGAAGCCCATGTCGATCGTGGTGACGGCAGGGCAGCGTGGCGACTCGCCGGAGTTCGAAACGGTGCTGAAGAAGGTACGCGTGCCCTGCCTCGGGCCGGGCCGGCCGCGCGTCCGCCCCGATCGCGTGCGCGCTGACAAGGCGTAAGCCTCCCGCAGGAACCGCGCCTACCTGCGCCGCCGTGGCATCCGCTGCACCATCCCGGACAAGGCCGACCAGGCTCACAACCGCAAGAAGCGCGGCTCCCGCGGTGGCCGGCCGCCCGAGTTCAACGCCGAGGACTACAAGGCTCGGCATGCCGTCGAGTGCGGCATCAACCGCCTCAAAAGGAACCGGGCTGTGGCCACGAGATACGACAAGCTCGCGGGCCGCTACGAGGTCACTGTCCTCGTAACGGCCATCAATGAGTGGCTGTGACCAGCCCATTCAGGGATGGGGACGGACAGCCCGTGGAGTCTTGGCGGTTCAGAGGTTGATGGCATGTTCGACGAACTGGCCGCAGGAGCGGAACCCCAGGCGGCGGTAGACGGGCTCGCCGTCGGCCGACGCCTGCAGGACCGCGATGCGGTGGTCTCGCTCGCGGGCCGTGCGGAGGGCCGCGAGCGTGATGGCGCCGCCGTAGCCGCGCCGGCGGTGGGCGGCCAGGGTGGAGATGTTGTAGATGCCGGCGACTCCCGCGTGGTGGAACACCTCGGCGGAGCAGACCGGACGGTTCTCCACATAGCCCACCAGGTACCGGGCCGAGCAGGTCGCGGCCAGTGCCTGCGAAGCGGCCCGAGCGAAGAAGCGCCGGACGGTTTCGGCGGGCGGGTTCCAGTTCGCGGCGAGGACCGTGGCGTAGTCGGCGAGCTGCTCGGGCGTAGTCACCCTTCGGATGTCCAGTCCCGGGACGGCGGGAGGCGGCAGAGTGCCGTCCAGTTCGGCCCACATCGCCGTCTCGCGTTCGGACACCGGCAGACCGGCCGCCGCCAGGCGGGCGGTGAGGTCCACCGGTGTCGAGGTAGGGCCCACCCACCAGGAAAAACGGCGGCCGGTGCCTGCCAGCGTCCCGGCGGTCTCGGTAATGCGGGCCGCGGTGCCGGCGGCGGTGAAGCGGGCCGCGGCAACGATGTTGAACGTGTCGTCGTCCAGGCCACTGTCCGCGACCAGGAGGTCACCAGCCTCTGTGACGGTCGCACCAGACATACTCCGGTGCAGATGACAGGCGTGTTCCGCCAGGTTACGTTCCATCCTGTCCGTCAAGTCGGCTTCATCAAGAAAATGATCATTCATAGCGATTGATCCCAGCACGACTAGGCGGAGATCGCATGCCATTTTAGGCAGTGTCGCGCCTGCGACCAGCACTTTCGATACACGGCCTAGGTGGGTGACCGCGGATGCCGCCTACGGTTTCAGCAAGGGCTGGTGGTCCGAGTTGGAGCAGGCCGATGTCTTCCACGTCATGGCCACCACCCGACACGACACCGTCGTCACCCGCTGGGCGATCGACCATCCCGTCCACGATCTGTTCCCGGGCCGGCCGCGGCAGAAGTGGAAGCGCCGCTCGTGCGGCCAGGGGCGCACGGCCCGCGGATCTACGACTGGGCACGTGTGGAGGTCAGGCCCTGGCACCGCGAAGACCGCCGACACCGGGTCCTCGCCCGCCGCAGCGTCAGCCGCCCGCAAGAGATCTCCTACTGCATCGCCTACTGCCCAGCCGACCCGAGCGTTCCTACCGGCAGTATCGACCTTGCGGCACCGAAGGTCACCTGTGACGGCCGTACAGGCGAACGGGAAACGGGCGCCCACAGGCTCACCGGCCGTTCCGCTTGCTCGGCCTGCACCTGTCAGGGCCGGGGCGGGCGGAGGCTGGTCGAGTGGTGGATCCGGGTGCAGCGGAAGGGGTTTTGTGCTGGATGGCATCCGAGCCGTGGTCTCCTTCCCGCCGGCGGCGGACGCTGACCTGCGAGGTGTCGGCTGAGGTCACCTACGCCACTGCTCCGGCTGCACTTGGGCCACGCCTACAGCTCACGGTCTGCCGCGGCGTGTCCGCGGTGGCCCGCGTAGACCAAGTAGACGGCGACCTGGGCGTTTTCGTCCCCTCCCGGCGGTGCCGGTGTACTGGCGTTGACACCGACGGTGTGCGTGCCCTTCTTCACATCCCCGGTCTCGTCGGAACAACGGCCGGTGATGCAACCGGAGCTGCTCCACCTCCGACAAGTTCGCCGCCCCGAGCGCGATCCCGATCGCGAGGTGCACCAATGCCCCGGCGCGTTCCCGCCCGACCAGTCTCTTCCCGTCGGCCACCACGGACAGCCGTCGGTCCCACCCTGTGCACGCCGTGGATGTAGATCCGTTCGAGCCTGGGAATGCGGGCCGACGTGTCAGCCGCGGTTTCGTCGCTCAATGTGGAAGTGAGCCATGGCATGTTACGGTACTGAGTACCACTTGGAACTTGATACCAGGGAGTCTGCCATGGACAGCCGGACCATCGTGTTGACCGGCGTGACCCGCGGTTTCGGCCGCGAGTCCGTCGAGTTGCTGATCCGGGAACGGCCGCAGGACCACTACGTCCTGCTGGCTCGCCGCGGCGGCGAACGCCTCGCTACGGAACTCGCCCAGGCCACCGGCGCTTCCGCGGTCACAGGCATCGACTGTGACCTCGCTTCGCTCGCCGAGATCAGGCGGGCGGTGGAGGAGATTCTGCGTGGGCTCGACACCGGGTACCTGCCGCCGCTCGGCGGCTATCTCGGCAACGCCGGCCTGACGGTCACGACCACCGAGAAACGCACCACGGACGGGTACGAGATGACCTTCGGGGTCAATGTGCTGTCCCACTATCTGCTCGTCAGGGAGCTGCTGCTCCGGTTCACCGGTCCGGGCTGGATCGTGCTTACCTCGAGCGACTGCCACTTCGGGCAGTTCCGCCATACGCTCGGCGCCACGCCGCCGCCGCGCTGGGAGACGCCGGAACGACTGGCCACGCCTCGTGCCGGTGGCGCGCGGGAGGCCGGGCGGGCGTACGCGACCAGCAAACTCGGCGTCATCTACCTGACCCACGCGCTGGCCCGCCGCCTGCCCGAGAGCGTCGGCGTCTACTCCTACAACCCGGCGCTCGTCGCGGGCACCGATTTCTTCCGCCACGCCCCGGGGCCCGTGCGGGGCGTACTCAACGGATTCTTCCAGCTTCAGCGATTCCTCGGCCGGGGCATGACGCCGCGGCAGGCGGGCGCGCGGCTCGCTGAGACGATCCTGACCGGGCTGACCGCCCGGACCGGGTCCTACCTCGATCGCGGCCGCAACGTGCCGTCGTCGCCGGAGTCGCACGACGAGGCCCGCGAGGAGGAGCTGTGGCGCGAGGCCGGCCGCCTCGTCGACGCTGACCGCGGGGCGGGACGGGCGGATATCCTGGCCGAATGAGCGCGAACAAGTTCCCGGTGGAGTCATTGCGGGACCGCAAACGCCGCCAGACCCGGGAACGGATCATCGAGACGGCCTTCGCGCTCTTCGCGGAGCGGGGGTTCGATGTCGTCACCGTGGACGAGATCGCCCAGCGGGCCGAGATCGGCCGTACCACCTTCTTCCGCTACTTCGGCGACAAGCAGGAAGTCGTCTTCTCCACCGAGGACGACTTCCTGCGCGCGCTCACCGCGGCCATGCGCGATGCGCCCACCGAGCCGCTCCAGGATCTCGCGCAGGCACTGGCCACATCTCGGCGGCTGCTGCTCGTGATCTGCACCGAGGCCGCCCGCAACCCGGGCCACTACGCGGTTTACCACCGTCTGGTCAAGGAGCACCCCGAGCTCGAAGACCGCCACACCCGCAAGACCCGGCACTACGCCGACCTCCTCGAGAAACACCTGATCGACCACGGCACCCCGCCGGCCACCGCCGTCCTCGCCGCCCAGTTGACCGTCGCCTGCTACCAGGCGGCGTGGCGCCTCGGCAGCCACGACGCGACGGCGGTGCTCCGCGAGGCGAATGACGCCTTCGACCTCCTGCTGGGGGCCATCGCCGCATAACCCCGGCGGACCGGCCTTCGCTCAGCCGGGACATGCGCCACCTCGCAGCGGGCTCGACCACCAATCCAGCACTCGGGCAGATACGGTTCCCGATCAGTCGGCAACGACGTGTTCCGTCCGACGTAGCGGGCGTCGAACAGCTGGCGGACGGCGTCCAGGTTGGCTTCGTTCACGAGAATGCGTTCTGACGCAACTTCAGTGATCCATAGCGGTCGGTTTGCTGACTTCCGCGACAGCCGCGATCCCATGTCTGACCAGCAAAAGTCACACACGAGCTTCGGAAAGAGAACGACCTCTATCAGAGCCCTACTAGGGCGTGGATGCGACGGGGGAGGGCACCGGGTACGGGACGGTGGAGGTAGGGGTGACGGTGGGGGTGGAGTGTCGTGCGGGCGGTGCCGGGCGGGGGCGGTCCGGGGTGTTGGAGGACAGCAGGAGGACGACGGCGGCTGCGGCCGCCGCGGTGGCGGCTGCGGCAACGTACAGCACCCGCCGGATCTTGCGTGTGCCCCAGGTACTTCCGGCAGGCGGGCGGGCGGGTGACAGGTCGTGGGCGCTGATGAGCTGCCCGCGTGCTTCAAGCGCAGCGCGCAGTCGTTCCTCGATCGGTGCCCGAGTACTCATCTGCCCACCTCCAAGAGTTTTTCCAGCGTGGCGAGCGCGCGGCTCGCGGTCGACTTAACGGTGCCACGGGACACGCCGAGGGTCTCGGCGATCTGCGCCTCGGTCAGGTCGGACCAGTAACGCAGGACCAGTACCTCGCGCTGGCGCGCGGTGAGCTGCGCCAGCGCGTCGAAGACCTGCCGGTGCTCCTCGGCGAGCAGCAGCAGCTCGTCGACCGGCGCCCCCGGGCCCTGGTACGGCGGGGTGTACGCGCGTGCGGTGCGCCGTCGACGCAGCACCGAGCGGGCGGCGTTGACCACCGCGGTGTGGAGGTAGGCATGCGCGTCCTGGAGGTCGTCCAGCCGTTCGCCGTGCCGACGGCAGACGGCGGCGAAGGCATCCTGGACGACGTCCTCGGCGGTGTGCAGGTCGTCCACCAGGAAGACCGCCAGCCGGACCATGTCGAGCCGCCGGGTCCGGTACAGATCGGCGAGTGTGGGGGAATCCTCCTCGCTGTCCCGGTCGGCCACCGAACGCAGATGCCGGAATCGTCGGCCGGGGTGCGGCGCGCCCGACGCCGGAGTGGAGGAGGTAGTCCGGGCGCGGCGCAGTAGCCGGGCCCACCAGGGCAGGTCAAGGGTGAGCTGCATCGTCCTCGTTCACATCAGGGGTACGGCGGGGCCGGCTCCTGTCCGGCCCCGCCACGCCTATGGTCGGCGGCTCAGCGGCTGGTGTTACCCGTGTAGGGCTTGCCGTTCGCGTCACCCGGGACCGGGGTCGGGTCGGTGTTGGCGGAGGTCTGCTTGCCCGGGGTGGAGGGCACGGCAGACGGGTAGGGCTTGCCGTTCGCGTCACCCGGGACCGGGGTCGGGTCGGTGTCGGCGGAGGTCTGCTTACCCGGGGTGGAGGGCACGGCAGACGGGTAGGGCTTGCCGTTCGCGTCACCCGGGACCGGGGTCGGGTCGGTGTCGGCGGAGGTCTGCTTACCCGGGGTGGAGGGCACGGGCTTCGGGTCGGCCGTGGCCGACGTGCCCGACTTGGCCGGGTGCGCGTGGCCGGCGGTGGCCGCCTGGGCAGCGATGCCGCCGCCCACCACCAGGGCGAGACCGGCAGTCGACCCCAGCACCCAGGTGCGAAGGGAACGGTTTGACTTCTTGGCGCGGATGTGCCGCATAGGAAACGACTCCAAAGAGTTCGTGGACAACGCTGACAGGTCAGGCAGCACCGGGACTGAAAATCCCGTCCCGGAAACCGCCTTTCACCCCACCAGACGTGCGGCCCCACCCGAGGTTGTCGAGATCCGCAAAAAATTCCGCAGCCTTCGTGGGGCCAGCCGACCGTCTCCTCGTCATGGGCAATGCGGCCCCGTGCGTGATGCCTGGGGATCGAGGTGGTCCTGGCAGCGAAATTCCAGGTGTTGTTGCCGCATCCGGACGAGCGTCAGCGTCGGCTGGCCATAGGGGCGGAAGCACTGTCGCTGGGGCATGGTGGGATCAGGCTCGTCGCTGCCGCTGCCGCTGCCGCTGCCGCTGCCGCTGCCGCTGCCGCTGCCGCGGCCGGGGTTCGGGAGGGCACGGGGCCGCGCGGAGCGGCTGAACTGGAGTCTGGTCGGGCCCTGTTGGGGCGGTGCGTCGTCCTGGCGGGAGCCGGAAGAAGGCTGTGGACCTTGATCCGGGGCTGCGGCCGGCGCTGCTTGCGCTGGTCGAGCCCGACGAGCGGGGTGACCCGATGTCGCCGCTGCGGTGGACGACGAAGTCGACGCGGAAGCTGGCAGGGGAGCTGACACGGCAGGGTCACCGGGTCTCCGCCGACACGGTTGCCGGCCTGCTGCGGGAGGAAGGCTTCAGTCTGCAGGCCAACGCCAAGACCATCGAGAGTGCTCAGCACCCCGACAGGGACGCCCAGTTCCGCTACCTCGATGAGCAGGCACGAGACCACAGGGACGCCGGTGACCCGGTGATCAGCGTGGACAGCAAGAAGAAGGAGCTGATCGGCGATCACAAGAACGCCGGGCGCGAATGGCGGCCCGCAGGGCAGCCCGTGAGGGTCAAGACGCACGACTTCCCCGGCCAGGCCGAGAATGCGATTCCGTACGGAATCCATGACATGGCGGCGAACACCGGCTGGGTCAGCATCGGCACCGATCACGGCACCGCGGCGTTCGCCGTCGACCTGGAGTCGATACGCCCCCGGCGTCCGCACACGGTCACCAGCAGGATGGGCTCCGCGGGAAACTCAAGGAAGTTGAACCAGGCCACGGAGTGGCAGGCCAGGACACTGCCTGACCTGCCACTGGCTCACGAAGCCGTCGGCGTCTGCTCGTGGCTGCCATAGGGCAGCGTGATGATCTCCATGCCGTGCCCGGCTCGGCTGGATCCATCGACATCGACATCGATCACGAAAAAGCCCCGCGAGTGACTCCCGAACTCACCTCGAAACGGCCATCCCTGAAAAGGGACACAGCCACGCCGCGGACCACCGTTCCACCCACCCCCGTTTCCCCAGGTCAACACCCTGCGGAACGCCCGGAGTGGGCACTGGAACAGGTGGAACGGCAGGAACGCGGGTCCGGCTTCCAAAGGAACAGCGGTACGCCAACTCTTCACCTCGTCGGCGCCGCCCAGCAGGACGGCGAAGCACCCCCACGCCTCCGCCGCAAGCGGACAGGCCGGGGCACACGAACGAGGACAAGACATGCGTAAGAACGTCAGGAACCTTCTGCTCCAGGGCCTCGCGGCCGTGCTCCTCGCCGGCGGCGCGCTGGGTGCGGTGAACGCCACCGGCGACGAGGCCAACGCCTCGACGAAGCCGGGCCGCCGCAGCGGCTCCCACGCCACCCCCTGAAGGCGGTGTGGCCGACGCTGAAGACCGGATCCAGGGGCGCCAATACCCTGACCGCCCAGCACCTCCTGGCCGCCCGCGGACACCGCCTGACCGCCGACGGCGTCTTCGGCCAGAAGACCGCCCAGGCGGTGAGGGACTTCCAGAAGAAGAACCGCCTCGCGGTCGACGGCGTCGTCGGGCCGGAGACCTGGCACCGGATCGTCGCCGGCACCACCACCCCCGCCATCCCCACATCGGGCCGCGACGTCCGCCTGGACCACCGACTGGCTCTCCAGCAGCTCGCCGCCGCTGGCATCAAGGCCCCCGTCGGCCGCACCTCCCTCTCCGGCGTCCGCGCCCGCACCATCCAGGGCGTCATCGCCCTGAAGAAGGCCAGCCGCTGCACCATCACCGGCGGCACCGAGTCCGGCCACAGCAACGGCGAGTACTCCCACGCCAAGGGCTACAAGCTCGACCTGCGCACCCGCGACGAGGGCCGCTGCGTCACCAACTGGATCAAGACCACCCAGCGTAAGGGCAAGCCCCGCGGCAACGACCCTCGCTGGCACGGCACCCTCAACGGCATCTCCGCCGAATACGTCTACGAGACCCCCCGCAACGGCGGCATCCACTGGGACATCACCTTCAAGTAGGCCCACCTCCTGCCCCACCCGCGGCCGCGCCTCTTTCTGGGCGCGGCCGCAGCCGTGCGTGGCCTTCCCCGGCCGCCCAGTTCAGAACGGGAACCGCAGCCGTAAGGGGCCCGTACGATGACCGCGTGACAGCCCGCCGCGCTCTTGGCGCTGGTCCCCAGGATTCTGCGCAGATCCGTGCCGCTCAGGCCGACCTTCTCGCCTCCCTGCCCACAGTCCGGCTCCCCGACCTTGACGAGCTGCGGGCCCGCGGAGCACTCGGGGCACACTCGGCGACATCCCTGCCGGCCCCACGGCGGACCCTCGGGGCCGGCAGTCGTACCGACGAGGAGCTACCGCGTAGCTAGTGCCGTATCAGGCACAGCGTTTCTCGGAGGGTTCCGGAGCCAGTTGGTGATCACCGGGTCTGCGGGAGAAGACAAAGTGGCGGATGCTCTACGAGAGCGCCGGGCGGTCCGAGAAGGTCCTCGGCGTGAACATCGAGGACCTGGACCTCGCCGCCCGCCGCTGCCCGGTCAAAGCCAAGGGCGCCCGCAGCAAGGCCCGCTGCCGAGGACAGGCGTGCGAGGACTTCGTGCCGGAGACGGTCTACTGGGACGCCGGCACCGCCCGGCTCCTGCCTAGCCTGCTGCGGGGCCGCACCTGTGGCCCGGTGTTCGTCACCCATCGCCGTCCCGGTCCGGGGAAGGCGGTCAGCCCGCGCGACGTCTGCCCGGATACCGGGTTGGCCCGCCTCTCCTACGGCCAGGCCCGCGCCCTGCTCGATGAGCACACCGCCGTGCGCGGACGGGGGACAGGCTGGGACCTGCACGAGTACCGCCATTCCGCCCTCACCCACCTCGGATGGCATCCTTGGGTTTATGCCTTGACTTCGATCCAAGGATTGAGACCTTGGGTTCATGCCAAGCAATGAGAAGCCTCGCCTCATCCCGACCGGCAAGTGCTGGTGCGGCTGCGGGAAGGACGTCGGCCTGGGCAAGTTTTTCGCCGCCGGCCACGACAAGATCGCCGAAGCGGCGCTCATGGCCCTCAAGTACGACGGGTCCGTCGCTCAACTGCTCCACGCCCACGGCTTCGGCTCGCACCATTCCGTCCGCCACGCCGCCGTCACCGAGCCGGACTGCTCGTGGGAGAAGTGCTCCGACTGCAACTACAGCGGCGCCCCTGCCAGCATCGCCAACCACCGCAAGAAGGATCATCCCGACCGGCATGTCCTCTCCCAGGCGATTCGCGCCCTCGGCGGCACCTGGGATCCGCAGCGGGCCATCAAGGCCCTGAGCGACCACGGCCACACGTGGGAAGACCAAAGGGCAGCGGAGAAACGGGTCCGGCAGATCCTGCGCGACCTGTGCGCGGACGGGCTCATCGTCAAAGCCGACCCGCAACGGGCTGTCTACGACCTCGCTCAGGAGTAGAGCCGGGGAAGCCGCGGTACCCAACGGCGAGCGAGCCGAGCATGCGGTAGGCCGTCGCCCGCATGTGCGGCGGGTCCTGCCCGAACCGTTCCGTCAGGAGCGCTCCGTCGTCCGTCGCCCACATGTCCCGCCACTCCTCCGGTTGCCCCACCTGGCTGAACAGCCCGTCAAAGCAGGGGTGTTCAGCCCTCGGGGACGGGGGTGGCCTGGTGGTAGTAGAGCCGCCATCCGGTGTCGCCCTCGCCCTTGCGCCACAGGGAGCTGCGGCGGGCCCGGCGGCCGGCGGCGTCGCATCTCTCACTGCCGCGTTGGTCCAAGCCGTCACCCGGCCGCCGCCTCCCGTCGATCAGCTCCCCGATGCGGGCCCCGACCCGGTCGCCGTGTGAGCGGCAACCCGGCACTGGCGGGAAAACCGGCCAGGCACCGTGCTGCCCGCGGCAGTACGGGCGATCCCAGAACGGTGTTCTGATGACACACGACGACAGGCTGTTCCTGATCACTGGCGCGACCGGCAAAACCGGCACCGGTACCGTCCACCAGTTACTGGAACGCGGTTACCGCGTCCGCGCTCTCGTGCACCGCGAGGACAAACGCTCCCGTAGGCTGGCCGAGGCCGGCGCCGAGATCGCCGTGTCGGACCTGCACGACCTCGACGGCATGACCGCGGCCATGCGGGGCGTCACCGGCGCCTACCTTTGCCACCCGATTCTCCCGGGCCTGACAGAGGCGACAACCTGCTTCGCCCAGGCGGCGACCGACGCGGGCGTCCGGTCCGTAGTCAACATGTCGCAGATCTCCGCCCGCCGCGAAGCGGGCAGTAAGGCCGCTCAGCAGCACTGGATGTGCGAGCGCCTGCTGGACCGAACCAACCTGCTCACCGCCCACCTCCGGCCGACCTTCTTCGCCGAATGGCTCACTACGTGGTGGGAGAAGCGGAACGGCGAAGGCTACCTCCGACTTCCGTTCGGCGAGGGCCGCCACGCCCCGATCGCCGCGGCCGATCAATCCCGGGTGATCGCCGCCCTGCTCCTCGACCCCGAGCCACACGGCCGCGCCGTCTACAGCCTGCACGGCCCCGTCGAAATGAACCACCACGACATCGCCAGGGCCATCTCCACGACACTTGGCATCCCGGTGCACTACGAACCGATCAGCGTCGAGGAGTTCGCCTCGGCCATGGCCGAACGCGGGCTGCACGCGCATCTCATCCAACACTTGAGCAACGTCGCCGTCGACTACCAGAACGGCGTGTTCGCCGGCACGAACGACAACGTCGAGCGGATCAGCCACCACGCGCCCCTGACCGTCGAACAGTTCGTCACCGAGCGCACATCCGACTTCGACACCAGCGGCCCCAACTTCGCCCCTCCCAGGCAGGCCGTTCCATTCGGCTCCGGTATCCACCCACGGCCCCGCCGGTAAAACACCGAACTCAGCAGCGAGGAGAATCACTATGGCGTCCGTCCTCATCACCGGCGCGTCCAAAGGAATAGGTCGAGCCATCGCCATCGAACTGGCGCATCGTGGTCATCGAGTGATCGCCACCGCTCGCCGTCCCGAGACCCTGGCCGACCTACCCGTGGAGCAGCGCCTGCGCCTCGACGTCACCGATCAGGACAGCGTCGACCAGGCCATCAAGGACGCCGGGGAGATCGACGTTCTGGTCAGCAACGCCGGCGCGACGGTACGCGCGTCGCTGGAGACCGTCCCGCTCGCGGACGTCGAACAGCTCTACCAGCTCAACACCCTGGGGGCGCTGCGCGTCGCGCAGGGGGTGCTGCCGGCGATGCGGGAACGAGGATCTGGCCGGCTCATCTTCGTCTCCAGTGTCCAAGGACGACTGGTATTGCCGATCATCGGCCCCTACGCAGCCAGCAAGTGGGCACTGGAGGCGATCGCCGAGACACTCGCCATCGAGACGGGCCACTTCGGCATCAAGGTGAGCATCGTGCAGCCGGGCGCCGTCTCCACGAATGGCGCCAAGCAAGCCCAAGCATTTGTCGGGGAGGACAGCCCCTACGCCCCGCTCTATGAGCAACTGGCCGCCCTGCGCGGCGAGGCCATCACTCCCGAGGAGGTGGCCGCGGTCGTCGCCGACACGATCGAGGAACCC
The DNA here is from genome assembly GCF_035917575.1 of Streptomyces sp. NBC_01788. Taxonomy (GTDB): domain Bacteria; phylum Actinomycetota; class Actinomycetes; order Streptomycetales; family Streptomycetaceae; genus Streptomyces. The sequence goes on along the minus strand of NZ_CP109090.1, from coordinate 893,781 downwards.
GCACCTGCCCTGCGCGTGCCTGCCGGTGCCCCAGCCGAACGACCCCTGAAGGCACGCAAGGAGGCGCCCGAAAGCGAGCCCTTCCTACTGGCCGACATCGATTGGTAGCGGGCAGCCGAGTGAGATGCGGGCGGGCCTACGGCGAGGAGGACCGAGTGGATCGTCGAACTCGGCATCGGGGCCGGCCGGCCGCCGACGCAGGTCCACGGGCGCCTGTTACTTGGCGGGCAAGCGGCATCGCCCGATCGGCCGTGAGGTGGCGAGTGCGGCGGCCGCGCTGCCGGCGCCGACTGCTGCGAGAGTGACTTCAATCCGAGCCGGGCGGCGGCAATGCCCTGCCGTCGTCCGGCTCCGCGGATGCCGGATGCGGCGCCTCCTCGAACGACTTCCGCCGGGGCAGCCTCTCCGCCTTCGCCACCCCAGCAGCAGCCCGAGCCAACTGCGCGAGCAGCTGATCGAACGCTGCCGGCCCCGACAGCTCCCGCAATCTGCGACTCCTGCTCATACCGGCCCAACGCCCCGGCGCACCGCACGTAACCGCAATGCACCCGAACGGAGCACCGCCGCGGAAGATCAGCGTCCATCGCCACCGCTGTCGCTCGGCGCACTGACAAGCGCACTCGGTCAGGGCGAAGTGCCTGCTGGGCTCTGCGGTTTGATGATCCGGGTGATCTCCACGGCGCTTGGAGGCGTAGGCGACCTGTGGCCGACGGGGCCCATGGGTGGGGTCGTGGAGACGTACGCCCATGAGGACGAGTCCGGACAGGGCGTCGCTGGAGCGCTGCTGGGCGCCGTGCCAGGTGTAGCGGGCGGAGGAGCCGGCGGTGCGGTGGTTGCCGTATTCGTCGGTGTCGGGACGGTCGGGGCTACGGACGTGCCGGTGGGCAGCGGCCGGGACCGCCGGCCCGCCGTGACCGCGCTCGGCCCAGACGTCCACGAAGGCCGTGCCTACTGCGGCAGATTGGCCTTGTACGCCTTGCGGAAGATGTCTCCGCACGTGGGGGAGGGCACCGACTCGCGGGCCGCAAGGACGGTCAGCGTATGGCGCACTTCCGTGCCCAGCCGAAGGAGTTGGAGACTGGTCTGGCCGCCCCTATAGGTGTGCAGGCGGAGGACTTTGACCGCGATTTCGTCGCGGTCGTCGGCGAAGGTCTCTGGGAGCCCGGCGAGCAGTTCGAAGTCTTGCTTGCCGGTCGCCGCGTCGGCCACGGCGCTGAGGCGCAGGGTCTCGAACTCTGCTGCGGACAAGGAAGTGTCCACCGCGACAGCGTGGGCGGCCAGGGCCGCGAAGACCTCCATGAGTCGTTCCCCCACCGCCACGTCAATGCCCCAGAGGTGCAGCCGCTCTTGGCGGCGATCCTGGCGCCATGGCTCCTGGTCCAGCAGTGGTAGCAGGACGCGACCCAGGTACGCGCAGCGACGCCACAGCGTGTCGTGGTCCGAGGTCATGATCGATCCTCTCCGCAGTAGTTGGAGGGCCTGCCGCCAGAGCCGCGCAGGCCCTCCAACTTCCCACTACACGCAGGCCAGGTACAGGACGGGACCGCCACCATGAACAGTTCCAGGGTCAGCAGGACCCTTCCGTCAGCACTGGACGGCAGCGCACAGGTCCGTACGCCTCCGGTCCCACTCCGCGTCCCCCGCGTGTCCGGCAGCTGTCACCCGCAGTCGGGAGCCTCCTCCAGGGCCGCCGCGTCGAGGGCCATGGTCAGCCGGTCGAGGCGGGCGCGCAGCTCGCGGACCTCGTCGAGGGTGAAACCGGTCGCCGCGCCGATCCGGTGCGGCACCCGGAGCGCGCGCTCGCGCAGTGCCGCGCCCTCCTCGGTGAGCCGCACCTCGACCGACCGCTCGTCGCGCGCGCTGCGCTCCCGATGCACCAGACCGGCCGCTTCCAGCCGCTTGAGCAGCGGGGACAGGGTGCCGGAGTCCAGCCGCAGATGCTCGCCGAGCCGCTTCACGGGCGTGTCACCGTGCTCCCAGAGCACCAGCATCACCAGATATTGCGGGTAGGTCAGCCCGAGCTCCTTGAGGATCACGCGGTAGACGCCGTTGAAGGCGCGTGAGGCGGCATGCAGCGAGAAGCAGATCTGGCGGTCCAGACGCAGCCACTCCTCGTCCGGCCGGGCGCTGGGCGGAACCTCGGTAGTCATACGGCCAGGATAACTGGACACCACGCCATTTGATTGTGCACAACTCAATTGTGTGCTCTACTTGTGTGCGCAACCGATACTCGTCTCGCTTCGAGAGGACTTGGTCCCCCATGGACACGCTCTACACCGCAGTCGCCACCGCCACTCACGGCCGGGACGGCCGCGCCGTCAGCTCCGACGGCAAGCTCGACCTGCAGCTGGCCGTCCCGGTGGAGATGGGCGGCAACGGGCAGGGCACCAACCCCGAGCAGCTGTTCGCCGCGGGGTATGCCGCCTGCTTTGCCGGCGCCCTCGGTGTGGTCGGCCGGCGGGCGAAGGTGGATGTCAGTGATGCCGCGGTCACCGGTGAGGTCGGCATCGGCAAGCAGGGCGAGGGTTTCGCGCTTGCCGTCACCCTCCGCATCGAACTGCCCGACGGCATCGACGAGGCCACCGGCCGTAAGCTGGTCGAGCAGGCCCACCAGGTCTGCCCGTACTCCAACGCCACCCGCGGCAACATCCCGGTGGAGCTCGTTGTCGAGTAAGTGCTCCTAGTGGAATGACTTCGGGCGTCGCCGGCAGATCAGCGTGCAGCCCAAGGTGAGAAAGGCTTCGTGGACGTCGTCGCGGATCTCGCAGCGGATCCGCAGGCGGCGAACCCGGTACAGACGGGCGAACGCACGCTCCGCGAACCAGCGTTGGGCGCCGAGCCCGGAGCCGTGCCCGCGCTGCCGCGGCGGGGGATCAGCGGCTTCGCGCCGAGATCCAGGACCAGGCGGCGGTAGTTGTCGTGGTCGTGGCCGCGGTCGCCCAGCACCACGCCTGGGCGGCGTCGTGGCCGGATGATGATTGCCGACGTGCGGGGGAGGGGGCTGGGGGCGGTCCAAACCGTCAACAGGCTGCTCGGCACCTTCTACGAGGCCGCGGCTCACATCCCCGGCTTGACCGACGTGGTCGACCGGCTGGAGGAGCTCATGCAGAGGGTCAATGCCGAGACGGAGGAAGGCCTTGAATCCTTTGCCACCGCCGTCCTCATCGACGTCCCCAACGACGGCTCCGTCATATACGTGATCAATCTGGGACACCCGGCGCCGCTACTCGTCCACCAGGGCCGCGCGAGTCCGCTGGAGCCGGCCGCCCCGTCCCTGCCCCTGGGCAACCTGGGCCGCAACCGGGTACTCGTCGATCGGTACACACTGCCCCACGACGCGACCCTGGTGCTGTTCACCGACGGCCTGGTGGAGGCACGCGACCGCCACGGCACCTTCTGCGATCCCGTGCCATTCCTGTCCCATACCCTCCCGGCGGACCCCGGTGTGATCCTGGACGCTCTCCTCGCCGACCTGACCCGGTACACCGAAGGACACCTGGACGACGACGCCGCCCTCATGGCCGTTACCCGCCCGCCGGACGCGTCCGGCGGCACTCGGCGAAAGTCGCCTCCGCACCCCTAAGGTGTCGCGCCGCAGCGCCAGGCGCACTGGCTCTGACTGAAAGCCTGGAGCGACTCCATGACGGCTCAGGATGCTGCCCCCGAACTCAACCGGGGCCACAGCCAGACCAACGAAGAGATCTTGCGCATCGCAGACCGGTGAAGGAAAGCCGGGAACAAGCGCCACCGGCTCTGCGAGCCTGACCCGGGTAGGGCCCATTCGGGCGGATGGCACCGTGGGCCGGGCGTGGCCGAGCGGCTCGGGATCTTTGTGCGCCTACTCTCCGGCTGACTGACCAGCAGCACACCAGCAGCACATGGATCTCCGGCCCGGTCGTGTGCGGTCGGGGTCCGCCGGTTTTCCTGGGGAGACAAGTGACCCGGCCCGCCACGCGTTTTTCCTCGCCGTCCCGCATCGTCGCCGGTCTGCTTCTCGCCGCGCTCTGGCTCGCAGGCTGCGCGGGGAGCGCACCGAGCGAGCGCTCCCGCGCCACGCAGGGGTCCGTGGTCGAGGGCGGGCCCACAACGCCGGGCGCGGGGCCATGGCTCCAGGATCCCCCGGAGGTGGTGAGCCGCGGCGGCGTGCTCAGGACCACGATCGTGGTGGAACGGCGAATCGTCCGCGTCGGCAACCGCCAACTGCGCGCGACGACCTACAACGGGGCCTACATGCCGCCCACGTTGCGCGTGCGGCCCGGCGACCGTATCGACCTGACCATGATCAACAAAACCGACAAGTACACCAATCTGCACACGCACGGACTCTTCGTGTCGCCGCGTGCTCCCTCCGACGACATCTTCATCTCCATCAAGTACGGGCAGTCGTACCACTACACCTATCAACTGCCGCTCAGTCACCCCACCGGCACCTTCTGGTACCACTCACACGCGGACATGCTGTCCGCCCCGCAGGTCGCGAGTGGTGAGTCGGGCATCCTCGTCGTCGAGGGCCTGCAGCGGCACCTGCCTCCGTCGTTGCGGAACATCACCGAGCACACCATCGCGCTCAAGGACTTCCAGGTCCAGGGCGACGCGATCAAGACCCATCCCCTGAGTATCGGCGCGTCCACCCACCGCACCGTCAACGGCCAGCAGAACCCGGCGATCCACATCCGGCCGGGAGAGACCCAGTTGTGGAGGCTGGCCAACATCGGCGCCAACATCTACTACAAGCTGCACCTTCCGGGCGCCCGCTTCCACGTGATCGCTCAGGACGGCGTTCCCGTGGGCAGGGTCTACGCCGAGGACACACTGCTCGTTCCCGCCGCCGCTCGCTTCGATGTCCTGGTCCAGGGCGGCGCTCCCGGCACCACCCGGCTGGAGACACTGCCGTACAACACCGGCCCGGCCGGGAACCAGTTCCCCCGGGCCGACCTCGCTACTGTCGTCACCAGTGGCACGCCCGTGATGAGGGCCGCGCTCCCGACCGACCTCGGCCCTTACGAGGACTTGAGCCACGCGACGATCGCGGACCGCAAGACCGTCGTCTTCACGGAGAACAAGGCCGGCACGGTCTTCTACATCAACGGCCGGACGTACGCCCCGAACCGGACCGACTTCGTCTCCACCCTCGGCACCGTCGAGGAGTGGACCGTCCGCAATGACTCGGACGAGGACCACAGCTTCCACCTGCACACCAACCACTTCCAGTTGATGAGCACCAACGGGAAGGCCCACGACCCCACCCACGGCGTGTACGACACGGTGAACGTGCCGAAGCGTGGTGCGATCGTCGTTCGCATCCACTTCAGGGACTTCACCGGCAGGACCGTGTATCACTGCCACATCCTCAATCACGAGGACATGGGCATGATGGCCGTCCTGGACATCGTCGCGCCCGGCGCTAGCCCCCGGGCCACCCGCAGCGGATGACCGCCGACACGAGGCGCGACCGCCCCGTACCGCTGGAGCGCGAAGCCGTACGGAAACCGTGCATGGCCTTCGCCGGCCGGGCGCGCCGGAAGATCCACAGGATCAACGTGTGCACCTGGTGGTCGAGCACGGCCCCGAGCAAGGGCGGTGGTGACAGCCGGCGGAGCGGGGTCGCTCACGACTCGGTCCCGGCGCGGCGGGCGAGGTTGGGACCCGCGCTGTCCGGGCGCTTGCCGTCGGAGCCGAGCCGGATTTCCCGTCCCTGCCAGCGCTCCCGCAGCCAGCGGTCGTGGCTGGCCAGCACGATCGCGCCGGGGCCGGTGCCCAGCGCCGCCTCCAGCTCGTCGCACAGGCGCGGCGACAGGTGGTTGGTGGGTTCGTCGAGCAGCAGCAACTGCGGCGGTCGCGCCACCAGCAGCGCCAGCGCGAGCCGCCGTCGCTGTCCGACCGAGAGCCGGCCGACCGGCTTGTCCAGGTCCGCCTCGTGCATCAGACCGAGCGAACCCAGCGGCACCGCCTCGGCCCGCTCGGCGCCCAGCGCCAGCTCATAGGTGTCCCGGACGGACCGGCCCGGCCGGTCGAAAACGGTGTCCTGGGCGAGCAGTCCCACGGTCAGTCCGCGCCCCCGCCGCACCTCGCCCTCGGGCGCGAGCCGCCCGGCGAGCACGGCCAGCAGAGTCGACTTGCCGGCCCCGTTCCCACCGGTGACCAGCAGACGGTCGGTCGCCGACACCTCCGCACTCAACGGTGCGAGCCGGCCCGGCACCCGTACGTCATCCAGGGACACCAGAGGACCGTCGCCCTGCGCTGCCGGAGCGGCGAGCGCCGTGCTCTCGAACCGCAGCGGCTTCGGCGGCTCGCCGACCTGGGAGCGCTCCAGTACCTCCAGGCGGCGGGCGGCGTTGCGCACCCGCCGGGAGATCTGGCTCTGCACCCGGCCGGCGCGGTGCCCGTAGCCCATCTTCTCGTTGTCGCGCGGTCCCCGGTCCGGTGCGACGCGGTGCGCGGTGATCCCGGCGGAGACCCGCAGCGCCGCCAGTTCTTCCTGGTCCTCGGCCCAGCGCCGCTCCCAGCGGTCCCGCTCGGCCCGCTTCTCGGCCAGGTAGGCACTGTAGTTGCCGCCATAGCGGACCGGGCCGTCCATCGCGGGGTCGAGGTCGAGCAGGTCCGTGCACACGGCGTCCAGAAAGGCACGATCGTGGCTGGCAACCACGACGACCCCGGACAGGGTGCGCACGTGCTCCTCGACGAAGGCGGCGGCACCGTCGTCGAGATGGTTGGTCGGTTCGTCCAGCAGCAGCACGGAGGGCCGCCGGACCAGCAGCGCGGCCAGCGCGAGCCGGCCGCGCTGCCCGCCGGACAGAGACCCGAGCGTCCGGTCGTGTGCGAAGGTGTCGAGGCCGAGGCCGTCGAGCACGAGCGCGGCACGCCGGTCGGCGTCCCAGGCCTCCTTTCCCTCGGCCTGTTCGAGCCGGACGCCGTACGCGTCGAGCAGGCCGGCGTAGTCGGGCGCGTCCTGTGGGGTCCGCGCGAGCTGCTCGGCGAGCCGTGCCAGCTCGGCGAGGTCCTCCCTGGCTTCGCGCAGGGCGTCGTCGAGCACGTCAGCGATCGTCGCGTCGGCGTCGTACGGCATCTCCTGATGAAGAAAGCCCAGGTCGGGCGGGCGCGTTACGCTGCCGGCGTCCGGCTTGTCCGTCCCGGCCAGCAGGCGCAGCAGGGTCGACTTGCCGACGCCGTTCTCCCCGATCAGCCCGATGCGATGCCCGGGCGAGGCGGTCAGGGAGACACCGTCGAGCAGCCGTCGGTCGCCGAGGGTGTGGACGAGGTCGTGGGCGAGCAGAGCGGTCTGAGGCATGAGGTCCGTCCAACGTGATCGGTGCGCGGCCCGCGGGGCGGCATGCCTCGGACACGGGCCAGGACGACACGTCGGCGGTTCACACCTCAGGGGCCCCCGTCTCCTCCAGCTTGCCGTCGGCCAGCCGCAGCCACCGGTTCACGCCGATCTCGCGCAGGAACCGCTCGTCGTGGCTGACCACCACGAAGGCCCCCTGGTAGGAGTTCAGGGCGCTCTCCAACTGGCCCGCGCTGACCAGGTCGAGGTTGTTCGTCGGCTCGTCCAGGAGCAGCAGGTGCGGAGCCGGCTCCGCGCACAGCACGCAGGCCAGGGTGGCGCGCAGCCGTTCGCCTCCGGAGAGCACCCCGACGGGCAGATGGGCGCGGGGCCCCCGGAAGAGGAAGCGGGCGAGCAGGTTCATCCGCTCGGCCTCCGGCCGCTCCGGGGCGTAGTCGGCGAAGTTCTCGGCGACCGTACGGTCCAGGTCCAGCAGGTCGAGGCGCTGCGAGAGGTAGGCGATGCGGCCGTCGGCCCGCCTGATCTCACCGCTCCGTGGTGTCAGGTCGCCGCTGAGCAGACGCAGCAACGTGCTCTTGCCGGCACCGTTGGCACCGGTCAGCGCGATGCGCTCGGGGCCCCGGACCGTCAGGTCGGCACCCTGGCCGGCGAACACGTCCTTGTCGCCGAGGCGGACGAGGAGCTGCTCGCCGAGGAACAGGTTGCGCCCGGCGGGCACGTTGGTGTCCGGCAGGTCCAGCGTGATGCGCTGCTCCTCGCGCAGCGCACGCCCGGCCTCGTCCAGCCGGGCCTTCGCCTCGCTGACCCGGCCGGCGTGCATCTGGCCCGCCCGGCCCGCGGACTCCTGCGCGCCCCGCTTCATGTTGCCGGCGAAGATACGGGGCAGACCGGCGTTCCTCAGGTTGCGGGCGGCGTTGCTCTGCCGGCGTTCGGCGCGCTCGCGGGCCTGCTGCATTTCCCGCTTCTCCCGCTTCAGCTCCTGCTCGGCGTTGCGGATGTTCTTCTCCGCGACTTCCTGCTCGGTTCGCACGGCCTCCTCGTACGCGGTGAAGTTGCCTCCGTAGAAGCGCAGTTCGCCGCGGTCGAGTTCGGCGATGCGTTCCATGCGGTCGAGCAGGTCGCGGTCGTGGCTGACCAGGAGCAGGCAGCCGTTGAAGTCCTTCAGCACGTCGTAGAGCTTGTGCCGGGCGTCGAGGTCGAGGTTGTTGGTGGGCTCGTCGAGCAGCAGCACGTCGGGCCGCTTCAGCAACTGGGCGGCGAAACCGAGGGAGATGACCTGGCCGCCGCTGAGGGTGCTCAGGCTGCGATCCAGGGTGACGTCGGCCAGGCCGAGGCGGTCGAGCTGGGCGCGGCTGCGTTCCTCGATGTCCCAGTCGTCGCCGATGGTGACGAAGTGCTTCTCGTCGACGTCCCCGGACTCCACGGCGTCGATGGCCTGGATGATCGCGGCGACGTCCAGCACCTCGGCGACCGTGAGGTCACCGGTCAGGGGGAGGCTCTGCGGCAGGTAGCCGAGGGTGCCGGCCACGGAGATCGACCCGGCGCCGGGCCGCAGTTCACCGGCGATGAGCTTGAGCAGCGTGCTCTTGCCGGTGCCGTTGGGCGCCACGAGGCCGGTACGGCCGGAGCCGACGGTGAAGGACAGGTCCTGGAAGACGGGAGTGTCGTCGGGCCAGGTGAAGGACAGGTTCGAGCAGACGACGGAGGCGTCGGACATGAAGGTGACCTCGCGAGGAGGGGGCAGGAAAGACACTTCTGCCCCGGCAGCGGACAGGGGGGAAGAGGAGACGACAGCGAGGCCACGTCGGCGGCGCTTCCACGCACCGGTCCGGTGGCCTTTCTGGGCCGGGTATCACCCGGAGATGTCGTCGTCCACCACCATGTCTGGGCTCCTCAACAAACGATCAACGTCTCCTCCAGTCTAACAACCGAGCCCGGGTGGTCAGTACTCCAGCCGGACCGCTCCCGGCTGGGGGGACCTCCTCCGGCCTCCCTCACGACACGGGACGCGCGGTCGAGCGGGCTCGGACCGCGCGTCCCGGTACGCGTTCGACTTCCGGCTGCTCGTGCGGTCCTGAACCCCGCGGGCCCGGGAAGCCCACCGGAGCGAGCGGCGATCAGACCGCGGCCGACTCGACCACGCTCGCCGTGGCGACCTCGCTGCGCCCGCGTACGGCGTGGACGCCGATGGCGAACAGCGCGGCGAAGAACACGTCGTCGGGAAGGATGAACCAGCGGCCGGGCAGCCCGAGGGCGCCGAGCAGGCACGAGACGAGCAGCGCGACACCGATCCACCAGGGCAGCGTCCGGGCGCGCAGCACGGCGATGCTCAGGCAGATCGCGCCGACGAGCAGGCACAGCAGCGCGATGCCCTCGAAGACGGCGAAGCTGGACGGCTGCTCGGTGGGGATGCCGCCGTGGTCGACCAGGTACGGCTTGACGAACCCCTCGATGACTCCCTCGCCGATGTTCAGCATCACCAGCGCGGCGAAGATGCCGGCGTAGCCGACGACGTGCAGCTTCGGTGCCCGTTGCGCGAAGGCCAGGATCACGGGCAGCCCCAGCACGATGATGACGTCCCCACCGAGCGCGATCCCCTCGAACAGCGGCCAGAGGTGGTAGCGGAAGACCTCGTCGCCGCTGCCCGGCGCGAGGAGGTTGGCGGCGAGGTAGCCGAACGCCGCGACGACGGTGCCGACGATGAGCGCCCATCCGGCCAGGCGCTTCAGGTTCAGGGTCATGGTCTCCTCCTGCGTTGTGCCGCCACTCGGCGGTGCGCCGTCAGCGTCGGTCCGGCGGGGCCGTGGCGTCGTCGTACTCCGGTCGGCACCGGGTCGTTCGCGGGTCGCGATCCGCACCAGGCGAATACGACGTTCGGATGACGCCGCCCGGCTCCCCCCGCCGGTAACTTGCGGATGTGATGCTGAAGACGGCACGCGCCAAGTCGCCGGCGCGAGAGGAGTCGGAGGCGCCGGCGCGTCCGCGGCGCATGCCGGCGGTGTTGCTGCCCGACGCTCTGCTCGCGCTCGCGATCACCGGCTTCGCCCTGCTCGACATCGTCTTCGATCTCGACAACTCGACCCGGTACGGCCCCATGCCGCCCCTGGTCGTGTCCACCCTCGTGGCGACGCTGGTGCTGGCGCTGCGCAGGCTGGCCCCGCTTGCCACGGCCGTGGTCGTCGCGGTCGCGATCGCCGGACCGATGCTGGCCACCCCGCTGACGTTCACTCTGTGGGGCGACTTCCTGCCCCTTCTGCTCGCCACCTACTCGGTGGCCCGGCACGGTGAACGCGTGTCCGCGTGGCTCGGCGTCGCGGCGACCGCCACCACCGTCGTGCTCGTGATGCTGCGCAACCCGGACGCCGGCACCGTCAGCAACATCCCGTTCGCCGCGGTGCCGATCGCCATCGTCTTCGTCGCCGGCCGGGTGCTGAGCGGCCGGGCCCGCAGCCACTCCGACGACCAGGCACGGGTCCAGCGGCTGGAGGCCGAGCGCGAAGAGGCGATCCATGTCGCGCTGGCGGAGGAACGCTCCCGTATCGCCCGCGAGTTGCACGACATCGTCGCCCACTGCGTCAGCGTCATGGTCGTCCAGGCGGGCGCCGCCGAAGACCTGCTCGACCGCGATCCCTCCCAGGCGCACGCGCCACTGCGCTCGGTTCAGGAGACCGGACATCAGGCGGTCGGCGAACTGGGCCGGATGCTCGGCCTATTGCGCGGGGAAGCGACGCGACCCGCGCTCAAGCCGCAGCCGGGCACCGCGAACCTGGCCGAACTCATCGAGCACATGGGCGGCGTCGGCCTACCGGTCTCACTCACCATGGAAGGCCCGGCCCGCCCACTGCCGCCCGGCATGGACCTGACCGTCTACCGGGTGGTGCAGGAGGCACTCACCAACGCACTCAAGCACGCCACACCCACCACGGCCCATGTGCTGCTGCACTATGACGAGCAGTCCATACGGGTCAGCGTGCGGGACACGGGACGCACAGGATCGCCCGCGAGGCCGGCCTCGAACCGGATCGGCCACGGGCTCCTGGGAATGCGTGAACGGGTCGGACTCTACGGCGGCACCCTGGAGACCGGACACGCCGACGGCGGCGGCTTCGCCGTGACAGCGAGCCTGCCGCTTCAGGCGGCGCCCCGATGATCCGCGTCCTGCTCGTGGACGACCAGGCCCTGGTCCGCGGCGGCTTCCACTCCATCCTGAGCGGCCAGGACGACATCGAGGTCGTCGGCGAGGCAGCCAACGGCGCGGAGGCGGTCGAAAGTGCGCTCACTCTGCTGCCCGACATCATCCTGATGGACATCCGGATGCCGCGCATGGACGGCATCGAGGCAACCCGCCGGCTGCTGCAGGACGGGCGCTGCCCCGCGCGGGTACTCATCCTCACCACCTTCGACGAGGACGAGTACGTCTACCAGGCACTGCGCGCCGGAGCGAGCGGCTTCCTCCTCAAAAGCGCACCGCCACGTGAACTCGCCGGTGCCATCCGCACCGTCGCCGCCGGCCAGGCGCTGCTGGCCCCGGAGATCACCCGACGGATGATCGAGGAATACGTACGCCGCCCGCGCCCCGGTTCGCACCAGCCCACCCGGCTGGAGAAACTGACCCCACGCGAGCACGAAGTGCTCGGTCTCATAGCCCGCGGCCGCTCCAACGCCGAGATCGGTGCGGAACTCTTCCTGAGCGAGCCGACGGTCAAGACCCACGTGACCCGCATCCTCGCCAAGCTCGGCCTGCGCGACCGGGTCCAAGCCGTCGTCTTCGCCTACGAGTACGGCCTCGTCCAACCCGGCCACTCGCCCCACGAGTGACCGACCCACGGCTCCCTGCGCCATCTCGCAGCTCCCACCGCCTCACGGCACCTCGCCCGCCCGCCGCCGCTCCTGCCGCAGCACTTCGTCGAGGTCGCCGAGCCGGTCCAGCCCCTGCACCGAGCGCCGCATGCGGGCGTTGCCGGACAGCAGCCGCCGGTGCCGGTGCAGGAAGGCCCAGTACCCGGCGGTGTAGGGGCACGCGTGCGGACCGGTGCGCTCGGTGGGCCGGTAGGCGCAGCCGTCGCACAGGTCGCTCATGCGGTGGATGTAGGCGCCGCCCGACGTGTACGGCTTGGTGGTCATCCGGCCGCCGTCCGCGTACTGGGACATGCCCACCACGTTCGGCACCATCACCCACTCGTAGCCGTCGACGAAGCAGCGGTGGAACCAGTCGGTCACCGCGGCCGGGTCCCAGCCGCGCTGCAGGGCATGGCTGCCCAGCACCATCAGCCGGGGGATGTGATGCGTCCACCCGGTGTCGCGCACCTGGGCGAGCACGGTGGCCAGGCAGCGCGCCGTGACCGCGTCCGCGTCCAGCTCGGCGAAGTACTCCGGCAGCTCCTCCGTGTGCCCGAGCGCGTTGTCGTGCCGGTAGTCCTCGCCGAAGTGCCAGTACAGCTGCCAGACGAACTCCCGCCAGCCCGCGACCTGCCGGACGAAGCCCTCCGCGCTGTTCACCGGGACGGCGCCCTCCCGCCAGGCTCGTTCGGCTCGCTCCACGCACTCCGCCGGGTGCAGCAGCCCCAGGTTCAGCGAGGACGAGAGCAGGCTGTGGCTCATCACCGGATCACCGGTGAGCATCGCGTCCTCGTAGGGTCCGAAGGACGCCAGCCGGTGTGTCACGAAGCGGCGCAGGGCCGACAGCGCCTCCCGTCGGGTGGCGGGGAAGCGGCGGGGCCCGTCCCGGCCGACGAATCGCACCCCGTCCTCGCGTTCCCACCGGCCGAGGTCGTCGCGCACCTCGGCGTCGATGTCGTCCTCCCGCGGCCGGTACGGACCCGGCACGTCGAGCTCCCGGGCGCCGCCCGGCGGGGGCTCGCGGTTGGCGTGGTCGTGGTTGAACCGGCCGCCGGCCGGCTGGCCGCCCTCCATCAGCAGGTCGTGCTCCTGGCGCACCCAGCGGTAGAAGTCCTCCTGGAGCAGCCGCCGCCCACCGTGCTCCTCGACCCAGCCGGTGAACTCCTCGCGGGCCACCATGAAGCCCCTGGCGGGCAGCACCCGCACCCGGGGCAGGGATCGCACCAGCCGGAGCGCCGCGTACGAGGTGGGGTGGCACACCGTGACCGGCGCCCCGCCCATCGCGCGGCGCAGTCCCTCCCGGTAGGTCTCGGCCCGCACGTACGTCACCCGCCCGCCCAGTTCCGCCGCACGGTGCCGCATCGCGGAGAGCACCAGGTGCGCCTTGGCACGGTGGAACCGGCGCCGCCGGAAGACCGATCTGGCTTCGATCATCACCACGGGCGCCCCGCGGTCGGGCCCGTCCTCGCCGGCGGGCGTGAGGAAGTGCGGACCGAGCTGGTCGCCGAAGATCCAGTGCGCGGTGGTCATGGCCGGGGCACCTTCCGTGCGATGCGGGTGTGGCGGCTTACACGTACGAGGTGTCGCGCGGGGTGCCCGGCGGCCCTGCGGACGTCGTCCCGCCGGACCTCAGGAGCGCCCCGGGCCCGCTTGAAGGGGTCCAGGCCCTCCGGCAGGGGGACGGTCCTCGCGCGCTCCTGTGCCGGAAGGTTCCACGGCTCGTGCACGAGCGCCCCCTTCACGTCCGCCAATTCCTCCGCCCAGCGCCGTACATGTACTCCGTCCGGGGCGTACCGCCTGCCCCGGCGGATACGGCGGGCCGCCGGTAGTCGCCCGTTCGGGTGCGGGCGCATCCGCTGTGGTGGCCGGCGGGGAAGTACCTGGTGAAGACGCCGGGCCCCTGTTGACGTCCTCGGGGCAGCGGGGAGCGCGGCAGGTTCCGCTCGGCAGCAGGCCCTTGAGGAGCGAGGAGAGGTGGTGGCCGTGGCGGATGGAACGGCGGTCGCGGACGTCGTCGTGGTGGGTGCCGGGGTCGCCGGGCTGGCGTGCGCCCGCGACCTGGCCGCCGCGGGGCTCGGCGTCACGGTGCTGGAGGCGGGCGACGCGGCGGGCGGGCGGATGCGGACCGACCGCCTGGACGGCTTCACGGTGGACCGCGGCTTCCAGGTCGTCAACCCGGCCTACCCGCAGCTGCGCCGCCGCCTGCCCGCCCGGTTCCTCGACCCGCGCCCCTTCCTGCCGGGCGTCCTGGTGCACACCGGTGGCCGGCGCGTGCTGCTGGCCGACCCGCGCCGCCGCCCCGATGCGGTGGCGTCGCTGCTGTCCGCGCGGTTCGCCCGGCCGCGCGACCTGGTGGCGCTGGCCGCGCTCGGCGCCCGCGACGGGCTCGCTCCGGCCCGCGCGCTCAAGCACGCGCCTGAGCGCACCACCCGCGCCGCCCTGGCCGACGCGGGTTTCTCCGCCCCGTTCGTGGAGGGCTTCTTCCGGCCGTTCCTCTCCGGCGTCTTCCTGGAGGACTCCCTGGAGACCTCCAGCCGGGTGTTCCACCTGGTGTGGCGCAGCATGCTGCGCGGCGCGCTGTGCCTGCCCGCCTTCGGCGTGCAGTCCGTTCCGCGCGCCCTGGCCTCAGCCCTGCCCGAGGGAACCGTACGGCTCGGCACACCCGTGTCGCGGCTCGCCGGCCGGGGCGTGGTCACGGCGGACGGCGTGGAGTTGCCGGCGCGCGCCGTCGTCGTGGCGACCGGTGCCGCCGCCGCCTCACGGCTGCTGCCCGGCCTGGACGTCCCCGCCCACCGCACCGTCACCACGTACTACCACGTCGCCCCGCGCTCCCCCCTGGGCCGCCCCGTCCTGCTGGTCGACACCCGCCGCCGCGTACTGAACACCTGCGTCCTCAGTGATGTCGCGCCCGAGTACGCCCCGCGAGGCAGCGCCCTCATCGCGACCTCGGTCGTGGGCGGCGACACCGAGCTCGTGCGGGCTGCTGTGGTCGCGGCCCTGTCCGAGATGTACGGTGCCGATGCCACCGCCTGGGACCTGCTGGTCGCGCGCACCGTCGAGAACGCGCTGCCGGCCATGCCGCCGCCCTGGCCGCTGAACCGAACCTGCCGCACCGGGCCGGGCCGTTACGTCTGCGGGGATCACCGCGGCACGGGTTCCGTCCAAGGCGCCCTCGCCTCCGGCGCGCGGGCCGCCCGGGAAGTGCTGGAGGACCTCGGCGGGAACTGAAGGGCGGGCCGATATGCAGACAAGCCCGCCCGCCCCCGCTGCGTTGAGCGCGGGAGCGGGCGGGCTTGCGAGGGCCTTAAGGCTTCACACGCAGAACCTGCGGGTCGTGGTCGCTGACCTGGTCGGCGAACTCGGAGTTGATGTGCACCACGTCGTAGGTGACGTGGTTCAGCATGCTCGGGTTCACCATCATGTGGTCGAGCACCTGCGAGTTGCCCTGGAAGACGTAGGAGTAGCGCTCGTCCGCCGGCAGGGTGTTCACCAGGTCGGTGAGCTGCTTGCCGTCACCGGTCAGGGTCTTCATCGCGGAGGAGAACTGGTAGTCGTTGTAGTCGCCGAGGGAGACGATGAGGGCCTTGGGGTCGGCCGCCTCGAGCTTCTTGACGAAGGCGTTCTCCAGCGTGGCCTGCTTGTTGCGCTGGATCTCGGAGCTGCGGACGGGCTCCTGGATGCGGCCGGCGACGTTCTGGTCGCCGCCCTTGCTGTTGAGGTGGTTGGCGATCACGAAGATCTTCTTGTTGTTCTTCGTGAGGAACTCGCCGACCAGCGGCTTACGGCTGCTGTTCCAGGCCTCGTCCGTCGGGGCGATCCGTCCGGGCGAGACGCTCAGGTGGGTGTCGCTGCCCTTGCCGACGACGTCGACGGCGGTGAGGGAGTCGCCGCCCGGCCGGTCCACGAAGGTGACCCGCTTCGGGTCGAACAGGAAGACGGTGCGGATGTTGCCGCCCGGCTGGCCGCCGTCCTTGTCGTTCACCGGGTTGATCTGGCGGTACTCGTAGCGCGGACCACCCGCGGCGACGATGGCGTCGGTGAGCTTGGCCAGCGTCTTGTCGGAGTCAACGGTGCCGTCGTCGATGGCGCCGCTGTTGTCCTGGATCTCCTCGACGCCGACGATGGCGGGCGCGCGCAGGTTGGTGACCAGGTTGTGGCCGAGCCGGTCGAACTTGGACTGCGAGTCGCTCGGGGCGAGGTTCTGCACGTTGTACGTGCCGATGGTGACCTCGTTGGACTTCGCCTCGCTGGTGACCTCGGGCTTGAGGCCGTTGTCCTTGTAGGTACCGACCTGACGGGCCGCGAGGATGTAGGTGCCGGCGAACTGGCTGTAGTCCAGCGGGCCCGCGGTGACGCCGGTGAGCTCGTCACCCACGTTGGCCATCGGGAACGCGTCCGTGGTGTTGATCGCCTGGACCTGGAGACGAGCCACGTTCGGGTCGTCGTACGACGGGTAGTAGACACCGCCGCGCTTGGTCTTGTTGTGGTCGGGGTCGGCCGTGACCCACAGCTCGTGGTAGGCGTCCGTGGCGCCGACGACGCGGGCGTCGGAGACCTGGACGTTCATGCCCTCCAGGGACTCGTAGAAGTCCAGGGCGTACTTGGTCGGCTCGAGATCGGCGTACTCGATGCTGCCGCTGCTGTCGGCCTTGGGGGACCACACGGCGGGGATGCTGTTCTTGTCGAGGACGACCGGGGCCGGCAGCGGGTTGCCGCTGGACAGCACGGTGACCGTCGGCTTCATGATCTCGGTCGTCGACTGGATGCCGGTGTCGTAGCCGCCCGGGTAGTACTCGGTGACCACACCGGAGACGGTGACGCTGTCGCCGACCTTCACCGTGGGGTTGGAGCTGGTGTAGACGAAGATGCCCTCGCTGGTGCGGGGGTCGTTGTCCGGGTTCGGGTCCTGCATCCAGAAGCCCTTGGACGTGGAGGACGTGCTGGTGGTGCGGACACCGGTGACGATGCCGGTGACGTCCTTGACGTTCTTGGTGGACAGCGGGGACCGCCGGTTGGTGCCCTGGATGTCGTGGATCTTCGCCGAGATCGCGTCGGCGGGGGGCGTCGCGGTCGGGCTCGGCGACGGGGAGGTGTCACCGCCGCCCGTGTCGCCGCTCTGGCCGCCGGAGTTCTCGGGGGTGGGGTCACCCGCGGCGAAGTCGGCCGCGTTGTCGTCGGTGTCGACCAGGGTCTTGCGGGCGACCGAGGCGGTGTTGCTCGCGCCCGCGGCCGGGCCGGAGCCCTCGTGGACGAGGGCGGTACCGAAGCCGACCAGGTCCTTGATGCGGGAGTCGGCGGCGCAGTCGGCCTTGGTGACGCAGGTGAGCAGGTCGGTGCCCTTGACCAGCGCGACGGTGCCGGCGGTGCCCGACATGTTGATGTTGCCGGTGGCGTCCGGGGTCGGCAGGGCGGCGGTGCCGCCGGTGCCCGCGGCCTCCTGGATCAGGTAGCGGCCGTTACCGGCCAGGGTGCCGGTGAGCGGGGTGGACTGCCACTTGGTGGTCGGGCCGGGGCTGCCCGAGAGGTACTGGACGCTGTAGCCGGAGAGGTCCAGCGAACCGGAGCCCGCGTTGGCCAGCTCGATGAAGTCGTTGGTCAGGGTGGCGCCGGAGTTGCCGCCGCCTCCGTAGACCTCGGAGATGACGGCGTCGGCCGAGGGGGTGGCGAAGGCGGAGTGGACGCCCACTCCGGCCAGCACGACCGACCCGGTGATCGCCAGCGGTATGAGCCGCTTGCGCAGAGGAGTCGCGCGGTGTCTTGCGGGGCGGGGCGTTTCAGCGCTGGAATTCGACACAGGAAGGTTCTCCTTGGGGGCCGGGAAAACGTGAGGGCGCCATGGGAAGCGCCGACCGACCCGGATCCGCCGTCGACGGCCGGGGTCTGGCACGCCGGTCAAGCTACGCGCATAGATGCGTCCGAAAAAAGGCCGCGGGGCCAACACTTGGCAAACTGTTATCCGAAACCCGGCTCGCCCGACGCCGGTGCGGGTGGCGGCATAACCGGAGGTGAGCCGATCCGATGGGTGCGGCGGCAGGCCGCGCCATGTCCGGCCCAGGGCTCCTGTCGCCGTTCCGCGACGAGTTCAAGGCCGATGCCCGGGCCCTGTGCGAGTCCACGCGCGGGGCGACCCGCAAGGGTGTCGCAGAACTGGACATTTTGCTCCAGGGCGTCGCTGCCCCGCGGCCGTGACGCATGGGCGACATCGCCCATTTTCCCCTGGAAAGCCGAGAGTTCCTCAACGCCGTTCGACCGCCGGCCACTTGGGCGCGGACCTGCCCTCGCCGCTCATCCCCCTATGAGCCCTTGACGCCTTGCAGCTGACCAGCCCGAAGCCTGTGTTCGTGGATGATCACGCGTGGCCGCCCGGTACCGCGGCGCGCACCCACTTCCCGCCCCCGGTCGTCGGCACGACGTGCCACCTTCCCGGTCGCGGTCGCTAGCGCGCCGCGGCCTCCAGGACCGCCATCCGGCGGTCGTGGAGGCGGCTGAGCAGCAGCACCGAGACAGTGGCCCCGATCAGCGCGCAGAACATGTCCCATTGGGTGTCCCACACATCGCCCTGAGTGGCGAGGAACGCGTCCGCGCCGTGGCCGCCGATCACGGCCGCCGCCCACTCGAACAGTTCGAAGAGCGCGCTGAACGCGAGGCACGCGCACACCGTGAGCGGCGCCAGCCAGCGGTTGCCGCGCAGTGGGGAGGTGCGGCTGAGCAGTTCCCGTACCAGCACCGCGGGCACGAAGCCCTGCATCAGGTGGCCCAGGCGGTCGTACGGATTGCGCTGGAGGCCGAAGGTGTCCCGGATCCAGTCGCCGAGGGGCACCTCCGCGTAGGTGTAGTGGCCGCCCGTCGCCAGCACCAGCGCGTGCACGGCGAGCAGACAGCACAGCAGGTCGGTGAGCGGGAAACGCCGCCATGCCAGCACGACCAGCGGCAGCCCGACGATCACCCACACGGTCTCCAGCAGCCAGGTGACGCGGTCGCGCGGGGCCCAGCCCGACACGATCATCCCGGCCACCACGATCCCGGCGAGCAGGAGGGGCGGAACGCGCCAGGGGGTGGGGCGTGCCGGTGCGGGCAGGGTCGGGGCGGACATGGGCGGACTCCTCGCCGTAGGACGCTCCTCGCAGCAGGAGCGTGACAGGTCCCCTCATCCTGGCGCGGCGCCGGTACGGCGTGATGAGTACCGCTACTCATCCCGTTCTGGGGGCGGGACACCTTCGGCCGGAGCCCGGGCGCAGACCGGGTCGGCCTGCGGAATTTCTCCGGTGCCGGGCCATTGGATCACCGGGCCATTGGATCACCGGGCCATTGGATCACCGGGCCATTGGGTGGGCCATTGGGTGGGACATTGGGTGGGACATTGGGTGGGACATTGGGTGGGACATTGGATCATTGAGGACAGGATCTGACCTCAATGACCCGTAGCGTCGTTCGGGCCGGGGCAGAAGCCCCGGCGCGAATCGACGAAAGGCGGCCGGACATGGTCACTCGCGTTTCCGCCGAGGTACACGGCGACGAGCGTGGAGCGCTGCTGGCGTTCATCGAGGAGCAGCGCGGCGGTATCCGCCGGTCGGTGCTCGGCCTCACGGAGGAGCAGGCCGCGTCGCGGCCCAGTGCCAGCGGCCTTTCGCTGGGCGGGCTGGTCAAGCACGTGGCCGAGGTCGAGCAGAGCTGGATCGCGCGTGCCAAACAGGAGGCGCCGGCGGTCGATCGGGACGAGTCCAACTGGCACGAGTGTTTCCAACTGGCCGGCGACGAGACCGTCGCCTCGCAACTGGCCTACTGGGAGAAGGTCGCAGCCGAGACGGAGGCGTTCCTCCGTGCGGTGCCCAGTCTCGACGACACCTTCCCGCTGCCGTCCCAGCCCTGGTTCCCGCCCGAGGGGCGTGTCTCCATGCGCTGGCTGGCCCTGCATCTGATCCGCGAGACCGCGCGGCACGCGGGTCACGCCGACATCATCCGCGAATCCCTCGACGGGGCCACGGCCTTCGAACTGGTCGCCAGGGAGCGGGGCAGTTCCGGCGAGTGAGCTGCGGCGTCCTACGCTGGACCGCATGTCAGCGATCCGTCTTCTCGTGCTCGGGGCGGTCCGCCAGCACGGGCGGGCCCACGGCTACCAGGTGCGCAACGACCTGGAGTACTGGGGCGCGCACGAGTGGTCCAATGCCAAGCCCGGCTCGGTCTATCACGCCCTGAAGCAGATGGCGAAGCAAGGACTGCTGCACGCGCACGAGATCGCTCCCTCGACGGCCGGCGGCCCCCCGCGCACCGAGTACGAGATCACCGCGGCGGGCGACGAGGAGTTCTTCACGCTGCTGCGGGAGGCCCTCGTCGCCTACGACCAGAAGATGGACGTGAAGTCGGCGGCCATCGGCTTCGTCGTCGATCTGCCGCGGCACGAGGCGACGGCGCTGCTCAAGGAGCGGATCCGGCGCATCGACGAGTGGCGGGCCGCGGTCACCGGGCACTACGTGCCCGAGGGCGGGCCCGAACCGCTGGGCCACATCGGCGAGATCATGAACCTGTGGGTGCACACGGCCGACGCCGAGGCCGAGTGGACCAGGGGGCTGATCGGGCGGATCGAGGCCGGTGCCTACACCTTCGCCGGGGAGGGTGAGCCGTTCGTCGGTGTCCTGACCGAGGGTCAGGAGAACCCGTACGCGACGGGGGAGCGGCACCCGGGGGACGAGCGCTGAGGTGCTCGTCGTGCGTTGATCAAGTTTGACTAATGAATCCGAAGCGCTTACCTTCGTGCGCCTGTAGTCAAGTTTGACTAGCAAGGGAGTCCCAGTGGCCGAGGCGGCGATCCTCGTCGAGGAAGCACGCAAGACATACGGCGGGAAGAACACGAAGAACGGCAGGGCCGCGCTGGACGGACTCGACCTCACGGTCGCGCGCGGCACGGTGCACGGGGTGCTCGGCCCGAACGGCGCGGGCAAGACCACCCTGGTCCGGATCCTGTCCACGCTGGTGCGGCCCGACGCGGGCCGGATCGAGGTGGCGGGCCACGACGTGGTGCGCGAGGCGTACGCGGTACGCCTGCGCATCGGTCTGCTCGGCCAGCACGCGGCACTCGACGAGGAACTCGGCGGCCGGCAGAACCTGGAACTGTTCGGCCGCCTGCATCACCTGGGCGGGCGACGCGCACGCGCGCGTGCCGACGAACTCCTGGCGCGCTTCGGCCTGACCGAAACCGGCGGCAAGGCGGTACGGCAGTACAGCGGAGGCATGCGGCGCCGCCTGGACCTCGCCGCTTCCCTGATCACCGAACCGGAGGTGCTCTTCCTGGACGAACCCACCACCGGTCTCGACCCGCGCGGCCGCGCGGAGGTGTGGGACTCGGTCCGTTCCCTGGTCGACGGCGGTACCACCGTCCTGCTCACCACCCAGTACCTGGAGGAGGCCGACCAACTCGCCGACCGTGTCTCGGTCGTGGACGCCGGCCGGGTCATCGCCGACGGCACGGCGGACGAGCTCAAGGCGGCCGTCGGCGGCGACCGCGTCGACGTCGTCCTGCGCGACGCCGGGCAGTTGGGCGCGGCCGTCGCGCTGCTGCCCGTACCGGAGGACCGGATCACCGTGGACACCGACCGCCGGCTGCTGAGCGCCCCGGTCGCCGACCGCATGGCGGCCCTGGCCGGGATCGTCCGCGCTCTGGAGGAGGCCGGCATCCAGGCCGAGGACATCGCGCTCAGGCGTCCGACGCTCGACGAGGTGTTCCTGAGGCTCACCGGACACGACGACCGAGTGAAGGAGACCGCGTGACCGCCCACGCACTGACCGACTCCTGGACCATGACCCGCCGCGAACTCGCCCGCTGGGGGCGGCAGCCGGTGACGGTGGTGGTGAACCTGGTCTTCCCCGTGATGCTGCTGCTGATGTTCGGCTACCTGGTCGGCGGCGGCCGGGGGGTGGGCGGCGACTACCTCGACTACCTGGTCCCCGGCATGCTCGCCCTCACGATGGCCTTCGGCCTGGAGGGCACGATGGTCGCCGTCACCCAGGACCTGAACAAGGGCGTCGTCGACCGCTTCCGCTCGATGCCCATGGCCAACGGCGCGGTCCTGGTGGGTCGTTGCGCCGCCGACATGCTGCAGTCGGCGATCGGCCTGGCGGTGCTCCTGGCCGTCGCCGCCGCGCTCGGCTGGCGCGGCGACGGCGGCCCGGCCGGATTCCTGGGCGCCGTCGGACTGCTCCTGCTGTTCCGGTTCGCGATGCTGTGGATCGGCATCCACCTGGCGCTGGTGGCGGGGAAGCCCGAACTGGTGCAGGCGGTGCAGATCCTGGTCTGGCCGGTCGGTTTCCTGTCCAACGCCTTCGCCGTGCCCGGGTCCATGCCCGGCTGGCTCGGCGCGGTCGTCCAGTGGAACCCGATGTCCCACACGGCCACGGCCGTACGCGACCTGTTCGGCAGCCCCGGCGGCGAGCCGGGCCACGTGTCGGCGGCCGTCGCCTGGCCCTTGGCGCTGCTAGCGGTGTTCTCCCCGCTGGCGGTACGGAGATTCGCGCGGCTGGGCCGCTAGGACCTGTCCGTAGCGGGAGAGCGGAGGGTGGTGTGAGGATGGCGCGATGTTGATCGTTTCTTCCTGTATGGCCGATGACCCCGCTCTGCGCTCATTGGTCGATGCGATGACGGCGGAACTGATTCCCGTGTACGAGCTTCCTCCCGACGTCCAGCCCGCTCCGCTGGCTTCGGTGGCCCGGTATCTGCTGGCTCGAAAGGACGACCAGGCGGTGGGCTGTTGTGCGGTGCAGCCGATCGGTGCCGAGATATGGGAGCTCAAGCGGATGTTCGTCTCCCCGGCCGCCCGGGGAACGGGAGTGGCGGACCTGCTGCTGGCCGAGGCCGAGCAACTCGCCTCGGGGCTCGGCGGCCGGTTGGTGCGCTTGGAGACGGGAGTGCGGCAGCCCGCCGCGATGCGCCTGTACGAGCGGACCGGGTACCGCAGGATCGCCAACTATTCGCCGCACGACGAGGATCCGCTGTCGGTGTGCTACGAGAAGGCGCTGCCCGCTCGGTCGTCAAGGGTTGCCGTTGGCGAGTAGGAGGTCGTCGCTCATCTCTCGCCGCCCAGTCGGTTGATCTCCGGGCTGTACAGGATCCGCTCCTCGACCGCCCCGGGGCGGGTGACGGCGAGCATGGCGCGGCCGATGTGTTCGGTGGTCGTGGTGTGACGGGGAGCGAGGCGGTTCAGCAGCGGGTAGAGCCAGGAGGTGAGGGCGTAGAGGACGCGGTACACCGGGGTCCTGGAGACCGCTCCGTGGCGGGGGCGGATATAGGCGGGGCGGAACATGTACGCGTCCATCGGCATCGCCAGCAGGGCGTTCTCGGTGCGGCCCTTGACGCGGGCCCACATGGTCCGGCCGCTTTCGCTGCTGTCGGTGCCCTCTCCTGAGACATAGGTGAAGGTCAGTCCGGGGCTGGACGCGGACACGGCACGCGCGGCAGCGAGGGCGTAGTCGTAGGTGACGCGGGTGTACTCGGCCTCGCGGCGGCCGGAGGAGGACATGCCAAGACAGTAGAAGCAGGCATCGTGACCCGCCAGTTGCTCGGAGATGGCGGACAGATCGGTGAAGTCCTGGTGGATGACTTCCCGCAGCTTGGGATGGCTGATGTCCAACGGGCTGCGGACCACCACCAGCACACGAGTGACGGCGGGGTCGAGGAGGCAGGCGCGCAGTACGCCCTGTCCGACCATGCCGGATGCGCCGAAGATGACGACTTTCACGAGCAGACTCCAGGTGGGGGGAGGGTTCAGGTCCGTTACAGCGGGCTCAGCCGCCCAGCGCGCCCATGAACTCGGGTGCGTAGCGGTCGTCGATGACCACGCCGTGCGGCGCCACCGCCTCGATCGCGGCATCGGTATCTAACTGGATAGGTATAAGCGTAGGGGTAGGCGCACGCAGGTGTCAATAACTGGATAGTTACTTGCTATGGTGGCGACCATGCCTCGGAACTCCAGCGCCACCAAGGCCAGGCTGCTCGACGCGGCGTTCACCGAATTCGCCGCCTACGGCATCGCCGGCGCCCGAGTGGACCGGATCGCCGAGGCGGCAGGTGCGAACAAGCGCCTGATCTACGTCTACTTCGGCAACAAGGAGCAGTTGTTCGACGCGGTGCTGCAACGGGCGATGACAGAGGGTGCCGAGTCGGTCCCGTTCGACGTCGAGGACCTGCCCGGATACGCCGGCGCGATCTTCGACCACCTCGTCGCCCGGCCGGACCTGATGCGCCTGCGACTGTGGAAGCTGCTGGAACGCCCCTCCGTCACCGGGCCCGAACCGGACGCCTTCCGGCGCAAGGTCGCGGGCGTGGCCGACGCACAGCAGCGCGGCGTTCTCGCCCCGGGGATGCAGCCGGACGATCTCCTGACCATGGTCCTCGCCATGGCCCAGGCGTGGTTCTGGGCCGCCGAGGACGGCGACCCCGGACAGGTCGGCCACTCCTGGTCGCCGGAGCGACTGGCCCTGCACCGCTCCGCAGTCGTCGAGGCAGCCCGCCGGATCAGTCAGAGGACCGCTGAGGGCTCGTAACACCGTCCGGTCCCTCACTGGGGAACGCCGCAAGGGGGCGCGCATCGCCCGCGCCCCCGCCGGTCCGCGTCAGGCGGTGCGGTGCCGGCCGTCGAGGGAGGGCCCGGTGCCGGGAGTCGCTGTCCATCAGACCAGGGCCGGCAGACCGAGGATCAGGTCGGCGGCGGCCGTGCGGCCGCCCGCGGCACGTTGCAGCGCGCCGATCCGTTCCGCGTTCTCGTGGAAGGACGGCTCGGTCAGGACCCGGGTGAGTTTGTCCACGACGTCGTCGACGGCGATGGTCTCCGGGTGGTCGAGGGTCAGGGAGACCCTGGAGTCCAGGCCGCGTACCGCCTGGTCGTAGCAGTTGACCCACAGGGGGCGTACGACCAGCGGCTTGCCGAAGTAGAGGCCCTCGTGGAAGCCGTTGCCGCCGCCGTGGGTGAAGAACGCCTTGACGGCCGGGTGCGCGAGGACGTCGAGCTGGGAGGGCACCCAGCTCTCGATGCGCAGGTTGTGCGGCAGTTCGCCGGCCGGCGGCAGCAGATGCTGCTGTTCGGCGGGCAGCTTCCACAGCACCTGGTGCTCGTCCGCGAGCCGGCGAGCCACCTCCACGAGGGAGCCCACCTGCTCCCGGGTCAGCCGGGTGATGGTGCCGAAGCCCATGTAGACGACGGACGACTGGTCGTCGAGCCACTTGCGTACCGGATCGTCTCCGGTGGTCTCCGGCAGGGGCGGCAGCACCGCGCCGACGAGGCGCACCTTCTCCGGGATGTCGAACGGATAGTCCAGCTCCGCGACCGAGTTGCACAGCACCAGCTCGGCCTTGTCGATCCGTGTCATCGGGTTCGGCGGCGGAAGCCCCAGCTTCTTGCGGATACGGGCGTCCTCCTGGAGCACTCTTCCCATGGCCGGGTTGAAGAACATGGCCAGGGTGCGGAGCTTGAACAGCTGGTTGGCCACCCGCTGCGCCAGGTTCATGCGGCGCGGCAGCCCCGAGTGCGGGACCGGGAAGTCACGCGGGGTGTGCCCCTTGGTGAGGGGATGGTGTGAGGTCAGCACGTTGCTGGGCAGGAACGGCACACTCAGCACGAACGGGATGTCCCTGGACACCGCCAGGTCCACGGCGAACCCGCTCATGCAGTCGACGACCATGAGCGTCGGCCGGACCTCGTCGACGATCTCCTGGAGCCGGCGGAACTTCTCGGCCTGGAGGACGGGCTTGTAGGACTGCCTGATGACCGCGCGATGGGCCCGGAAACGGGAGGGCTGCGTGACCTCACGGTAGACGTCGTCGGGCCAGGTCACGGCCGACAGCTCCGGAATCACCTCGCCGAGGGAGGCGAACCGGACCGGCGTGCGGCGCACCGTCCCGCACACGTCCTCCCTGCGGGGCTCGTCGGTGGCGAACCACAGGTCCTCCACGCCCTGGCGGGAGAGTTCACCGGCCAGCACCAGCAGCGGGTTCAGCAGACCGCACTCGGGGAGACTGACGAACAGGATCGGCCGTCGGGCGGATTCCATCAAGTGCCTTGCGCCTTTCGTCGGTGGCCGCGGGTCGGGAGCGACTCCCTGGGCGATCATCGCCCCGCACTGTGATCTCATGCCGGATGCCGGAAGATCCTTAGACCTCCCGCCGGGTGCCGGACGGGGCTGCCGGCGGAGCCCGTCGCGCCCGTGTTCAGCGCCCGTATTCGGTCGCGGCACCCGGAAAAGCCCTGGAAGCGGCGCCGCGCGAGCCGTGCGGGCCGACGCCGGAGGGCTCCGGTGTGCCATGGCCGGGGAACCGGGCGCCCAGGAGGGACAGCAGTGGCCCGGCCTCGCGCGCGGTCTGCTCGAACACGGCGTCCGGGTCGCACGGCGCGGTGACGGCGCCTCCGATGCCGTAGCGCAGCCGGTGGCCGTTGAACACCGCGGTGCGGGTGGCGAGGCCGAAGTCGGCCGCTCCCGAAAGGGAGAAGTAGCCGATCGCCCCGGTGTGGATGCCGCGCGGCCCGCTCTCCAGCCGGTCCAGGGCCCGCATCGTCCCCGGCCTGGGGGCGCCGGTCACGGAACCGCCCGGGAACGCCGAACGGAACGCCGCCACGGCCGTGGTGTCCTGGCGCAGCCGCGCCCTGACCGTGCTCACCAGACGGTGACCCTCGGGGCACGTCACCACGTCGAACAGCGGATCGACGGTGACGGCGCCCGCCTCGGCGCGGGAACCCAGATCGTGCCGTGCCAGGTCGACGAGGGTCAGATGCGCGGCCCGTTCCGGCTCACTGGTGGCGAGGTCCGCGATCAGCAGAGCGTCCTCCTCCGGCGTGCTCCCGCGGGGACGGGAGCCGTTGGTGACCGTGGACTCCGCCCACCCCTGTCGGTCGACGCGCAGGAAACGCTCCGGGGCGGAGCTGAGCACGGACAGCGCGCCGAACCCGAGGAACGCTCCGAACGGCGCCGGGGCGAGCCGCCTCAGGACGCGGTACGCCTGCCATGGGTCGAGGTCCGTCCTGGCCTCGACCATGTTGGCGAGAAAGAGCGCATGGGCCTGCCCCGAGGCCAGTTCCTCCTGGCAGGCCGCGACGAGCTTGAGGTACCTCTCGCGCTCGTGACGCAGCCGCAGACGCGGCCGAACCGGCCGGGAAGGTGCCGGGAAGCGGGCGCCCGGGGCGGGCGGAACGGGCGTCGGCGGCAGCGCTGCAAGCCGGGCCGA
The DNA here is from genome assembly GCF_035917575.1 of Streptomyces sp. NBC_01788. Classification (GTDB taxonomy): domain Bacteria; phylum Actinomycetota; class Actinomycetes; order Streptomycetales; family Streptomycetaceae; genus Streptomyces. The sequence goes on along the minus strand of NZ_CP109090.1, from coordinate 866,452 downwards.
GGCGAAGGTCAGCCAGGACCGGGCGGGGCCCTCGTCCCCTTCCTCGGCCAGGGCGAGCAGATACGTGGTGTCCGTGCCGTGGTCGAGGACGACGGCACGGTCGGCGAAGACCATGACGGCGTCCGCTGCCGGTGACCGGTGTGCCCGTGTTCCGCCGCACTCGGCCTTCAACTCGTAGCCCAGGCAGCCGACCCAGCCGAGCGCGAAGTCGAACGGCAGCTTCGGGGCCTCCACCGTCAGGGACCGCAGATCCTCGTCGAGCAGGCGCAGGAACGGACTGCGGACCACCTCCGGCGCCGTACCCTGCGCCCGCACGGTGACGGTGCCCCTGACCACGTTCGCGGTGGCCACCCGGGCGAGCGGCCCGTCCGCGTTGCCGAGGACGGAGACCCGGCCAGGTCCGCCGTCCGTTTTGCTGCTGTCCAGCCAGAAGGGATGGTCACCGGAGCGGAACAGGTGGTCGAAGACCGTCTCCGCCTCCCAGCGCGTCTCCAGCCGTTCTGCCAGCACCCGCAGCCGGCGGCCCGGCGGCCGCGACCGGCCGGCGCCCGGGAGCCGTACCGGCGTCCTTCCGGCACCTGCGGTGACCGCCGGTGCCCTTCTCGTACCTGCGGCGGCCGCCGATCTCTCACCCGCCCCGGTGTTGACCGCCGCGGCCTTGCGTGGCCCGGCGGTGAGCAGGGACGGTCCGGAGGCGAACAGGGTGGGCCCGCGGCGTGATGCGTGGTGCCGCTCGGTCAGTTCACCGAAGGCGGCCAGCAGTTGACGACCCGTGTCCGTTCCGGCGGATTCCGGGTGGAACTGCACTCCGAACAGCGGCAGGCTCCGGTGGCGCAGCGCCATGACCACACCGTCGTCCGTCGCCCAGGCGGTGGGCTCCAGGGCGGGGGAGAGGCCGGTGACCGCGAACGAGTGGTAGCGGACGACCTCCAGGGGGTTGGGCAGATGCCGCAGGAGCCCGGCACCGGTGTGCCGCACGGGTGAGATGCGTCCGTGGTGCGGCCAGGGGGCCCGGCTCACCGCGCCGCCGTGCAGCAGCGCGATCGTCTGGTGGCCGAGACCCACGCCGAGGACGGGCAGCCGGTCCTGACGGCAGATCTCGGCACTGACGGCGTTGCCCAGGCGGTCGTGCGGGGTGCCCGGGCCGGGGCAGAGCACCACGTTGTCGAAGCCCCTCAGCAGTCCGGGGCGCCAGGAGGGATCGTCGAATCGAACGATCTGGGGCTCCCTGTCGTTCACCTCTGCGAGGAGGTGGAACAGGTTGTGGGTGAAGGAATCGTCGTTGTCGACGAGCAGAGTGCGCATCGCGGGTCCTCGCTCCACTGGTGTGGGGACCGGGACCAGGGCGTCGGAGGGAGAGCGTCGTCAGCCGGAACCGGGGCATGCGTCGGTCCCCGTGCTGCGGATTGGGTGGCTCGGGTTCCGGAGGGTGAGAGAAGTGTGTTGATTCCGGCCGAGTGCAATTCGGTCATCAAGCGGGCACCGCTCGGGCAGTCCCTATTCTTGACAGCGTGGCAAGGCGGTTCCACTCTCTGAGAGGAACCGGGTGGGCGAAATTGAGCAGTTTAAGCGCGATCCATCCGAAGGTATTTGCTGTCGGGAACTCAGGTGCCTATCCGGGCTCGAATTTCAGGGTGTGGACTCGCGCGGAAGCCCGAGTGCGGCGGGGGTGGTTCGACGATCCCGTGGTTCTCATCGGACTCCCGCTCCTTCCGGTCCGGGCGTGTATCGCCTCCCTATGTGATCTCATGCGCACCACCGGAAATTCCCTAGTGTCGAGTGCGCGGTCGGGGCAGGTGGAGCGGTGTATGGGTGGCGCGTTGGCGGGGTGATGCGGGTCACGCCTTCCGGCTCGGTGGGTGCCCTCTCGCCGTCGGGGTGGCCGGGTCGGCACCGGGCCGCGGTACCCGGCGAATGACGGACCCGGCGAGCGTTTTCCGGTCGGTCCCGGGGGTCCGCGCGCACCGTACGACATCCCGCCGCCGGCCATGTGGACACTCGTTGACTTTCGCAAAGCGGGCCACTGGACATGAGGGTCCGACTCGTGCGAACACAGACATCGGCGCGTAATGCTGTTCGGCCGGACATTCGCACGTGAACCGCATGTCTCTGACTTGGCAATAGCTGACTGCACAACTGTTCTGGCATAGAATCTTTGAGTGCCTTCCTCGGACCTGATCGACCACCCCCTCATCACCACGTTCGGCCGTCTCGTGGAGACCCACTGTCATCTGGAGCGGCGCCTGGGTACGGCCATGCAGACGGAAGTCGGCCTGCCCCACCTCTGGTTCGAGGTGCTGATACGGCTCGCCCGCGCGGAGAGAGGTCAGTTGTCCATGAGTGCGTTGGCCGACCAGATCGCCCTGACCACCGGCGGGGTCACCAGGCTGATCGACCGGATCCAGGCGGCCGGCTACGTCGAGCGCTGCCCCTGCCTCAGGGACCGGCGGATCGCCTACGCCGCCATCACCGACGCCGGGCACGACATCCTCGCCCGGGCCGCTGTCGGGCACGTACGCAACCTGCGGGCCTCCTTCGCGAAGTTCAGCGAGGACGACCTGGCCGTCCTGGACGATCTGCTCGACCGCCTCCGGAGTACGACGTGATGCACGGCCGCGACAACGAGCTGACCGCACTCGGCGCCGGGGCGGCCGCCGCACGCCGCGGCGAAACGGGGTGCGTCGTCCTGACCGCGCCGCCCGGCTACGGCAAGACGGTTCTCCTCGACGCCCTGCTGCGTGCCCCCGCCTGCCGGGACATGACGGTGCTGCGGGCCCACTGCGGCGAGGCGGCCGGAGGCGCCGGGGCCTACGCGGGGCTGAGGGCGCTGTTCACGCCGGCGGGCGCACCGGCCCCGGACCGCCGGGAGCCGGAACCAGGCACGGACAGCCCGGCCATGATCCTGCCCGGTCCCGGGGACGCCCAGCAGTTCGCCCTCACCACGGCCTACCCGGTGTTCCGCCGGCTTGTCGGGCACGTGCTGCGGCTCACTGCGAAGCGGCCACTGCTGCTCGTGCTCGACGACGCCCACCACTGCGACGAACACTCCCTGCGCTGGCTGGAGTTCCTGATGCGGCGGGCAGCCGGGCAACCGCTTCTCGTGGTCCTCGCCCGCGGCTCCGGCGCCGAACCGCGCGCTCCCCGGGCCTGGGCCGACCTCCTCGCCCACCCCGCGGTGTCCGTGACACACCTCGGGCCGCTCGGCACCGACGCCGTCGGCAGCCTCGCCGAAGAGGTCTTCGGCGGGCCGGTGCACCCGCTGCTCGCCGAGCGCGTCGCCGCGGTCACCGGCGGCAACCCGCGCACCGCCGTAGGACTGCTGCGCGAGCTCAGAAGGCGCGGTGCCGCTCCGGACGAGGCCGGAGCGCGCCAGGCATGGGACCTCGGCGGCGGCATGGCCGCCCGGGCGGTGCGGCGTGTGCTCGACCGCGAGTCGCCCGCGGTCCGCGGCGTCGCCACGGCGGTCGCGCTGCTCGGCGGCACCCAGCCCCCGGAGCGCCTCGCGGTACTGGCGGAGGTGGACCGCGCGCAGGCCGACGAGGCGATCGCCGTGCTGCGCCACGCGGGAGCCCTCACCTCCGACGGCACCGCACTGGTGCACGAGGCCGTACGTTCCGCGCTGCGCGAACCGCTCGGCACCGAGCGGACCGCCGACATGCCCGCCCGTGCCGCGCTGCTGCTCAGCGACGCCGGCCGGCCCGCCGAAGAGGTGGCCCGCCATCTGATGCGGATGCCGGGCGTCCTGGAACCCTGGATGACCGCGGTCCTGCGGGACGCCGCCGCCCGGGCCGAGCAGCGCGGCGCCTTCGCCGACGCCGCCGACTGCCTGCGCCGGGTCCTGGAGGCCGAGCCCGACGACATCGAGACGCGACTCGGGCTGGCGCTCGCCGTGGCACCCGGCGACCCCCTGAGCTCCGTTCCGCTGTTCCGCGCGGCGCTCGCCGGCACGGCCGACACACGCGAAAGAGCCGGCATCGCGGTCCAGTTCGCCATGGCCTGCCTGACCGTACCGCTCCCTGCGGCCTCCCGGGCGGAGATCGTGGGCGCCCTGGAGACCGCCTGGGACGCCCTGACGACCGGCCCCGAGCGCGCCCCCCACCTGCGTGACCAGGTGGCGGCCGTACTGCTGCTCATGGGCCGGCGCGGGACCGGCGGGGCGGCGCGGGAGCACCGCGGCCTGGTGACGGCTTCGTACCGGCTGCGCACCGACCGGCACCAGACGGAGGCGCTGGCCGCGCTGCGCACCGCGTTGGCCGGCGACTCCCGGGAGGCGGCCGTGAAGGGCGCCCGGCGCGCGCTGGAGACGACCTCCCCCCAGCAGCCGCCCTGGCTGCGGTTCACCGCCGCCGCCACACTCGTCCTCGCGGACGAGACCACCGAGGCGCACGCCGCGCTGGACGCCATGCTGCGGAGCGCGGGCGACGAACCGACGACCTGGGTCCGGGTGCTCGCCGGCTCCCTGAGGTCCCATCTGCTGCACCGTGACGGAGCCCTCGTCGACGCCGCCGCGGAGGCCCGCGCGACGATCGCCGCGGTGGGCCGGAGGAACTGCGAGGCCCGGCTGGTGACGGCACGGGCGGTGCTGGCGTCGGTGCTCGTCGACCGCGGCGAACCGCAGCAGGCCGAGCGGCTGCTGGATCGGATCGGGCGCGGCGAGGCGACCGGCTCGGCCCTCGCCTACCTGGTGTACCTGCACACCCGCGCCCGCACCCGCTGGGCGACCGGCCACCCCCGTCAGGCGCTGCGGCTGATGCGCGAGTGCGGCGCCGTGCAGGAGACCGCCGGTGTGCTGAACCCCGTGCTGACTTCCTGGTGGGTGGACAGCTGCCTGATCCTCGCGTCCATCCGGCCCGCCGAAGGCAGGCAACTGGCCGAGCAGGGAGCCGAACGCGCCCGCCGCTGGGGAACGCCCCGCGCTCTCGGCCTCGCCGCCCTCGCCGCAGGCGTCCTCACACCGGGCCGGGCCGGGCTCGACCTGCTCGCCGAGTCGGCCCACGAACTGTCCCGGTCGCCCGCGGTGTCCGCGTACGCCCGCGCCGAATACGCGCTGGGCCGGGCCCTGCTGGTGCACGGCGACGAGGCCGGCGCCCGGGAGCGGCTGCGCCAGGCGGCCGGTATCGCGGGAGGTTGCGGGGCGCTCGCGCTGGCGGAGTCGGCCCGCAGCCTGCTGGTCTCCGCCGGGGGACGCATGGGCCAGGCCGCCGACGCGCCGACCGGAGGCCTGCTCACCACCACTGAGCTCAAGGTGGCCGGTCTCGCGGTGTCCGGGGCGAGCAACCGCCAGATCGCGCAACGGCTGTTCGTCACGGTGCGCACCGTGGAGTCCCATCTGACCAACGTCTACCGCAAGCTCGGTGTGCGTCGACGGGACCAGCTCATGGACGCGCTGCGCGCCGTGCACGGCGGCTCCTGGCCGGGCCGGCCGGTGCTGGAAGGAGCGTGAGGGTCCGTCCTGTCGGGGATTCACGCGCCGCAGAAACGAACGGGGGCAGGAAGACAGGGTGATGGACGGATGACGGGGTGGACCCCATCTCCCCACGCGTGGCACCGCACACGGTCGGCGGTGGCCGTCGAGGATCCACCGTCCCGCGTCCGGGCGCGGGAGCGGTCGATGATGACGGCCGTCCTCGACGGGCTCGACACCTCGGGCCCGGTGCTCGTCACACTGTCGGGCCGAAGCGGCCTCGGCCAGTCCGCGCTGGTGCGCTGGGCCGCCGACCGGGCCGGCGCGTCGGGCCTTCGCGTGTTGCGCGCCCGGGCGGCGCTGGCGGAGTCGGAGCTGCCGTACGGAGTGGTCACGCAACTCCTCGAACCGCTCGACCCCACGGCGGCGCCCCCGGGGCCGACGCGGCACGAGCCCTTTCCGGGGCTGGCCGCGCTGCTGCGCGCGGCACGGACGTGTCCGACCGTCCTGGCCGTCGAGGACGCGCACCGGCTCGACCGGGAGTCGCTGCACTGGCTCCAGGCGCTGCTGCGAAGATCCGCCGGGACACCGCTCGCGGTGGTGTGCGGCGGTGACGACGCGGCGGCGCCCGATCCCGGATGGTCCGGTCGGCTCGGCTCCGTGCCCGGCCCGGCCGCCCACCACCTGACCCTGGCACCGCTGCCCCCGGACGAGATCGCCGCCGAGGTGAACCGGGTGTGCGGACGCGCGGACGAGGCGTTCACGGCCGAGGCCGGCCGGATCAGCGACGGTCATCCAGCCGTGCTGCACGACCTGTTGCAGCGGTTCGCCGCGCTCGGCCACCGGCCGGCCGCGGCCAAGGTGCCGGTGCTGCGGACGACCGGCACCGCCGTCCTCGGCGACCACCTGATGAGCGCCGTGCGGACACTCGGCGCCGAAGCGGGCGACGTGGTGCGGGTGCTGGCGGTCTGCGGAGACCTGCTCGACTTCCCCCTCGTGCGCACGCTCGCCCACGCCGGCTCACTCAACGAACGCCGGCTGCGGGTGGCCCTGACCCGGACCACCGGAATCCGGGCGCTGCCGGACGGCCGCCTCGCGGTCGACCCGGCCCTGCGGGTCCGCGTGCTGGAGGAGATGACCGCCGACGACCGGGCCGACCTGCACGTCCGGGCCGCCGAACTCGCCCATCGCTCCGGAGCCGAGGACCGTGCCGTGGCCGGCCTGCTGCTCGCCGCGCGCCCGACCGGGTCCGCCTGGGCGATCCACACCCTGCGACGCGAGGCGGACCACGCCGTACGGGAGGGCGAGCACGACCGCGCCGCCCTGCTCCTGGCGCGCGCGGCGGAGGAGGAACGGGACCCCGGCGAGCGCGCCCGCCTCCGCCTCGAACTGGCCGCCGTCCACCTGGTCACCGAACCCGAGGCCGGCGACCTGCGGATCGAGCGGCTGATCCGCACACCGCAGACCCCCGCCGCCGTACGCCTGCACGCCGCGGACCTCGGCCTCACCGGTGGCGGCACCGACGTGGTGCGCCGGTCGCTCGCCGACGCGCTGACCACCGCGGCCGCGCCCGAACGGGACGACCTGCTCGCGCTCTTCTGGGCCGCCGACCCCACCGGTCAGGCGATCGGCGCGGCCACCATACCCACGGTGCCGCCGCTGCCACAGCGCCCGGCCTCACCCGCGCAGGCCGCCGTGCGCGCCTGGCAACTCGCCCTGTACGGCGAGAGCCTGGACGAGGTCGGGAGCCTGGCCCGGGCCGCCCTCGCCGACGACCGGCGGCCGGACGGCCCGCTCGTCCAGACCGTCCTGGCCGCCTGCAAGGCCCTCAGCCTCGCCGACGCGCTCGACGACGCCGAGTCCGGCCTGAACCGGCTTCTCGGCGCACTCGACGGCAGCAGGCTCCGGCTCGCCGCCCCCCAGATCCTCGCCCTGCGCGGTGAACTCAACACCCGCCGAGGCCTGCACGCCCAGGCCGATCGCGACCTGGAGGCCGCCGAGCAGGGGGCGAGCCGGCTCGGCAGGTCGGATGCCCTGCTGCCCCATCTGTACGGCATCCGCGCCATCGTGGACGTGGAGAGCGGCCGTGAGGACGTCGCACGCGAGCGTGCCGCCACGCCCCTGCCACCCGCCGCGGAGGACAGCGAGCACTGGCCCCGCCTGCTGTTCGCGCGCGGCGTGGTCGCGCTGCGCGGTGGCAACCCCGTCGAGGCGCGCGACCAGTTCCGGGAGTGCGGCCGTCGGCTGCTGAGCCGTCATCACCTCAACTCCGCACTGGTACCGTGGCGTTCGCTGACGGCACTGACCTGCCACACCCTGGGCGAGTCTGCCGAGGCGCGGCGGCTGAGCGAACAGGAACTGGCGCTCGCCCGGCGCTGGGGCACGGGCAGCACCCTCGCCTGGGCCCAGTTGACGGCTGTGCTGGTGGCCGGACGTGAGGACCGCCTGACGGGCATCCGCTCGGCCATGGGAGCGGTGCGCTCGGCGCCCACCGGCCCGGAGTACACCCGGGTCCTGGCGGAGTACACCGCCCTGGAGATGACCGAGAACGGCGGTGACCGGCGGATGGCCGCCCTGTCGCTCGCCGAACTGAGCGCGCTCACCGCCGCTCACCCGGCCGCCCCCATGGCGGTCAGGGCCCGCGCCCTGGCCGGAGCGGCCACCGGAACGGTGTCGGTCCCCGGCTGGGACGCCCTCTCGGAGGCCGAGCAGCAGTCGGCGCTCCTCGCCGGCCGCGGCCGCAGCAACCGCGACATCGCCGCGCTTCTGGGGATCTCCAGCCGTGCGGTCGAACTCCGGCTCGCCCGCGTCTACCGCAAGCTGCGGATCAACGGGCGCCAGGAACTGCGGGAACTGGTCCGCGCGATGGAAGGACACTGAACGGGATGCTGCTCGAACGAGGTGCCGAGCTCGCGGCGGTGCGACAGGCCCTGCGTGCCGCCGCCGAGGGGCGCTCCTCCGTCATGGTGCTGGCCGGGCCTCTCGGCATCGGCCGCTCGGCGCTGTTGCAGGAACTGCCGCGCTGCGCCGACGAGGGCACCGTGCATGTGCTGCGGGCCGGCGCCGCACCGACGGAACAGGGGCTCGCCCACGGTGTGGTGCGTCAGCTGTTCGACAGCCTGCTGACCACGGCATCCGGACCGGTGCGGAAACGGCTGCTCGCCGGCGCGGGGGCCGCCCGGCAGGTGCTCGGCGACGACCTGGTGCCCGGTCCCGACGCCTCGGACGGGACGGTTCTGCGCGATCTGCGCGGCTTGCTGGCCACGTTGAGCGCCGCAGCGCCCCTGCTCGTACTCATCGACGACCTTCAGTGGACGGACCCCCGGTCGCTGAGCTGGCTCGCCCGTCTCGCCCGGCGGCTGGACGGACTGCGGCTGCTGCTCGTGTGCACCCTGCGGGACGGTGATCCCGGCTCGCGCGACCCGTTGGTGCAGGAGCTGGTGAGCGCCTCGGCCCGCGTTCTGCGACCCAAGCCCCTGTCCCCGGCCGCCACCGGGCAACTCGTTCGCGCGCACCTGGGGGAACCCGCAGACGAGGACTTCGTCCACGCCTGCCACGAACTCTCCCGGGGCTGCCCGCTGTTCCTCCGGTCCGTACTGTCCGAAGCCGCCCTCACGGGCTGCCCGCCCGTGGCCGCGAGCACGGGCCTCCTGCACACGGCGCACCCTGCCCAACTCCGCGACCGCTTAGTGAACTGCCTGCTGCTCCAGCCCCAACCGGTCCGGGACGCGGCGGCCGCGATCGCCACGCTGGCCGGGCACGAGGATCCCGCACTCCTCGGCCGCCTCGCGGGACTCGACGACGTCGGCCTCACGACGGCGCTGCGCGTCCTGCGCCAACTGGGGCTGACGGCCGAGGAGGACGAGACCCGCTTCGCCCACCCGTCCGTACGGGAGGCCGTCGAATGCTCGATGAGCGCCGCCGAACGGCAGCGCTGGCAGGAGACCGCCGCGGTGGTCCTGTACGACAGCGGGCTTCCGGCGGAGCAGGTCGCCGCCCAGCTCATGGAGGTTCCGACGCCCGGCTACGCCTGGGCCGTCCCGGTACTGCGCAGCGCGGCGGACAGCGTACGCCGCAAGGGGAGGCCGGAGTTGGCCGCCCGGTATCTGCGCCGGGCGCTGCTGGAAACGGTGGCGCAGGACCGGACCAGGGCCCAACTGCTGGTCGAGCTGGCCGCTGTCGAGTTGTCCTTCGACCCTCCGGCCGCCGAATCCCATGTCGCGCAGGCGCTCCCCCTGCTTCCCACGGCCCGTGACCGCGCCGCCGCGGTGCTGCGGCTCTCGCCCTGTGTGACCAGCCCCGTGACCCCGTCGGGCGCCGCGCTGCTCAGGCGCGCCGTCGACGACCTCGTCGACCCCTGCGTGCGCGACGACTCCGGAGGCGAGGAGGCTCTCGGCCTGGAGGCGAGACTGCGGTACGCGGGTCTGGACGACTATGCCCAACTCGCCGACGCCGTCGCGAGACTGCGCGTCCTGGAACCCCCGGTCCGCTCACGCGGCGGCAGGGAACTGCTGGCCGTGCTGCTGCACGCGGCGACGCTCAGCGCCGACGGAGAGGCGTCGGAGGTCGTGCGTCGGGCCCGCACTGTCCTCGACTGGGAACCGGCGACCATCGTGGGCGGTGGTTCGGTGATGCAGCTCGTGCTGTTCTCCCTGGTGGGCGCCGACGCCCTGCAGGCCGCCGAGTCCTGGCAGAACGCGGCGGAGCGCGGCGGCCACGGAGACGACGGCGCCGATGCCATGACGCACGCGCGGCGCGCGCTGTTCCACATCGCGCGCGGCCGGCTGCCCCAGGCCCGGGAGCAGGCGGAACACATCGTCGAACTGGCCGGCACGATCCGCGAGGAGAGCCGCTGCTTCGTCTACGGTGTGCTGGGCGCGCTGGCGCTGTCGACCCGTGACATGCAGCTCAGCTCACGCATCGTGGGCGATGCGGCCGACCGGTGCCTCGGGCCGATCCCGTCCGCGCTGCTGGGCCTGCTCCGGATGGCGGAGCAGGCCCAGGAGGGCGATGCCGAAGCGGCGTTGGAGACGGCCATGGAATGCGGCCGGCAACTGGAGTGCGCGGGCTGGCGCAATCCCGTTCTGTTCCCCTGGCGCCCCTGGGCGGTCTCCCTCTCCCACCAGCTCGGCGACCATCACCTGGCCCGGACCCTTGCGGCGGAGGAGTACGCGCGGGCGAGGGAGTGGGGGGCGCCGGTGGCCATCGGCCGCGCGCTGCGGCTGCGCGCCCGCACCGACGGGGCGGACGAGCGGGTCGATCTGCTGCGGGAGGCGGTGGGAACACTGCGCGAGTCCGCCAACCAACTCGAACTCTTCATGGCAGTACGGGACTTGGGGCGACAGCTGGGTGACGGCGCCGAGGCCCGGGAGTCCTTGCGTGAGGCCGGTGAACTGGCGGAGTCCTGCGGCGTTCCCTGGCTGCCCGGGCCGGTCACCGGGGAGGGCAGGCCCTCGGCCCCCGCCGTACGGACGGCACTCACCCGTACCGAGACCCGGGTGGCATCACTCGTTGTCAACGGCCTCACCAATCAGGAAATTGCAGCTGAACTTCAAGTGAGTGCCCGGGCTGTGGAAAAGCACCTGACTAACTCCTATCGTAAACTCGGCATTACGGGCAGGCGAGAGTTGGCCGCAGTTGTGCAGGAATCCGGGGTGCACGCTCCCGGCTGATCGGGCATTCGGTCCCAGCGTTCCGGCGGTGTGCTCTCTGACCTGCGGTTTAGCAACCGTACCGAACCTTGTGTGCGGTGCCCGGGCGAGACACCGAACCTTCTCCCGCCACTCCACAGAATCGGCGCGATCGGGCCGGTTCACGTTGACCCGGTCGCCGTCAACTCTCTAGAGTTCCTGGTGTGGTTCCAGTGGTAATGGCGAATTGAGCGGTCGGGAAAACCGAGTGCTTCTCGGCTTTCCTCTTCCGTGCGGAAGGAGAGAGGAAAGCCCTGGAGGACCGGTGACTGTCCCGACCGGGAAGACCATCGGAACCCGCTACCTGTTCACCCATCTCATGAGTACCAACCGCTGCGCAGACCGACGGTCCGGTGACGGTGACGAGAAGTCGCTGCCCGGCAACGTTGTCAGACGCGTGAGGCACTGCACGTCGCCGTACTCGCCGGCGTGCGCCCTCCACGCAGGGTCCCCCGGGCGCCCTCGTGCCGAGCCGTCTTGCCGGGCCCGAACCCATCGGGTCCACCGCGCGCGGAGTACACCCCCCACCGCACGAAGGGCGATTATGCCGCAGGTCACCAACTCACGACGTGAGACGATCACGCTCACGTCCACCCTTGCCGCTTCGGGCAAGGGGGCCGCCCGCGACCTTCCGGAGGGCGGCCGATCGCCGCAGACCGCGCCACTCGACGAGGGCCGCCTCAACATGGCCCGTCTCGACCGGTCCCTGACCATCCAGCAGGCCAGTGAGGGCTTCTTCTGGCAGTTCGGAGGCTCGTCCGCGGACCTGTGCGGCCGGACCTTCAGCGATCTCGTCCACCCCAGTGTCCAGCAGCCGCTGATGCGGCAGTTCACCGGTCTGATCGAAGGCCGGCGTGACCGCTTCGCCACCGACGTCATCGCGGTGGGACGGGACGACGCCACGTTCACCGCCCCGTTGACGGCCCTCATGGTGCGCGGCGGTCTCCCGGACGAGTCCTCGATCCTGGTCATGATGCCCAGCGCGCAGAACGACCCGGCCGACTCGGAGGTCGTCGGCGGACGCGGCAAGAAGCTCCTGAGCCAGATCGACGCCCGGATCCTCGAAGGCATAGCCTCCGGACTCTCCACGATCCCGCTCGCCTCACGGCTGCACCTGAGCCGGCAGGGCATCGAGTACCACGTGACCTGTCTGCTGCGGAAACTCCGGGTGCCCAACCGGGCGGCGCTGGTGTCCCGCGCGTACTCCATGGGCGTGCTGAAAGTCGGCGTCTGGCCGCCGAAGGTGGTCCCGGACTTCATCAAGGACTGACGCCACGGAACACACCGGCGGCCGGCCAGGCTCAGGCCCGGCCGCCGGTGCGGGTCCGGCGCAAGCCGTCCGCCGAACCGGACGGCTCGTATCAAGTAGTGAAGGCATCCACCGTCAACTCCTGGGATTTCGACTTCAGTTGTTGACGTCGGCCGGTGGTGGGGATACAACCCGGAGAGAGCGCTCTCACGTCTGCTACCGCTCCACCCCCACGCACGCCGAACCGGCTTGAGGAGACCTGTATGCAGCCCTTCTCCGGCGTACTCACCCGCAGACCGGCGACCACCGCCCGTGCCCGTACGGCACTCGGCTTGGTCGTCGTCCTGCTCGCCGCCTGCTTCGCCGCTCTGACACCGTCGTCCGCGCAGGCCGCGGACCAACTGCTCTCCCAGGGGCGGCCCGCCGTGGCGTCCTCGGTCGAGAACGACACCTTCCCGGCCTCCGCCGCGGTCGACGGCAACACCGGCACCCGCTGGTCCTCCGCCTTCTCCGACCCGCAGTGGCTCCGGGTGGACCTCGGATCCGTCCAGCAACTGACCCGCTTCACCCTCAACTGGGAGGCCGCGTACGCCAAGTCCTTCCAGATCCAGACGTCCAGCGACGCGAACACCTGGACCACCGTCTACTCCACCACCAACGCCACCGGCGGCACCCAGAACCTCGCCGTCACCGGCAGCGGCCGCTATGTGCGCGTCTACGGAACCGCGCGAGCCACCCCCTACGGCTACTCCCTGTGGGAGTTCCAGGTCTACGGACCCGGCGGCACCACCACGCCGCCGGACGACTTCTGGGGCGGCACCAGTGACATTCCCGCCGCGAAGAACGCCGTCGAGGTGAAGATCCTCAACCGCACCAACGGCAAGTACCCCGACAGCCAGGTGTACTGGAGCTTCAACGGCCAGGTCCACTCCATCGCCGAGCAGCCGTACCTCGACATGCCGGCGAACTCGGCGGGCCGCATGTACTTCTACCTCGGCTCGCCCAACAGCCCCTACTACGACTTCATCGAGTTCACCGTCGGCAACAACGTCTTCAACGGCAACACGACCCGCGTCGACGCCTTCGGACTGAAGCTCGCCATGCGCCTGCACTCCAAGGACGGCTACGACGTGGAGGTCGGCGAGAACCGGCAGACCTTCGCCGAGGACCGCGCCACCACCTTCCAGCGGTTCACCAGCGCCGTTCCCGACCAGTTCAAGGTGCTGGCCCAGACCCAGGCCCCCTACCGGATCATCGCCCCCGGCAGCGACCCCAGCTTCCGCGCGGGCGGCGCGAACGCCAACTACTTCACGTCCTACGCCCAGTCGGTCGGCGTGAACGCGGCCACCTCCGACATCTTCGGCTGCGCAGCCTCCCTGGCCGGCAACCCCGACATGTGCGCCGCCCTGAACCGGCACGTCGCCACGCTCCCGGCCGCCCAGCAGTCCGACCCGGCCCAGTACTACAAGGCGGCACCGGCCAACTACTACGCCAAGTTCTGGCACGACAACGCCATCAACCGGCTCGCCTACGGCTTCCCCTACGACGACGTGGCGGGCCAGTCCTCGTTCATCTCCCACGGCAACCCGCAGTGGCTACTGGTGGCCGTCGGCTGGTGACCGACCACGAGAGGATGCCCGGGGGCCGCGCTGACAGTGTGCCCCCGGGCAGCCTCTCCTCGCGTACGCGCACGCATCCAACCGCCTTCCTTCGTATCCTTGACATCCCGGACCTACCCTGAACGGCCCAGCCGGCGTCCGACTCTTGGTCGTCGTCAGGCTCCTCGGAGGTTGGGGGAATCGGAGCGGAAACCAGCACTTCTCTACTGGGCTGTCAAGCAGCGGCTGGTCAGCAAGCTCGCCGTTCCCTGGGCACCTCGCGGCAACGGCGCATTCGCGAGCGAGCAGGACCACATCGAAGCGCTCCGCGCTCTGCTCCTCCATCGACCTGAGTCAGTCGAAGAGGGCAACGAGTCCGTTTACCCAGATCGCGAGGAACGCAAGGACCGCCACCAGGCATCCGGCCCCTGCCAGGACGTTGGCGAAGGCGCTTTTCCTGCTGTCCGCCTTCTCGCCAGATGGCACCGTGTCCCAGTCGACGGGGTGTCCCATGACCTCGGAGCAGGCTGCTCGTACTGCTGCCAGTCGCTCTCTGGCGAAGGTTGTGCGGGCAAGCGACTCCGGGCCCTGCCAGGCAAGTGCCCGCATGCGCCGCGGAGCTGTGTGGTATCTCGCCTCGAAGGCGGAGGTCTCAGCTGGGTCCCTGTCCTGTTCGAGGTACATCCAGCGGCCCGCTTCTGCGGGGTCTCCGTACAGGCGGTACACCTCGGCCAGGCGCCGGCGAAGCATCAGGTCGTTCGGAAAGGAAGACACCAGGCCGCGCAGGCGCTGGCGCGCGACGGGGACCCGGCCGGCGACCAGGTCTGCATCGACTCGGGCCAGGGTGTCTCTGAGAGGCATGAACGCATGATCGGGTACCGCAGTGACCACTGTCGACCTGGTTTTGTCGCTCGGTACTCGCTCGCCCCCAATGACATCGGCTGGCCTTCACCGAGACGGGACAGCAACAGTTACGGGACAGCCCTTCAGCGAGGAGTCGCCGCCCCGGGTGTGGGAATGGCCCGGGACCGCTCCGGGGTGGCCGGAATCGTGCGGGCCGGGTCGGGTCCGGCCGTTCTGCGCGTGCCGGTCTCCGCGGTGCGGCTCGGCGTGCTGGGCGTCCTCCTGGTCGCGGCGTCCTCGCGGGGACTGGGGGCGGCGGAGTCCGAGGGGCGAGCCGTCCGTGCCGTCGTGGGAGAGGGGGCCGGTGTGGTCGCGGCGGGCGGCGGGGGCGGCGGAGCCAGGGGGACCGTGGGCGTGACGGGGGCGGAAGGGGCCGACGGATGCAGCGGCAGTACCACGATGGCGACCGCCGCACAGGTCACGGCCGCTCCGGCAGCGGCCCGCAGCAGCCTGCGGCGGCCGGCCGCGCGGCGGATCGCCTCGTAGCGGCCCGGGGGCGGGCCGAGACGGTCGGCGGGAGGCCGCAGGATCACCGCGAGCGGGTCGTCGGGCGCGAACTCCGGGTCGTTGTCAAAGCGAGTGGTCAAGGCTTCTCCTGAGGTGGACGCGGAGCAGTTCTCGGGCCGCATGGAGGTCGGCTTTGACGGTTCCTTCCTTGCGTCCGGTCAGCACGGACACCTCCCGGATCGGCATGTCAGCGTAGTAGTGGAGCAGGATCGGGACGCGCAGCCGTTCCGGCAGGGACTGCACGAGCAGGCGCACCGACGGGTCCGTCTGCTCGGAGTGGGGGCGGATCGCGGCCTCGGTGGTGGCGCGGCGCACGGCGCGGCGCTCGCGTTCCTGCTTGCGCCAGTGGTCGCGAACGATGTTGGCCGCGGTCACGTAGAGGAAGCCGTGCGGCTCCTCCACTGACGTCCAACGGGCCCAGAGCCGGGTGAACGCCTCGGAGGCGATCTCGTGGGCCGTCTCGTCGTCGTCGACGAGCCGGCGGCACCAGCCGGCGAGGCGCGGGTACACGGCGGCGAACAGTTCGGCCGCTGCCTTGTCGCGGGACCGTTTCAACGCTCTCCAGGGTCGGGGTGCCGGTTCGGGCACGGGTGGATGGGGGAGGGGGCTGCGGGCGGGGCGGCTGCTCCTGAGGAAGGATGCCGGGCCGGCGGTGCAGTGTTCCGCCGGCCCGGCCGCTGTCGCCGTATCGGCCGTCGCCGTCAGCGGATGACGGCACTGAGGACGGCGAACACGATCACGTTGTCGCGGTAGCCGTCACCGTCGCGCGGGCCGCCGCAGGTGATGAGCCGCAGCTCCGGGCGGTCCACGTTCCCGTAGACGTCGTCGGTCGGGAAGCGCGCCTTGGCCACCGTCCGGGTGGACGTGACGGCGAACTGCGCCTGTGTGCCGTTCTCCAGGCGGGCGACGATCGTCTCGCCGGTCCGCAGCCGGTCCAGGTGACGGAAGACTCCGTCGCCGTAGGGGCCGACCGTGACATGGCCGAGGACGACCGACGGCCCGAGCTGCCCCGGTGTGGGGGAGTTCCGGTACCAGCCCGCCCGGTCGTGTGCGGTGACCGGGGGCACCTGCACGGTGCCGTCCTGTTCCAGCCCGAGGCTCAGCAGCGGGGTGTCGACCTCGATGGCCGGGATACGGAGCCGGACCGGGACGGAACGCGGCAGGGGGCGCGGGGAGCCGGTGGCACCGGGCACGGCCGGCGTGGTGCCGGCCGTGTCCGGGGTGCCGCCGCGGGCGGTGGGATGGGAGGGCGCGGATGCGTCCCTCCCCGCGCCGCCGCAGCCCGCGAGCAGTCCGGCCAGCGCCGCGGTGCCGAACGCGCGCCTGGAGAGCGGTGTCATGCGCCGGTCGTCCGGCGCTTGCGGACGACGAGGACGGCCCCGCCGGCCACGACGAGCGCCATGCCGGCGCCGCCGCCGATCAGGCCGTCCCGGGAGTCGGAGTCCTGGGCCGGGGTGGTGACACCGGTGTCGGGCGCGCCCGCGGGCACCGCGCGGACCTGGCCGCGGGCCGGGGCACGGGTCGGCTCGGCGGCCGGCGCGGCCGGCGCGGGCGTGGCGGCCCTGGTCGGGACCGGGGAGGGGGTGGCGGCCCGGGTGGGGACCGGGGAGGGAGCGGCCCCGTCGGCGAAAGCGGGTGCGGTTCCCGCCAGCACGGCAGTGCAGGCGACTGCCGCGACGGTGAGGATGGTTCGGCGCATCGATTCGCTCTCTTTCGTCGGCGCCCACCGGGTCGGCGGGCGGTTGCGGATCGAGCGGAGAGACGAGGCGGGGCGGGACCGGGTTGCAAAGAGATGGCAAAGGCGGGTTTCCGGGCGGTCGGCAGGTGACCGACGGGGCAGACCCGCTCGGACTGCGCCTGCTGCTGTTCGCCGTGTTCGTCCCGGTCTCCGCCGCGGTGACCGCGTACTTCGCGGTGTGGGCGGTGGACTCGGGCCCGGGGAACAGCCCGGGATTCGGCCCGCTGACCACCATCGCCGTCGTGTGCGGCGTGCTCACCCTCCTGGCGGCGATCGACCTGACGGTCGTCGTCCGCCGCGGCCGACGCATGAACCCGGCACTTCGGTCCCTGCTCGATCCGCTCGACCTGGTTCAGGCGTGAGCGGGACTTCAGCACGACAAGCCGCTGAGCTGCTCACCACGCGCGTCGCGGCGCTGATGCCGCCAAGCCGCGCGGGCGGTGAGTGAGTCCCGGCGCGGCCGTGTGCGGGTGTGGGTCAGTGGTCCTCGTGGTGGTGGGTCCACGCCTTCTCGCGCAGGGCCGCGCTCGACAGTACGTCCGCCGCCGTGCACGCCAGAGCGCCGGTCACGGCGACGAGGGTGTCGCGGGCCCGTGGGGAGGCGGCGGCCGTGGCGAACTCGGGGGTGTGGTCGGACCCTTCGTCGGTGATGGCGACGAAGGGGTGGATGGCGGGCACGCGCGTGCTGACGTTGCCGATGTCCGACGAACCCAGGTAGACGCCGGGCACAGGCGGGGTCAGCGTGATCCCGGCCCGTGACAGGTGCTCGGCGAACCGCTCGGACAGGACGTCGCTGTCACGGAAGTGCTCGTAGCGGAGCGTCGTGCGTTCCATCTCGGCCCTGGTGTCCGTGGCCAGCGCGACGCCCTCGGCGCACGCGCGCAGCTGCCCGGTCAGGACCCGCAACGCACGGCTCGTCTCCGCGCGCAGACCGAACAGGCCCTCCGCGTACTCCGGGACGATGTTGGTGGCCGTGCCCCCGGCGGTGATGATGCCCTGGACATGGGAGGCTTCCGGCAGGCGCCGGCCCAGCGTGGTCAGGACGTTGAACAGCTCCACGAGCGCCAGGAGCGCGTCGATGCCTTCGGCCGGGCTGCCGGTGGGGTGCGCGGCGCGGCCGTGGAAGGCCACCCGGTACTGCACCGACGCGGTCAGCGGCGCCCGCGTCCAGCTGCACACCCCCGGGTGGAACATCAGCGCGGCGTCGACGCCTTCGAACACACCGGCCTCCACCTCCACGACCTTTCCGCCGCCGCCCTCCTCGGCCGGGGAGCCCACCGCCATCACGCACCCGGCCGAGCCGTCCAGCACCGTGTTCAGCGCGAGAGCCGCTCCCAGGCCGGCGGCCGCGATGAGGTTGTGCCCGCAGGCGTGGCCGAGGCCGGGCAGGGCGTCGTATTCGAGCAGCAGCGCCACGGCGGGGTGCCCGTGACCGGTGCGGGCGGTGAACGCGGTCGGCATGTCGGCCACCCCGCGCTCCACCGCGAACCCGGCCCGTTCCAGCTCGCCCGTCAGCAGGGCGGCGGCCCGGTGCTCGGCGAAGGCGTACTCCGGTTCGGCGTGCAGGCTGAGGGCGACGTCCCACAGCAGGTCCGCCCGCTCGCCGACCGCCGCGCGAAGCCTGTCGTGGACGTCGGCGCTCACGTCGTCGGGCGTACGGGCCACCTGATCTCCTCGGGGTGCGGGAGCCGGTCGTGAGGTGTCCACCGCCGGGTGCCACTCTCCCGGGCCGCGACACCTCCGGGTTTCGACGACGCCACCGGTGCGACACGTGCGGTGAGCGGCGGGCGGACAAGCTACTCCGGTCGGGCGTCCCCCGCGGCCGACGCGTGCCGCTGGGGCGGCGTGCACATGACCGCGACGGCCGCCGCGTCGTCGGTGAGCCGGCCGCCGACGTACGCGAGGAGGTCGCCACGCAGACGTCGGAGCACGTCGTCGGGCGCGCGGTCGCCCCACGCGGGGAGACGTTCGGTCAGCACGTAGAAGGCGCCGGACTTGTCACGGGCCTCGACGACACCGTCGGTGTAGAGCAGCAGCAGGTCGTGCTCCTCGAAGGGGAACTTGTCGAGGAGGTAGTCGCCGTCGTTGAACTCGCCGAGTCCGAGCGGCGGCGCCGACGGGCTGCGGTCGAGCGGCACCACCGTGCCGCGGTGCAGCATGAGCGGCGGGGGGTGCCCGCAGTTGACCATGTGGACGCAGCCGCCGTGGTCGGGGAAGTCGAGAAGCACCGCCGTGACGAACCGCTCCTCGCCGCTGTCCTCACCGCTGTGCGGATCCCATCTGACGCTGCCGTCCAGGTGGGCCGCGAGGGCGGGCAGGTTCTCCTGGCGGTGGGCGAACCCGTAGAAGGATCCGAGCAGCATCGCGGCGTCCCCGACCGCGGCCAGCCCCTTGCCCCGGACATCGCCGATGAGCAGCCGGGTGCTGGTGTGGGTGCGCGCCGCGGCGTACAGGTCGCCGCCGATCTGCGCCTCGGCCTCGGCGGCGAGGTAGATGGAGGCGACGGTCAGCGGCCCGATCCGGTCCGGCAGTGGCCGCAGCAGCACCTTCTGCGCGGCTTCGGACACGGAGCGCACCTGGCTCAGCACCCGCCTGTGCCGGTCGCGTACCGCCGTGAAGGCGACCACCACGATCGCGCCTGCGGCCAGCGCGGCGATCTCCCCGTCCCGGCTCGCGATCCCCGCCGTGTGCTGGAAGGAGGCCACCGTGAGCCGGGCTCCCACGGCCAGGACACCGACCAGCGCGGTGAGCCGGGGTCCGGCGAACGCGGCGGTGACGGCGGGTGCCGCCATCAGCAGCGGTCCGAGCTCGACGTACGCCGGAGTCAGGGCGTCGATGAGGGATATCAGCGCGATCAGCGCGAACGGCAGTGCCACCAGCGCACGCCTTGGTCGCCCCCGCACCCCCGTGAACAGTCCACTGGCTCCCATGGCCGTCACCCAGACCTCACCCTGCGGCCTTCGGCGTTCGCGCCGGGCTCGTGCCGCCGGAACTTACAAGGCTCATACAAGACCATATAGCGACAAAGCGTCCGCCGTGCGAGCGCACCGTCGCCCGGCGACCCCACGGGAGCCGTCCGAGGAGCCGTGGATCCGGACGCCCCCTCCCGTGCCGTGCGGCACGTCGGCGGCGGGTCCAAGCTGGAGGGGGATCTGCGAGGGAGTGACCATGCGGGTGGGAGTGCTGACCGGAGGCGGCGACTGCCCCGGTCTGAACGCGGTGATCCGCAGCGTCGTGCGCAAGGGCGTGCAGGAGTACGCCTGGGAGTTCGTCGGGATCGCGGACGGCTGGGGCGGCGCCGTCAAGGGCGTCACCCGTCCCCTGGACGTCGCGGCCGTGCGGGGAATCCTGCCGCTCGGCGGCACGATCCTCGGCTCCTCCCGCACCAACCCGCTCCGGATCGACGGGGGCATCGACCGCATCCGCGAGACGCTCCGCGACCACGAGATCGACGCCCTCGTCGTCATCGGCGGCGAGGACACGCTCGGCGTCGCGAGCGCGCTGTCCGACGTGGGGGTCGACCTGGTCGGCGTGCCCAAGACCATCGACAACGACGTCGGCGGCACCGACTACACCTTCGGCTTCGACACCGCGGTCGGCATCGCGACCGAGGCCATCGACCGCCTGCACACCACCGCGGAGTCGCACAAGCGCACGCTGGTCGTCGAGGTGATGGGACGCCACTCCGGCTGGATCGCCCTGCACGCGGGCGTCGCGGGCGGCGCGAACGCCATCCTCATCCCGGAGGTGGAGTTCGACGTCGACCAGGTGTGCGCCTGGGTGGAGAGGCGCTTCGAGATCAACTACGCGCCGATCGTCGTCGTCGCGGAGGGCGCGGTCCCGCAGGCCGGGCAGATGGTGGTCAAGGACGAGTCGCGCGACGAGTTCGGGCACGTGCGGCTGTCCGGCATCGGCGACTGGCTGGCCCGGGAGCTGGAGAGCCGAACGCAGAAGGAGGCGCGTACGACGGTGCTCGGCCACGTCCAGCGCGGCGGCACGCCGTCCGCCTACGACCGGTGGCTCGCCACCCGCTTCGGACTGCACGCCGTGGACGCCCTCAGGGACGGAGCCTTCGGCACCATGGTGGCGCTGCGCGGCACGGATGTCGTACGCCTTCCGCTCGCGGACGTCACCGGCACGAACAAGCGGGTTCCCATGGAGCTCTACGAGGAGTTCGACGTCTTCTTCGGCACCTGACGCGCGGTCACCGTACGCGCGGTCAGTCGTGGGGCACGACGGCCACCGGGCAGTGGGAGTGGTGCAGCACGGCGTGGGCCACGGGACCCAGCCGCTGCTCGGCCGCCCGCGGGCTCGTACGCCGTCCGACGACGAGCAGGCCCGCCCGCTGCGAGGCGTGCACCAGCGCGTGGGCCGGGTGGAGCAGGACGACGTCGGGCAGCACGGAGACGTCCGGATACCTCTCCCGCGGCTCCCGGAGCACGTCGGACAGCCGCTGGACCTCCTCGTCCTCCCACGCCGCCCGGTCCTCCTCGGGCACCGCGAGCGCGGTCCACGGCGGAGCGCCGGTGAGGGCCCACGCGTGCACGGCTCGCAGCCTGTCCGTATGGAGCCGAGCCGCGTCGAAGGCGAACTCCACGGGGGGCTCGGCCGCCCTGCGGGCGTCGACTCCCACGGCCACCTCCGCCTCGTGCCGCGCGGCGGCGGGCGGCCGGGGCACGACCACCACGGGACAGGGCGCGCGGCTCGCCGCAGCCAGCGCCGTCGAGCCCACAACGAGACCGTCGAATCCGCCGTCCCCGCGCGCCCCGACGACGAGGAGCTCGGCCGTCCGGGCGGCGGAGAGCAGGGCGGCCGGGGCCGAGCCGGTCACCTGCACGCTGCTCATCGCCACACCGGGACGCCTCGCCGCGAGAGCGGCCTCGGCGCGCCCAAGGACCTCCTCGCCGGACCGCTGCCAGGAAAGGGCGAACGCCGGTTCGGCGACGCCGTCGGCGGGGTCGGGAACGGCGAGAACCAGCCGTAGTTCCAGACCGCGGCGGCCCGCCTCCTCGGCCGCCCACTCGCCCGCGACGAGGCTTTCCCGGGACGCGTCGATCCCGGCCATGAGGAAACGGGTCATCCGGTCCTCCCCTGCGGCACAGAGGACCATTGTGGACGGGCCGTCATCGCGGCACCAGTGGAACCGGCCGGGCTCCCCGTGCCCTGGCCTGCCGGGGCCGTTAATGTGGCTGGCAGGTGGGTGAGAGGGCTTTCGGTGGTGCGCGGGGTTTGGAGGGTTCGCCGGTGAGTGGTTCCGGGGAGTCGGGGGAGGCCCGTGTGCGGCTGCCGCAGTTGCGGTTGGACGAGTTGCTGGAGGAGTTGCAGGCGCGTCTTGACGCGGCGCGCAGTACCCGGGACCGGGTGCACAGTCTGCTGGAGGCGGTGCTCGCGGTCGGCCGGGAGCTGGACCTGGAGCAGGTGCTGTACAGCATCGTGGACGCCGCTGCGACGCTGGTGGACGCCGAGTACGCGGCGCTGGGCGTGATCGGCCCGGACGGCAGGCGGCTGTCGGCGTTCCACACCGTCGGGGTGAGCGAGGAGGGGATCGCGCGGATCGGCCCGTTCCCCGAAGGGCACGGCATCCTGGGCGAGCTGATCCGGCATCCGGAACCGCTGCGGCTGACGAAGCTGTCGGAGCATGCGGCGTCGTACGGCTTCCCCGAGCACCATCCGCCGATGAACACGTTCCTCGGCGTTCCGATCCGGGTGCGGGACCAGGTCTTCGGCAATCTGTACCTGACCGAGAAGCGCGGCGGTCTGGAGTTCGACGAGGACGACGAGTCGGTGCTGGCCACGCTGGCGGTGGCGGCGGGCGTGGCGATCGACAACGCGCGGCTGTACGAGGAGTCGCGGCTGCGGGAGCGCTGGCTGCGCGCGATGGCGGAGATCACGCAGAGCCTGATGTCGGGTGCCGACCAGGCGGAGGTCCTGGGGCTGATAGCCGAGCGCGCGCGGGAGATCACCGGGGCGGCGCTGGCGGCGATGTCGACGCCGGTGAAGGAGACCGGGACGCTGAGCGTGGAGCTGGCGATCGGCCAGGAGGCGGAGGCGCACCGGGGTCTGGTGCTGCCGGTGGAGGGCACGCTGACCGGGGAGGCGTTCACCGGCGGGGTACCGGTGAGCAGCCCGGACATCTCGCGTGACCCGCGGGTGACGGCGGGTCCGCCCCGGTTCGCGGGTCTGGGTCCCGCGGTGGCGGTGCCGGTAGGGGGCCCGGGCGATCATGTGCGCGGGGTGGTCCTGCTCGTACGGGAGGCCGGCGCGAACGACTTCTCCAGCAAGGAGCTGGAGCTGCTGAAGGGATTCGCGGCGCAGGCCGCCGTGGCGATGGAGCTGGCCGGGCGGCGGCGGGACGCGGAGCAGATCGCGCTGCTGGAGGACCGCGACCGGATCGCCCGGGACCTGCACGACCTTGCCATCCAGCGGTTGTTCGCGACGGGCATGACCTTGCAGAGCGCGGGCCGGTTCATCGACCATCCGGGGGCCAAGGAGCGGGTGCTGCGGGCGGTCGACGACCTGGACGAGACGATCAAGATCGTCAGGTCGACGATCTTCGGTCTGCGGGCGCACGACGAGGAGGCGGGCGCCGGACTGCGGACGCGGGCGGTGCAGGTGGTCGGAAAGGCCGCGCCGGTGCTCGGATTCGCACCCGGGGTGCGGATGGAGGGGCTGCTGGACACCCATGTGTCGCGGGAGACCGCGGACGAGGTGGTGGCGGTGCTGTCCGAGGCGCTGACGAACATCGCCCGGCACGCGCACGCCGACCGTGCGGAGGTGGCGCTGGAGACCGACGGCCGCAGCGTACGGCTGACGGTCACGGACAACGGCGTGGGGATCCCCGCCGAGGGCCGCCGCAGCGGACTGTCCAACATGGCCGAACGTGCCCGCCGGCTGGACGGCGGCCTGGAGTGGACCACACCCGAGGGCGGAGGTACGAGGCTGGTCTGGCACGCGCCCGTGGGCTCCGCGGAGGCCGCGCGGTCCTCGCCGAAGGCGTGACCGGGGCGGCGTCGAGGCAGTGACCCAGGTTTCACCCGGGCAGTGACCGGCGCCGGGGCGCACCGCACGGACGTGGGACGGATCAGCCGGGCCGGCCGTGGTCCGGGCGTACCTCATGGTCAGGGCGCACCACGACCACCGGGCAGGCCGCGTGCTGGGCGCAGCGCTGGCTGACCGAGCCCAGCATCGCGCGGGCGAAGCCGCCGCGGCCCCGGCTGCCCACGACGAGGACGTCCGCCCCCGCCGAGGCCCGGATCAGCACCTCCGACGGATCGCCCTCGACCAGGTACTCGACCAGATGCGCCGGCCGGTCGTCGCCGAAGACACCCCTCAGACCCTCCGCGAAGCGCTCCCGGGCCTGCTCCAGGTCGAACTCGGGATCGATCGCGGGGCCGGTCCAGCCGATGGCCGACGGCGTGTCCCAGGCGTGGATCGCCTCCATGACACCGCCGACGAGCCGCGCGTATTCCGCCGCCCAGCGCACCGCCGCGCACGAGGACGGCGAACCGTCCACGCCCACGACCACCCGGCGTCGAGGTGCGGAAGGCTGCATGGCCACCTCACTGAGCAGTCGTTGTGCGTACGTCCACGCTGCCCGGCCCGAGGCGACCGTGCCAGTCGGGGACCGTCCCGGTCAGGGGGCCGGTCGGCCCTGGTGCGGGACCAGCGGCCCATGGCCGCCGCGCCGGCCGACGGCGATTCTCGGAAGCGGATCAGCAGACCAACGGATCAGCGGATCAGCGGATCAATGAAGTTCCCGTCGCGGCAGCGCCGCAGGAGGTGGCAGTCCATGCCTCGCACCGTCACTGTCGGTCTCGACGGCTCACCCGAGAGCCGGGCCGCCGCCGAATGGGCGGCGCGGGAGGCCGCGATGCTCGGGCTGCCGGTCCGGCTCGTCCATGTGGGGGAGCCGGTGCCCGAGCCCCTGGCGCAGGCACCGCTGCTCGGTGCGGAGACGCGTCGGCACTGGACCGAGAGGGTGCTCCGCGAGGCCGCCGAAGGACTGCGGTTGCGCCATCCGGGTGTCGAGGTGCGTGCCGAGCACCTGTCGGGCCGTCCCGCCGAAGTGCTCACCGAGGAGGCGGCCGGCGCCGAAGTGCTCGTGCTCGGCTCGCGGGCCCTCGGCAGGGTCGGCGGCTTCCTGGTCGGCTCGGCCGGGTTGTCCGTTCTGGCGCACGCAGAGCGTCCCGTCGTGCTGGTACGGGCCGGGGAGCAGGCCGCCGACGCGCACGAGACGGACCGGGCGGGCCTCCCCTCCGCCGCGGCCGCCCGCCGGCCCGTCGTCCTGGGCCTCGACACCGCGCACCCGGACGAGGACCTGATCCGGTTCGCCTTCGAGGCGGCCGCCCGCCGCGGCACGTCACTGCACGTCGTGCACGGCTGGTACCCGCCGCTGTACTACGGCTACGGCGTGCCCGCCGACGCCGAACTGCTCACCTCCCCCGCGGTGGCCGAGGCCGCCGCACTGACCGAGGCGCTGTGTCCCTGGCGGCGGAAGTACCCGGACGTCGAGGTCGCCGAGGTCTCCCGCCCCGGCAGCGCCGCGGAACTGCTCGTCGACGCCTCCCGCGCGGCATCCCTCGTCGTGGTGGGCCGACGCGTGCGCCGCAGCCCCCTGGGCGCCCGCGTCGGGCACGTCACCCACGCCGTCCTGCACCACGCCGCCGCCCCTGTCGCGGTCGTCGCCCACCCCTGACCGCCACCCGAGCACGGCCCCTGACCGACGTACCCCGAGCACGGCCCCCGACCGCCACCCGAGCAACCGCCCCCGACCCGCACGAGCACCGACCCGCACGAGCACCGGCCCGCACGAGCACCGGCCCGCACGAGCACCGGCACCACGAGCACCCCCGCACCGGCACCACGAGCACAGCCCACCGAACACCACAGGACCCCATCCGAGGAGTGAGGATCATGAAGGCTGCGGTCGTACGGACCTTCGGCGAACCCCTGGTCATCGAGGAGCGCCCGGACCCCGAGCCAGGACCCGGCCGGGTGCGCGTCCGCGTCGAGGCCTGCGGGCTGTGCCACACCGACATCCACGCCGCCCACGGCGACTGGCCGGTCAGGCCCAACCCGCCGTTCGTGCCCGGCCACGAGGGCGTCGGCCTCGTGGAGAAACTCGGTGAGGGCGTCACCCACCTGGCCGTGGGACAGCGGGTGGCCGTGCCGTGGCTCGGCCACGCCTGCGGTCGCTGCGAGCACTGCCTGTCCGGCTGGGAGACGCTGTGCGGGCAGCAGATCAACACCGGATACGGCTGCGACGGCGGCTACGCCGAGAAGATGACGGCCTGGGCGGACTTCGCACAGCCGGTGCCCGACGGTGTCTCCCCCCTCGACGCGGCCCCGCTGACCTGCGCGGGCGTCACCACGTACAAGGCACTCAAGGTCGCCGGCGTCCGGCCGGCCCAGCTCGTGGCCATCTCCGGGGTCGGCGGACTCGGCCACCTGGCCGTGCAGTACGCCAAGATCGCCGGCGCCCGTGTCGCCGCGATCGACGTCACCGACGACAAGCTCGAACTCGCCGCCGAACTCGGCGCGGACATCCTCATCGACGCCCGCACCCAGGACGTCGGCCGGGAGCTCAAACGGTACGGCGGCGCCCACGCGGCCATCGCCCTCGCGGTGAACGGGGCCGCCTTCGAGGCGGTCGCCTCCGGGTTGCGGCGTGGCGGCAGGCTCGTCATGGTGGCCCTGCCCGCGCAGGGCACCGTCCGAGTGCCGATCTTCGACACCGTGCTCGGCGGCACCTCCGTGATCGGCTCGATCGTCGGCACCCGGCAGGACCTCGCAGAGGTCTTCCAACTGCACGCGGAGGGCCGCACCCGGGTCATCCGGGAGAGCCGACCGCTCGGCGCCGTCAACGAGTCCATCGACGAGGTGCTGCGCGGTCAGGTCAAAGCCCGCATCGTGTTCGACCTCGGAGAGGGAGGCTGAGGACCATGGATCTGCCGCTGGTCGTCGGAGTCGACGGTTCCGAATCCAGCCTGCGGGCCGCCGACTGGGCCGCCGACGAGGCCGCCCTGCGCGCGGTGCCGCTGCGGGTCGTCTACGCCTCGCTCTGGGAGCGCTACGAGGGCGCCGCGCTCGCACGCGAACTCGGCAAGCCGGACGGCCAGGTGGAGGCCGAGGAGGTGGTCGCGGCCGCCGCCCGGCGCGCCCGCGCCCGCCATCCCGGCCTGCCGATCAGCAGGGCCGCGCTGCCCGAGGCGCCCGAGTACGCGCTGGTGCGGGAGGGCAAGAACGCCTCCGCCCTGGTCGTGGGCGCCCGCGGCCGCAGCCCGGTCGTCGATCTGCTGCTGGGCTCCGTCAGCCTGTGGGTGGCCGCGCACGCCGACTGCCCGGTGTTCGTGATCCGCGGCAGCCACGACAACCAGGCCCGCGTCCCCGTGCACGGCCGTGTCGTCGTCGGCGTCGGGGACCGGTCGGGGGCGGCGGTGCGCTTCGCCGCCGAGGAGGCCCTGCGCCGCGCGGCCGAACTGGAGGCCGTACGGGCCTGGCGGTGCCCCGCGCACGAGGCCTTCGACCATCCGCTGATCGGCGGGGAGCCCGAGCGGGTGTACGAGGAGCGGGCCGTCGACGCCCTGGAGTCGGCGCTGCGGGACGTGCCGCCGGAGGTGAAGGTGCGCCGGCGCACCGCGGAGGGAACCGCCCGCCGGGTACTGCTGGATGCCTCGCCGGGCGCGGACCTGCTCGTGGTCGGAACCCGGCGCCGGTCCGGACGGTTCGGGCTCCAGCTCGGCCGGGTCGCCCACACCGCCCTGCACCACTCGGCCTGCCCGGTGGCCGTGGTGCCCGAACGGGCCTGAGGTCAAAGGTCTGCCGTGCGGTCGGGGACGTAGGTCTGAAGATCGCGCGGCGGCCGCTCGTAGCCGGTCGGCGCCGGCCGCTCGGGCAGTCGCAGCGCCGTCGGTGAGACCTCGTGGTACGGCATGGTGCTGAGCAGATGGGCGATCATGTTCAGCCGGGCGCGGCGCTTGTCGTCGCTCTCCACGACGTACCACGGGGCCTCGGAGATGTCCGTGTGCACCATCATCTCGTCCTTGGCCCGCGAGTACGCCTCCCAGTGCGTGATGGACTCCAGATCCATCGGCGACAGCTTCCAGCGTCGCAGCGGGTCCTCCAGACGGCGCCGGAAACGTTCCTGCTGGACGGCGTCGCTCACCGAGAACCAGTACTTGCGCAGCAGGACTCCGTCCTCCACCAGCATCCGCTCGAAGATGGGGCACTGGCGCAGGAACCGCTGATGCTCCTCCTTGGTGCAGAAGCCCATCACGTGCTCGACCCCGGCCCGGTTGTACCAGGACCGGTCGAACAGCACGATCTCCCCGGCGGCCGGCAACTGCTCGACGTACCGCTGGAAGTACCACTGGGTGCGCTGGCGCTCGGTCGGCGCGGGCAGTGCCACGATCCGGGCGATGCGCGGGTTGAGGTGCTCGGTCACCCGCTTGATGGTGCCGCCCTTGCCGGCCGCGTCCCGCCCCTCGAACACCACGACCAGCCGGGCCCCGGTGGTCCGCACCCACTCCTGGAGCTTGGCCAACTCCGTCTGAAGGCGCAGGAGTTCGCTCTCGTAGGTCTTGCGCGGCAGCGCCGCCCCGTTGTCGGCCTTCACAGCAGGACACCGTACTTTCCGGCGGGCGTGGGCGCACCCGGGCGGCCGCGCGGACGACGGGCGCCGCTCACGCCGACGTCAGGGGCCTCGCCGCCCCCTCCGGCCGGGCGTGATGGGCGGTGAACCAGTCCCTGGCCAGCTCCGCCGCCGTCTCCACCGTGTCCGGCGCGGAGAACAGGTCGGTGGCGCCGGGGACGGGGACGACGCGGTGGTCGCAGCACATCCAGTCCGCCGCGAGCCGGTTGAGGCCGAGGAGCCGTGTGTCCTGGGCGCCGACGACGAACAGGCAGGGGGCGCGCACCCGGGCCAGCGCCGAGGGCTGGGCCAGGTCGGGGCGGCCGCCGAGGCACACCACGGCACGGATGTCGTCGCCCGCCGCGGCCTCCACCGCCGCGCCGGCGCCCGTACCGGCCGCGCAGTGACTGACGGGCAGGCCGGTCTCGCGGCGCAGCCAGTCGGTGGCGGCCCGCAGGCGCCGGGCCAGCAGCACGATGTCGAAGGCGTTGTGCGGGGTGCGCTCCTCGTCCTCGGTGAGCAGGTCGATCAGCAGCGTGCCCAGGCCCGCCCGGCGCAGGACGGCGGCGACGCGCTGGTGCGGCGGGCGGTGCCGGCCGCTGCCGCCGCTGAGGGCGTAGGCCACCGCCACCGGCGGGGTCGGCGGCAGGGCGAGCCGGGCGGCCAGGCGCACCGGACCGGCCGGCACCTCCACCTCCTGGTCAGGCGAGGGGGCTGCCGAGGGAGGCTCGGGGAGCGGTCCGGCGGCGTTCGTGGCGATCGCGGTGGCCGGCCGGGTCTCGGCGAGCAGCGTGGCGACCTCGGCGTCGGTGACGCGCCCGAAGTCCGTGTACCAGGCGCCGGCCGAACCGAGGTGGCGCAGCGGCTGGAGGCAGACGACCCGGTCGGCCACCGTGCGCAGATGCGGCAGTGCAGCCTCCGGTCCGACCGGGACCGCGAGGACCACCTGCCCGGCGCCGCGGGTCCGGGCCACCCGGCAGGCGGCCTCCGCGGCGGCGCCGGTCGACAGCGAGTCGTCCACGACGAGCGCGGTCCGCCCGGCCACGGGCAGTGGCGGGTGGTCGTCGCGCAAGTGCCGCAGCCGGCGCTCCAGTTCGGCGCGCTCGGCGCGTTCGACGGTTTCCCGCCCGGGGGGATCGAGGCCGCTCTCGCTCAGGACGGCCCGGTCGATGACGCGTACGCCGTTCTCACCGAGGGCGCCGAATCCGAGGTCTGGCTGCCAGGGCACGCGCAGCTTGCGCACCACGGCCAGGTCGAGCGGGGCGCCCAGGTGCCGGGCCACCTCGAAGGCCACCGGGACGCCGCCCCTTGGCACTGCGAGCACCACCACGTCCTCGTCTCGCAGGAACTCCAGGCACCGGGCCAGGCGCCGTCCGGCGTCCGCGCGGTTCTCGTAGCGCATGCGCCGCCACCTCCTCGTACGTTCTACCGGCGGCGCGGCGGCAAACCGCCTCGCATCCATTCGAACGCTTCCGGCGTGCGCCCGCCTCCGGGGCGGGTCGCGCCGTCCTGGCGGGTCGGCTCGTCGTCCGGTCCCGGCGCGGGCCGACGAGGTCCCACTCCGCGCCCGCAACTCGTAGCGGCGCCGGTCCAGCCGCCGGCGGACCAGAGCCGTCGTCCCGTGGGCCGGCCCGCCGAGGGCGAGCGCCGCCGCGGCCCCGAACAGGGCGGCCAGGAAGCCCCGGCCGTCCTGCCGGACGGTGATCGCCGCGCCGGTGGGCAGGTCCGTGCTCACCAGGACCTGCCTGGTGCGGGTGGTGCCGTCGGGGCCGGTCCGGCGGACCTTCGCCGGTGCCCGGCAGGTCGCGTCACCCGTCGACGCGGTCTCCGGGGCGGCCGTGAGCAGCACGGCCCGCACCGGCTGCCGGTCGGCGCGCTGCCGGGCGAGCTCCCGGCCCGCAGCGCGCCCCGCCGCCGTACCGGCGACCACATCGCCGACCACGATGTTCTCGGCGTGTGTGTCATCCCGGTCCCGCGGCGACCACCCCCTGCCGGGGGATCGGCCCGGCGCCCGGGGACTCCCCGAACTCCGGCAGCACCTGGAAGACACCGGTCAGGCCGGTGTGCCGCAGGATCCGCCGGAAGGAAGAACTGCCACTGACCAGCCGCAGCCGGCCGCCGCGTGCCGTGACACGGTTGCGGACCCGGCACAGCAGACCGAGCCCGGCGCAGTCGATGAAAGGCACCGGCCGCAGGTCGAGCACCAGATCCGGCCGGGGCCCGTCGGTCAGCGTGTCGAGGCGCGCGGCGAGGGACAGCCTCGTGACCAGGTCGACGTCGCCGTTCAGTGTCACGACGGTCGTGGTGCCGACGGTGCATTCCGCATGGCTGTCGGCGGGCCCGGTGGGACGTTCGGACATGCCGCCAGCCAAGCCGGTCCGGCCGGGTGCGCGGAAGGGCCGTTCGGTCCCCTCGGGGACGGCAGAGGAACCCGTGGGCGCCCCTGCACCGCGGGTACGCGCCCTCGCGGGCGGCCGATGGGGCCGACCGGCCCATGCGGAACCCCCGGTCGTCGGAGAAGCTGAAGACGTGGGCGGTCCCGGTCCGGGTTCCGGTGCCGCGCCGAGCGCGGCCCGCGCCCACCGGCCGCGGGCTCCCGGCCGACCGATCAAGAAGGCCGACCGACCGGGAAGACGGTCCGACCGTGAAGGCCGTTCGATCGGCCGTCCGTCCGTGAAGGCCACCGGTCCCGGAGCGAAGAGGGTGAGGTTCGGCATGAAAGGCTACGTCTTCCAAGGCCCCGGGCAGTCCGCCTGGGACGAGGTCCCCGACCCGGACCTCGACGAGGCCACCGACGCCGTGGTCCGCGTCGACGCCGTGACCATCTGCGGGACCGACCTGCACATCCTCAGGGGCGACGTGCCCGAGGTCCGCCCCGGCACGGTGCTGGGGCACGAGGCCGTCGGCGAGATCGTCGAGGTCGGCGCCGAGGTGGGCAGCGTACGGCCCGGCGACCGCGTCCTCGTCTCCTGCGTCACCGCCTGCGGCCGGTGCCGCTTCTGCCGCGAGGCCATGTACAGCCAGTGCCGCGGCGGCGGGGGCTGGATCCTGGGCCACCTGGTCGACGGCACCCAGGCGGAGTTCGTCCGGGTGCCCTTCGCGGACCTCTCCGTCCATCCGCTGCCCGCCGCGGTGACCGACGTGGAAGCCGTGCTGCTGGCCGATGTCTTCCCCACCGCCTACGAGGTCGGAGTGCTCAACGGGCGGGTACGCCCCGGGGACACCGTGGTCGTGGTCGGCGCCGGGCCCGTCGGACTCGCGGCGATCGCCACCGCCCGGCTGTTCGCGCCCGAGCGGATCATCGCGGTGGACCTGGCCGCCGCCCGTCTGGAGGCCGCCCGCAAGCTCGGCGCCGAGGCCGTCGCCGACGCGCGCGAGGCCCCCGAGCAACTGGTCGAGGACCTCACCGGAGGCCTCGGCGCCGACGTGGTCGTCGAGGCGGTGGGCGTACCGGAGACCTTCGAGCTGTGCACGCGCATGGTGCGGCCCGGAGGACACGTGGCCAACGTCGGAGTCCACGGCAAGCCCGCCACCCTGCACCTGGAAGACCTGTGGAGCAGGAACGTCACCATCACCACGGGCCTGGTCGACACCCGCTCCACGCCGACCCTGCTGCGGATGGCGGCGGCCGGCCGGCTGCCCACCTCCCAGCTCGTCACGCACACGTTCCCGATGGAGCGCATGGAGGAGGCTTACGACGTCTTCGCCCACGCCGCCGAGACGGGGGCCCTGAAGGTCGTGCTCGGCGGCCCGCGGCGCGAGGTCGTCCCGGTGCCCGCGGCCTGACGGGCCGGACGACGTGACGGGCCGGACGACGGGCGTGTACGCGCGGGAGAGGTTTGGACGTGCGGGAGAGGCGCGGGAGACGCGGTGCGGAGCGGCCGCACGCGCTCCGCCAGGCGGAAAGACGGATGACTGATGTATCGCAACGACGGGTTCCGTGAGCTCGGGCGGCAGGAGTGCCTTCGGCTGCTGGCCAGGGCGCCGGTGGGCCGTATCGTCCACACGCGGCACGCCCTGCCCGCGGTGCTTCCGGTCAACTTCGCCCTGGACGGCGACGGCGCGGTGCTGCTGTGCACCTCGGCCACATCCGAACTGGTCCGCGCGATCGACGGCGCGGTGGTCGCCTTCGAGGCCGACGAGGTGGACGCGGTCGCGCACTCCGGCTGGAGCGTCGTCGTCACCGGCCCCGCCTCGGTGGTCGCCGACCCGGCCGAGCACCGGCGCCTGCTCCACGGCGGTCCGCGTTCCTGGGTGCCCTCGCCTCAGGTGGTGTTCGTCCGTATCGAACCGGAACTGGTCACGGGCCGTGAACTCGTCGGCGGACGCAGCCTGTACGGCCTGGACTCCGTCGTCTGACCCTCGAGTGATCCTCGGCCCGCCCCCCTCGTCAGCCCCTTGTCAGCCCTCTCTTCTTCGAGCCCGCCGGAGGACGCCATGCAGGGTTCCCAGTACACCGTCGGCGACGTCATGACCCCGACCGTCGTCGCCCTGGCCGGTGGAGCGATGTTCAAGGAGATCGTGCGGACCATGGAGGAGTGGGGCGTCAGCGCGATGCCCGTGCTGGACGGCCGGGGCCGGGTGCTCGGCGTCGTCTCCGAGGCCGATCTGCTGCGCAAGGAGGAGCTGCGCGAGGACGACCCGGACCTGCCCGGCGGGCCGCCTCGGCCCGTGGCCGGGCCGGGCTCGGCCAAGGCCCGGGCCGTGACCGCCGAGGAGCTGATGAACACCCCGGCCGTCACCGTCCACCCCGCCGCCACCCTGGGCCGGGCCGCCCGCCTCATGGCCCGGCACGGCGTCAAGCGCCTCCCGGTCGTCGGCGACGACGGAGTGCTCGTCGGCATCGTCAGCCGCTCCGACCTGCTCAAGGTGTTCCTCCGCGGTGACGAGGACATCGCCGCGGACGTGCGCCGTCAGATCGTCGCCGCCGGTTTTCTGACGGACTCGGTGGGCGTGGCGGTACGCGAGGGCGTGGTCACCCTGACCGGCAGGCTCCCGGACGCCTCCCTGATCCCGCTCGTCGTCCGTCTGACGCGCACCGTCGGCGGTGTGGTGGACGTGCGGTGCGACGACCTCACGGGACCACGCCGCCGCCCCCTCCTGGAACCCGATCTGGCCCACGAGCAGCCGTCGTCCCGCGCCACGGGGACGGGAACGGGGACCGGACCCGAGACCTGACGGCAGGGGACCGACCGGCCCCCTGAACGACCGGACCGCTCTCGCGCCGTGCCGTGCCGGATGCGACGGTGAAGGTGGCAGAAGCAGCCGCAGGAGGGCGGCAGCCCCCGGTGGAAGGCGGTGAGGTCGATGGAACTGCCCCTGGTGGTGGGTGTCGACGGGTCGGACCCGAGCCTGACAGCGGTGGACTGGGCGGTGGGTGAGGCCGCCCGGTTCGGACTGCCGCTGCGCCTGGTGTACGCGTCCCTGTGGGAGCGGTACGAGGGCGCGATGCCGTCGGGGACCGGGGGACGTCCCTCGGAGCAGGTGATGGCGGAGCACGTCGTCGCCTTTGCCGCGGAGCGCGCCCAGCGGTGCGACCCGGGGGTGAAGGTGTCCACGGAGATCCTTCCGCAGGACGCGGTCACCGCCCTGCTCGGCGAGGCCGCCAACGCCTCCGCGCTGATCACCGGCTCTCGCGGGCGGGGACAGCTGAAGGGGCTGCTGCTGGGTTCGGTCGGCCTCGCCGTTGCGGCCCGGGCGCACTGCCCGGTGGTCGTGGTGCGCGGCGACCTGGCGGGCCTGGCCGGCACCCACGAGCGGATCCTGCTCGCCGCAGGCGACGCCGACACCGGGCACGAGGCCGTGCGGTTCGCGTTCCGCGAGGCCGAGGTGCGCGGCTGCGTCCTCGACGTCGTACGTGCCTGGCGGCGTCCCGTGCACGAGGGCGTCGGCAACCCGGTGCTCGCCGACGAGCCGGCCCGGCGGCAGGAGGAGCATGCCGCCGCCGTCCTCGAGGAGCTGCTGCGCGAACCGGAGGTCGAACACCCGGCGGTACGAGTGCGCCCCGCGACGGTCGAAGGCCCGGCGCACCGGGTGCTCGTGGACCGGTCGGCTGCCGCCGACCTGGTGATCGTCGGGGTACGGCGCAGGGAGGGCCACTTCGGCCTCCAGGTCGGACGGACGGCTCACACCCTCCTGCACCACGCGCACTGCCCGGTGGCCGTCGTACCGCAGCGGGTGTGACCGCGCGGTGCCGGGCAGGCGCGTCCTGCCGGGTGAGACGTGCGCTCCGGTGCTGCCCGACCGAACCATGTTCCCGGCCCCCTCCCGGACCCTTCCTCCCCACCGCCCGAGGCGGGAAATACCCCCGGGGGTACTCGTGCTACTGTCGGTGCGAGATACCCCCGGGGGTAATTCTTCGCTCAGGAAGGGAGTGCCCTGTGTTCTTCGTCGACACGATCGAGCTGGCAGGACTCGGCAACCGCAGCTACCTGGCCGGAGGCGGGCGCACGGCGGTGGCGGTCGACCCGCCCAGGGACGTCGACCGGGTGCTGGCGGCGGCGGCCCGGCGCGGGGTGCGCATCGCGTACGTCGTCGAGACCCACGTCCACAACGACTACGTCTCCGGCGGCCTGGAACTCGCCCGGCTCACCGGAGCCGACTACCTCGTCCCGGAAGGCGCCCGCGTCAGCTTCGCGCGCACCCCGGTCCGCGACGGCGACACGGTGACCGTCGACGAGGACGCCCGGCTGACCCTGCACGCCCTGGCCACCCCGGGACACACCCCGCACCACACCTCGTACGTCCTGCGCGAGGCCGGCACCGCCCTCGCCGCGTTCACCGGCGGCTCGCTGCTGATCGGCACCGTCGGCCGCCCCGACCTGGTCGAACCGCGGCTGACCGAGGGCCTGGCCCGCGCCCAGCACGCCTCCGCCCACCGGCTCGCCGACGCACTGCCCGACGCCACCGCGGTGCTTCCCACCCACGGCTTCGGCAGCTTCTGCTCCTCCGGGCAGACGGAGGGCGACAGCACGACCATCGGCCGGGAACGCGTGGTCAACGACGCGCTCACCCGCGACGTCGACGCCTTCGTGGCGGACCTGCTCGCGGGCCTGGACGACATCCCCGCGTACTACACGCACATGGGACCGGCCAATGCCGCCGGACCCGAGCCCGTCGACCTGACTCCGCCCGCCGTCGCCGACCCCGAGGAGATAGCCGCCCGGCTGGCCGCGGGGGAGTGGGTCGTCGACCTGCGCAACCGGGTGGCCTTCGCCGAAGGGCACGTCGCCGGGTCGTTCAACTTCGAGGCCGAGGGCAAGCTCGGCACCTATCTGGCCTGGCTGGTGCCCTGGGGCAGGCCGGTGACGCTGCTCGCCGGGACGGCCGCGCAACTGGCCGAGGCGCAGCGCGAGCTGGCCAGGGTCGGCATCGACCGCCCGGCGGCCGCGGCCACCGGCGGGCCGTCCGCCTGGCTCCGCCCGGGCGAGGAGCCCGCCTCCTTCCCGCGGGCCACCTTCGCGGACCTCGCCGAGCGGCGCCCGGCGAAGGACGTCGTCGTACTGGACGTCCGGCGCGACTCCGAACGGGCCGGGGGCTTCGTCGAGGGCTCGGTGCACATCCCGGTGCACGAGCTGCACCGGCGGACCGGCGAGGTCCCCGACGGCCAGGTGTGGGTGCACTGCGCGGGCGGCATGCGGGCGGCCGTGGCGGCCTCCCTGCTCGACGCGGCGGGCCGCGACGTGGTCGCGGTGGACGACGGGTTCGAGTCCGCGGAGAAGGCGGGACTCACCGTACGGACCGCACGGGAGGAACGGTGCCGATGAGTCCGGCCCTCCCCGCTCCCGCCAGGATCACCGCCCTGGAGGCGGCCGCACGCACGGGCCACGCCCGGACCGGCGGCGGATCCTGCGGCCGGCGCGAGGACGGCGCGATCGCGTGAGTGCTCTGCTCCTCGCCCTGGCCGCCGGGGCCGTCGTCGGCCTGGCACTGGGCGCGCTCGGGGGCGGCGGCAGCGTGCTGGCCGTCCCCGCCCTGATCTACCTGCTCGGCTTCACCCCGGCCGCGGCCACCACCGCGAGCCTGGTCGTCGTCACCGTCACCTCGGCCACGGCGCTGGTCGCACACGCCCGCGACGGCCATGTGCGGTGGCGCACCGGCCTGTCGTTCGCCGCCGCGGGCATCGGCCCGGCCATGCTGGGCGGCGCGGTCGCCGGACGGCTGCCGGACGCCGTGCTGGCCGCCGCCTTCGCGCTCGTCGCGGCGGTCGCCGCGGCCCGGATGCTGCGCCCGCGCCCGGCGCCGGAGGAGGACCGTCCGGTACGGCACGGGCGGGCCGCGGCCGCAGGCGCCGGACTCGGCGCGGTCACCGGAGTGCTGGGCGTCGGCGGTGGCTTCCTCGCCGTCCCCGCCCTGGTGGGCGCGCTCTCCCTGCGGATGCGCGAGGCCGTGGGTACCAGCCTGCTGGTCATCACCGCCAACTCCCTGGCCGCGCTGGCGCTGCGCGCCGGGACGGTCGACGGGCTGGACTGGGCGGTGATCGCGCCGTTCGCCGGTGCGGCGGTCCTCGCCGCCTGGGACGGCAGGCGGCTGGCCGCCAAGGTGTCCGGGCCGGTGTTGCAGCGGATCTTCGCCGCGGCACTGCTGGCGGTGGCGGCGTTCATGCTCGTCGACGCGGTGGCCTGATGCGCGCCGGCCGGCCGGGCCCGGGACGGCCCGCTCTCACGCCAGCGACAGGAACAGCTTCTCCATGCGGGCCCGCATCTGCGCGGGGTCCTGGCCGTTCGTCCGCCCCGCCTCGATGTCGGCCACGCACTTCTGCAGGCCGGTGGCGATGATGGCGAAACCGGCGCGGTCCAGGGCGCGGGAGGCGGCGGCGAGCTGGGTCACGACCTCCTCGCAGTCGCGGCCCTCCTCGATCATCCGGATCACCCCGGAGATCTGGCCCTGCGCCCGGCGCAACCGGTTCAGCACGGCCTTGAGGTCCGTGCCCTCGAGCTCCAGTTCCACGATCACTCCTTGCGACATACCCCTGGGGGTACTGTACGTCCGTCCTCGGGACGACGTCGACCATCCCACCGACCGGAAAGGACCCGTTCCGCCGTGACCGTTCCCTCCATCCCCGTCCCCATGGCCGTCGAGCAGGCGCGCTCACGGCTCGACGAGCTGACCGTCATCGATGTGCGCACGCCCGGCGAGTATGCCTCCGGACACCTCCCCGGCGCGCTCAACATCCCGCTGGACCGCGTCGGGCAGGCGCTGCCCGAGATACGGCACGCGGCGGAGCGCGGCGAGGTCCTCGTCGTCTGCGCCTCGGGCGCCCGCTCGGCCAAGGCCTGCGTCTACCTGGCCCGGCAGGGCGTCGCCGCCGCCACCCTCACCGGCGGCACCGGCGCCTGGGCGGCGGCGGGTCACGAGCTGCACCGGCCGACGGCCTGCGAGACCCCGGCCGGCTGGAGCATGGAACGCCAAGTGCGTTTCACGGCCGGAACGTTGGTGCTGCTCGGGCTGGCGCTCGGACTGCTCGTCCACCCGGCCTTGCTGATCCTGCCGGCGGGCGTGGCGGGCGGACTGGTCTTCTCCGCCCTCACCGACACCTGCGGTATGGCGGTCGTGCTCGCGAAGCTCCCCCACAACCGGCCGCGCGCGGCCCGGCTCGACGCGACGCTCGAGACGCTGCGGAGCAGGTGAGACCGGCGGGGCGGCCGACCGGCCGCCCCGCAGTGACTCCGTCCCGCAGCGACCGGCCACCCCCGGCGACCCGGACTCCTTCGCCGGCCCGGAGGCCGGCCCGGACTCACTCGACGGGGCCCTCCTGGTGTTCCAGCAGGTGACCCATGCGGTCGCAGAACAGATGCCCGAACAGCGCGCCGCCGTAGACGACGAACCCCGCGCCGACCAGCCAGGACTCCACCACCAGGATGGTGCCGATGGCGCCGTAGCTGACCGCGTTGGTCACGATCAGCGGGGTGAACACCAGGAACGAGAAGGCGCGCAGGCCCACCAGGCCGACCATGGTGGCGACGGCGCCGGGGAAGAGGAGCCGCCAGCGCACCTGGCTGCCGAGCAGGAAGTGCGGGCCCCACCAGAAGAACAGCACGCCGACACCCACGCTCAGCAGCATGCGGTAGGTCCCGTCGAACACCGTCCGGGTGAGCACCTGCATGTACAGGTACACCATGAGCGCGACCAGCCAGACGGCCTGCCGCCAGATCCGGTGCCAGGGCCCGGCGGGCAGCCGCCACACCCGCTCGTAGGCGTTCTGCACGCTCGACGCGAAGGACACGCCGAACACCGCGAGCAGCACCAGGCCCCACGCGCTGGTGGTACCGGCCACCCTGCGCGCCGGGCTGAAGACCTCCGAGAGCACGTCGGCGGACCGGCCGGACAGGTCCATGCCGTCCACCAGCCACAACGCGAACCCGCCGTGGTGCAGCGGATCGAGCGCGGCGACCACGATCAGCAGCGGGGCCAGGGTGACCAGGGAGAGCGTGGCGAACCCCATCGCCCGGTGCATGAGCTCCAGCCGCTTGCCGCGCCGGTAGAGCTCAGCGGCCCACCCCAGGTGCGTCGTCGGGCGGTCGGAGGACTCCCGCTTGCTCAACTCGGCCGCCGTGAACGCCCGTCACGGTGGCCGGTGCCGCTCGACGCCGGAGGGGACGGGGTGGGACATGACATGGCGACGGCGCCTCCTCTCCGGGTCACGGGTGACCGGCGCCCGGCCCGCGCAAACCCATCATCGCGACCCAGCCGCCCAGCCGGACCATAGGCAGGCGTGAGTCCGACAGGTTCCGGGACAGGCGTTCGCGGTGCATCGCCCCTCAGCACTTCCATCGTCGCGCCGCTGCCCCGCACGGGCACACCGGGAGCACGGGCACCCCCTTCGCGCCCGGTCGTCAACGTGCCCAGGCCCCTCCCGCCCATGGACGAGAAGGGCCCTCCTTCACTGATGGCGAGGCCGGGCCTCAGCGCATCCTGGTGGTACAGACCATGTGCTCCGAGACCCAGACCCTCTTGCCGTGGCGGGTCGTGAAGTAGTGCCCCTTGACCTTGTGACAGTTGTGGTGCGCTGTCCCGTACGAGGTGGTGCTCTTGGCGGGCGCTGCCGACGCGGTGCCCACGGAGGCCACGGCGGCGCCACCCGCCATGACGCCCGCAGCGAGGCCGGTGGCCAGTGCGCGTGTGAGTCGACGTCGCATTACTGGCTCCCTTTCGCTTGGGAATCAGGTACGTTGCCCATTTTCGTCCCTCCTCTGGGCCCTTGCATCAGCGCTGGTGGGCGGGCCGGGACGGGGCCCGGCGGGCGGTGCCGCAGACGTCCGGCGCCTCGTACGGGGTCATTTCGCACGGTGGGATGTGCAGTTCGGGCTCGCCCCCGGGGCGGCGCGCGTACCCGGAGCTCCGCGCCCCCGGGTCCGTTCCGCACCGTACAAAGCCGGGCGGTCGCTCGCCATACTGGACGGGGGCCCTCCCGCGGATCAGGCCGGTGCCGGGACGGGGCCAGGGGGCGGCCCGGACGCCGGGCACGGCCCGGAGAGGCGGGGTACACGGCGACGGGGGCGGCGCGAGATGTCGGACACCATGCTGATCCAGGGCCGTTACCGGCTGCTCGACACCATCGGCCGGGGCGGCATGGGCGAGGTGTGGCGGGCGCGGGACGAGTCGCTGGGCCGCCATGTCGCGGTGAAGTGCCTCAAGCCGCTGGGCCCCCAGCGCGACCCGTCCTTCACCCGGGTGCTGCGCGAGCGGTTCCGGCGCGAGGCCCGGGTGGCCGCCGCGCTCCAGCACCGGGGTGTGACCGTCGTCCACGACT
This sequence comes from Streptomyces sp. NBC_01788, assembly GCF_035917575.1. Classification (GTDB taxonomy): domain Bacteria; phylum Actinomycetota; class Actinomycetes; order Streptomycetales; family Streptomycetaceae; genus Streptomyces. The sequence goes on along the minus strand of NZ_CP109090.1, from coordinate 825,982 downwards.
TCGGCGAGTCCGACGGCGTGCTCTACCTGGTGATGGAGATGCTCGACGGCCGCAACCTCGGACAGTTGCTGGAGGACAACGACCACCGGCCGCTGGCCGTGCCCGACATCGTCGAGATCGCCGAACAGGTCGCCGCGGCCCTCGCCTACACCCACCAACAGGGCATCGTGCACCGGGATCTGAAACCGGCGAACATCATGCGCCTGACCGACGGGACGGTGAAGATCTGCGACTTCGGCATCGCCCGGCTCGGCCACGACATCGGCTTCACCGCCCGCCTGACCGGCACCGGCGTCGCCATGGGCACCCCGCACTACATGTCGCCCGAACAGATCGGCGGAACCGAGGTCGACCAGCGCAGCGACCTGTACTCGCTGGGCTGTGTGCTGTACGAACTCGCCACCGGGACACCACCGTTCGACTTCGACGACGCCTGGGCGATCCTCGTCGGGCACCGCGACACCCCGCCCGAACCGCCCCGCCGTCAACGCGCCGAACTCCCCGGGTACCTGGAGCGGATCATCCTCGACCTGCTCGCCAAACTGCCCGAGCAACGGCCCGACGACGCACACGCGTTGAGCCGCCGCATCATCGCCGGCCGCACGCCGGTGCCGCGGTACGCGCCCACCATGGTCACCCCGCTCCCACGGCCGCGCCCGTCCGAACCGGCCGGTCGTGACGCCCGGCTGCCGTCGTGGACACGCGGCATGACCACCGGTCACAAGGCGGCCGGCGCGGCCCCGCGCACCGCACCCCCGGCCGACGCGGCCGGCCTGACCGGCGAGTGGACCCCGCGCACCGCCACGGACGGCCCGGCGGAGACCGGGCGGACGCCCGGCGGACGGCCCGTCCCCGCCCCGGAGGCCGTCAGGGCGCTGACCGACCGGCACCGGGCGGCCCTGAGCCTCGGACGGCTCGGCCGCTGGGAAGAGGCGTGCGAGGCACACCGGGCCATCGCCGACGAGCGGGCCCGCCTCCTCGGCCCCGACCACCCCGACACTCTCGCCGGCCGCTACGAATACGCCTTCGGCCTCAGCCGTACCGGTCGTCCGGCCGAGGCGCTGCGGGAGTACAAGCAGGTGGCCGAGGCGCGCATCGGGGCGCTCGGCGCCGACCACCCGGACACGCTCGCCGTGCGCCAGGAGATGGCGTACGTACTGGGCCGCCTGGGCCGCCACTTCGACGCGCACCAGGTGTACGCGGCGGTGCTCGCCGCGCGCGAGCGCACCATGGGCCCGGACCATCCCGACACCCTGCGCTGCCGGCACAACCTCGCCTTCAGCCTCAGCCGCCTCGGCCGCCCGGACGACTCGTACCGCATGGCCTGCCAGGTTGCCGCCGCCCGCGCCCGGGTGCTCGGGCCGCAGCACCCCGACACCCTGGTCACCAGATTCGAAGTCGCCTACGCCCTAGGGCAGTTGGGGAGGTGGGCGGAGGCTCTGGACACCTACCGCGAGGTCGCCGGGGCACGTACCCGTGCGCTCGGCGCCGACCACCCCGACACCCTGGCCGCCCGCTACGAGGTCGGCATCAGCCTGGGCCGGCTCGGGCGCAGCGCGGAGGCGCTGGAGCTGTACCGGGCCCTGATCGACGACCGCACTCGGGTGCACGGACCCGCGCACCCCGAGACCCTGCGCGCGCGCCACGGTCTCGGGGTCAACCTCGGCCGGCTCGGCCGCTGGGAGGAGGCCCTCGCGGAGTCCCGCGACGTGTGCGCGATCCGCGGCCGCGTGCTCGGCGCCGACCACCCCGACACCCTCGTCAGCCGCCGTGAGGTCGCCGTGAGCCTCGGCTGGCTCGGCCGCTGGGCCGACGCGCTCACCGAGTACCGCGCGGTGGCCGGGGCCCGCGAGCGCGTCCTGGGCGCCGGCCACCCCGACACCCTCGCCAGCCGCACCGACGAGGCCCACTGCCTGGAACAACTCGGCCGCGGCCAGGAGGCCGCAGAGCTGTACCGCAGGGTCGCCGTCCTGCGCGGGCAGCGCGCGGCCGACGGGCCGTAGGCGCCGATCCGCCTTGACCGCACCCTGGCCGATGTGGATCACCGCGTGTTACGAAGGACCATGAGCGCACACCAGGGACACGGTACGTACGACGCCGTCATCGTCGGCGGAGGGCACAACGGGCTGGTCGCCGCCGCCTACCTGGCCCGGGCCGGACGGTCGGTGCTCGTGCTGGAGCGGCTGGACCACACCGGCGGCGCCGCCGTCTCCACTCGCCCGTTCGCCGGCGTGGACGCCCGGCTGTCCCGCTACTCGTACCTGGTCAGCCTGCTGCCCCGGAAGATCGTCCAGGACCTGGGCCTGGACGTCCGGCTGCGCACCCGCACGATCTCCTCGTACACGCCCGTCGAGCGCGGCGGACGGCCCACCGGACTCCTCGTGGGCGGCGGCGAGGAGCGCACCCGCGAGGCCTTCGCCCGGCTCACCGGCTCCGACCGCGAGTGGGAGGCCTGGCAGCGCTTCTACGGCATGACCGGACGCCTCGCCCGCAGGGTCTTCCCGACGCTCACCGAGCCGCTGCCGACCCGCGAGGAACTGCGCCGCCGCGTCGACGACGAGGAGGCCTGGCGGATCCTGTTCGAGGAGCCGCTCGGCGTCGCCGTGGAGGACCGCTTCGCCGACGACCTCGTACGGGGCGTGGTCCTCACCGACGCCCTCATCGGCACCTTCGCCGACGCCCACGACCCGTCCCTCGCGCAGAACCGCTGCTTCCTGTACCACGTGATCGGCGGCGGCACCGGCGACTGGGACGTGCCGGTCGGCGGTATGGGCGCCCTGACCGACGCGCTCGCCGCCGCGGCCCGCCGGGCCGGGGCCGTCATCGCCACCGGCCACGAGGCGGTACGGGTGGTGAGCGACGGGCGCGCGGCGGAGGTCACGTACCGCACCCGCGACGGCGAGGGCACCGTCGGCGCCCGGCACGTGCTGGTGAACGCCTCCCCGCAGGCCCTGGCCGCGCTGACCGGCGAGGAGCCGCCGGAGCCCGCCGAGGGCGCCCAGCTCAAGGTGAACATGCTGCTCAAGCGGCTGCCCAGGCTCCGGGACACCGCGGTCGACCCGCGCGAGGCCTTCGCCGGCACCTTCCACATCGCCGAGGGGTACCGGCAGCTCGCCGACGCCCACGCCCGGGCCGCCGTGGGCGAGCTGCCCGCCGCGCCGCCCTCCGAGATCTACTGCCACTCCCTGACCGACCCCACCATCCTCGGCCCCGGCCTGGTCGAACAGGGCTACCAGACACTCACCCTGTTCGGCCTGCACACCCCCGCCCGGCTCTTCGCCCGGGACAACGACGCCGTACGCGAGGAACTGCTGAAGTCCACGCTCGCGCAGCTCGACGCCCACCTCGCCGAACCACTCGCCGACTGCCTGGCCACCGACGCCGACGGCCGGCCCTGCATCGAGGCGAAGACCCCGCTGGACCTGGAACGGGACCTGCGTCTGCCCGGCGGCAACATCTTCCACCGCGCTCTGAGCTGGCCCTGGGCCCAGGAGGGCACCGGCCGCTGGGGCGTGGAAACCCGGCAGGCCAACGTCCTCCTGTGCGGCGCGGGCGCGGTACGCGGCGGAGGAGTCAGCGGCGTACCGGGCCACAACGCCGCGATGGCGGTACTCGAAGAGCGCGACGACTGACGACGCACGCCCCCCGCGAGGCGGGTCGGCGCCCCGCGCCCGGGAGGGTGACGGCCGGCGCGCGGGCGGATGCGGCCTGGCCCGCCGGCCGTCCGTGGCTGCGTGCCCCCGGATCGCGGTGGTGTGCGCCGCCGCGGCGAGTGGGAGTCCGGAGTCCGGGCTCCCTTCTGCACGGCGCGGGGGCGGCCGCGGTTCGGGGCCGGGCCGTTGACGGTGCGTGGGTGTGCGCCACCGGATCGCGATGATGTGCACCGCTGCGGCGGGCAGGGGACCCGTGTCCCCGTTTCCCGCACGCCGCGCTACCGGACCGCCGCGGCCGGCAGCGTGTGCAGGGTGCCGCCCGAGGAGGCGGCGTGGATGCTGTTGGCGCCGGGGGAGCAGGCCGTGGCCAGGATCTGGCCGCCCAGGTCGAAGCTCTGGAGCGACGCGCCGTCCGCCGCGTCCAGCAGATGGAGCCGTCCGCTCCAGCCGCCCGCGTACACCGCGGCCCCGTCGGAGCACAGGGCGAAGAACTCCTCGCGCTCCCCGTGGTGCGCGCGCCAGACCGGCTCGCCGGTCGCCGCGCCCAGGCAGTGGACCGTGCCCGCGACGTCCCCGACGACCACCGTGTCGAGCACCCTGACCGGCGCGGCCACCACCGGCGCGCCGAGCCGGACCTCCCACACGGCGGAACCGTCGACGGCCGCGAGGCACCTCAGCGTGCCCTCGCCGTCCGCGACCACCAGGTGCTCCTCCAGCGGCAGCGGCGGCGCCAGGACCGGGGCCGGCAGCCGTACCGGTGCCTTCCAGGCCAGGGCGCCGTCCTCGTCGTCGACGGCGAGGATCTCCGCGCCCCGCACGGCCGACAGGTACACCTGCCGGGCCCCGACCACCACCGGGACGGCCGGGGCGCCCGAGGTGTCGGTGAGCGGATCGGTCTCCCACCACAGACGCCGGGTCACCGCGTCGAAGTGGTGCAGCCGGCCGGTCGCGTCGCCGAGGAACACGCTCCGCCCGCGCAGCAGCACCCGCGCCTGGGCGAGTCCGCCCGCCGTCGAGGACCACCACAGGCGGTGCTCCCGGGTGTCCCAGGACTCCAGCCGCCCGTCGGCGTCGCACACCAGCAGCACGTCGCCGTCCGCGCACAGCTGCACCGGAGCCGTGAAGTCCGGCCGGCACACCTTCTCCGCGCCCGTGGCCGCGTCCAGCCAGCGCACCGCGCCCCCGCCGTCGGCCACGACCACCCCGTCCTCCTCGGTGGCCACGACGCACTGCGGCCACTCCCCGACACCGGCGCTCCAACTGCGCCGCCCCGGACGGAACGGCACCGTCAGATCCGCGGCGTTGCCCACCCCGGCCAGGAAGTCCCGCAGTTCGGTGCGGTACGCGGTCAGGGTGCGGCCCACCCCCTCGGGCAGCCGCAGTGCCCCCGGCCGGCCGAAGCCGTCGACGACCTCGTCCAGGTGGGGGCGGTCGGCCGGATCCTCGGCCAGACAGGCACGGATCAGTCGGCCCGTGGCGTCGTCCGGCAGCCTGGACAGATCGGGCGCGGCCCCGCTCACCCGGCGCACCAGCATGGCCCGCGCGTCGTCCTCTGCGGTGTACGGCGGGTGGCCGGTGAGGGCGTACAGGACGATGCCGGCGAAGGCGAAGACATCGGTCGCGAGCCCGGTCCTGGCCAGCCCCCGCACCTGTTCGGGGGCGCAGAAGTGGGGCTGCCCGATGACCATGTCGAGGGTGAGCGTGACCCGCTGGCCGCGGATCCGGGTGAGCCCGAAGTCGATGATCCACGGCCCGTCGTGGGTCAGCAGGATGTTCCCCGGGTGCAGGTCCCGGTGCAGCAGCCCCTTGCGGTGCGCGGTGCCGAGGGTGTCGAGGAGTTCGGCGGCGAGCGTGTGCACCGTGTCGCGGGGCAGCGGGCCGCCGTGCGCCTCCACGACCCGGTACAGCGACAGACCGGGGATGAACCGGGTGGCCAGCGTGGGCCGCCGGCCGGCCGCGAAGTCGAGCGCGAGCAGCTCGGGGATCCGCGCGCCCCTGCACCGTTCCAGCGCCTTGCTCTCCTGGTGGAAGCGCTGCATGTGCTGGGCGTCCTCGGTGAACTCGTGCTTGAGCAGCTTCACGGCCGCCAGCGTGTCCGGCCCGTGCCGGTCGCCGGGCCGCCGGCCGAGGTAGACCGTGCCGAACCCGCCCGTGCCCAGTCTGCCCAGCAGCCGGAACCCGGCGGCCTCCGCCGGATCCCCGTCCGGGTCCAGGGGCATCACCATGTCGACGTCCTTTCTCGGGGCCTTCCGCGGCCCGCCGGGGGAGGGGTCACTGAAGGACGGCCGCCTCGTTCTCCGTCTCGTGGGAGAACCCGATGCCGCACAGCACGGTGGACTTGCCCAGCTCACAGGTGCCGGTGTCGCGCAGCCGCTCCCCGCCCGCGCGCGGGGCGTCGCGTTCGCACCGCAGGACGAGGACCGCGCGTCCGGCCTCCTGCCGGCCGCGTACGGTGATCCGGGCCCGCACCTGCCCGGCGTCCGTCTCCTCGCTGACCTCCCGGCCGCGCAGCGGGATCGTCTGCCGGTTCCCGGTCCGTAGGTCGGTGACGACCAGCAGCCCGCCGAGTTCGGGGTTGCGCTGCCGGTGGACCCGCCAGACGAGGGCGGAGCCCAGCAGCAGGACGAGCAGTACGAGGGGGTAGAGCCAGCCGGGCGGCCGTCCGGGCACGGTGCCCCGCAGGTCCAGCGCGGTGACGACCGGCTCGCCGGTGGAGAACTTCGACTCGCCGAGGGAACCGCGGACCGTCGTCGTCCACGCCGAGGAGATCTCGGCGCGCAGGCCCACCCGCTCCCGGAAGTCGCCGGCGCCGGGGAACAGGCTGAACCGGGCCTCCTGACGCCAGGTCAGCGTCATCGGCACGGTCTTCTTCTCACCCGGGCGCAGGGTGACGGGCGCGGTGGGTCCGTCCGGGGTCAGCCGCGGACCGCCGGTGTCCCCGGTGGCCGTCAGCCGGACCGTCAGCGGCACGTGCGTGGCCTTCGACTCCAGCGTCACCCGCAGCTTCCGGGTGCGGGCGCCGGTGCGGTCCCCGGTGGCCACGGCGACATGTGCGCCGCCCGCTCCGCTCACGCCCTCCCCGGCGACCGACACGGTGACCGCGCCGCCCTGGTCGGCGCGGAGCAGGGACACCGCCTTCTGCGTGCGGACCTGGTCCTTGGCGGCGCTGAGCTGCGAGCCGAGGGCCGTGGGGTCGACCGGCAGGATGCGCGGGGCGCCGAAGGCGCCGCCAAGCACCTCGGCGACCCCGGTGCCCTCGGCGAGCGGAAGCCCGTAGCCCATGATCTTGCGGTCCTCGCCCAGTGCGGCGAAGCGCGACTTCAGCCGCTGCCAGGCCGTGCTGCCCAGCTTGGCGAACGGGCTGCCCGGCGCGTTGACGGCGCCGTCGGTGAGCATCAGCACCGCCCCGACCGGGGCCGTGCTGCGGTCGAGCTGGTCGGCGGCGGCGTCCAGCGCGGCGCCGTGGTCGCTCGCCGACTCCTTGGCGGACTGGGGGAGTTCCTTGGTGAACAGGCCGTCGGTGCGGTTCGCCGGGGACATCGGGTGGACGACCCCGGTGGCCCGGCCGAAGGTGACGACGGCCACCTGGTCGGCGGGCGTCAGCGAGTCGAGGAAGTCGGCCAGGCGCCGCTTGACCGTGGTGTAGAGCGGTACGCCGTCCGGGCCCCGGTCCTGCATGGAGCTGGAGACGTCGACGAGGACGACGTAGGCCGCCGGGACGTCGTCGACCTTCAGCGAGCGGTAGATGTCGTCGCGTGGCACCGGTGGGTCCGCGGCCGCGGCGGGCGCCGCGCCGCACAGGGCCAGCAGGAAGGCGAGGGCGAGCAGCGCGGCTCGGTGGGCCGTGGCCCGGGTGGTGGGCATGAGGTGGTGTCCCCCTGGTGTCGTGCGGTTGTGCGTCGTGCGTTGTATGTCGTGGGGTTCGCGCTCGTCGGGCTGTGCCTCGTTCAGGTACGGGCGCGGGCGGCGACGGCGTCGAGCTTGCGCAGTCGGCTGATCTCCCGCTCGCACTGCCGGCGCTGCCGGTCGAGGTCGTCCTTGAGCTGTGTCTGCCGGCCGATCGCGTGCTCGCGGTACTGGGCCCAGATCCGGTGGCCGGTGCTGCACCGGATGAGGGCGAGCTCCAGGTCCTCGCGCTCCTCGGAGGCACGGCCGGTCGCGTCGTAGGAGGTCCAGATCTGCTCGTAGGCCTCGAGCAGGGTGAGGACGCGTTCGCCGACGCGTCCGTGGGCCGCCCAGTGCTGCAGGGCGGCGGCGAGCTGGTTGTTCGCGGCGCCCGCCCGTCGTGCCCCGCAGACCTGCACGGCCAGCTTCTCGCAGTCCTCCGGGGTGCCCGAGCACCGCGACGCCAGGCCGTGTACCTGGCGCAGGCCGATCAGGGGCCGCAGGGACGGCAGGCGGTCCGCGACGCGCATGAGCCACCGCCGGTCCTCGGACGTCTCGCGCCAGTGCGGCTCCTCGGTGGCGAGCCGGTACACGGCGTCCAGGACGATCTGCTGGAAGGGTCCGGGCCAGTGCGACAGATGCCAGGCGAGGTCGCGGCCGGCCTGCCCCGGACCGGCACCGGTGGCCCTGTCCACCGACAGGGCCCGGTCGAGCAGCAGGTCGACCACGGCGGGCGCGTGCTGGTGCGCGGGGCGCGTCTGAAGCGCCGCCCGCAGCGTCGAGACATAGGTGTCGACCCGTCCCGTCACGCCCACGGTGCCGGGCTGCGGCGCGGTCGCGGCCAGGCTGAGGAAGCCTGACGGCGGCAGACCGGCCAGGAGGCACAGCACGTCCCAGTGGGCCGCCGTCTCCGGACGCATCCGGGCGGGTGGCCGGCCCAGTGTGCGCAGGAGCGGCGACCGGGGGGTGCCGTCCGCCGCGGCGGGGGAGCGGAGCACGCGGTCGAGGAGCCCCTGGAAGAAGCCGGGCAGCAGGACCTGGTCGACGGCGCCGCAGACGACGGCGCCCTCCAGCAGACGTGCCGCCGCCTCCGGGTGGCCCGCGGCCCATTTCCGGTCGGCCTCGGCCGGACCGGTGCCGGTGCTCAACAGGGTGTTCAGCAGAGGGAGTTCGGCGCCTCCGGCGATCTCCGTACGCTGCTCGGGCCCGGCTTCGCCGCACAGCCATCGCAGCCAGGCGCGGACGAGGGCGCCCGGTTCGGCCTCCGCGTACAGGGACCGGACCAGGCCGCCCGCGAGGCCGGGCACCTGGCACAGCATGGAGTGCGTGAAGCGCATGGTGCCCTCGCTGAACGGAGCGACGGCGGGCAACAGCCCCTCGGTCACGGGATCGGGCACGCCCTGCGGGCAGCGGACCCGGAGTTCGTCCAGGGCGCCGGCCAGGACCTCGTCCAGGGGGGCCAGGCTCTGCCCGGTGGAGGTGAGGGCGGCGCGCATGCTCTCGAAGTCGCGGCGGGCCACGTCCGTCCGCCCGTGGAGCAGATCGGCGAAGAGTTGGTCGCGGTAGGCCTGGGAGACCTCGGGACTCGACATCAGGGGCGCCAGTGCCTCCATTCCGGTGTGCGGATGGGTCAGCGCCTTCCCCGCGAGGACGGCGAGCGCTCTGGAACTGATGTCGGGCATGCGCAGGGCCTGGTTGATCCGGTCGGCGTCCACGTCCTGGCCCGCGGTGACGGCCTGGGCGACCGCCAGCGACGGGTCCAGGGCCGCCAGCACCTCCAGCGCCCTCTCGTGCGCGTCGGGCCCGGCGATGTCCAACGGCTCCCGGGCGTCGGCGAGATGCCGTACGACGGCCTCTCCGCCGTGCGTGGCCCAGTTGTCGATGAGCAGGTCGTGGTAGCCGCGGGCCTGAGGGGACAGCTCGCTGAGATCGGGCAGCGAGGCGCTCACCGGCAGGGCGGTCACCCCGGGAGAGCCCTCGGCTTCACCCCAGTACAGGCGCATGGGCACCTCGGAGCCGGAGGATGTCGAACTGGCCGCGGACAGGGTGCTGCGCATGCCGAAGGGCAGCAGGGCGGCCACGGAGTCCAGGACGCGCAGCAGTTGGAACGGCTCGTGGTGGCGGTCGCCGGTCACCGCCACCGGGCCGTCCAGCAGATGGGCCGCGGCGGCCGCCAGCCACCGGGTGCGCTCCGAGACCGAAGGCGTGATGTTGTGGCCGACATCGGTGACCAGCAGGTCCTCCTCGCGGAAGGCCAGGCGCGCGGGTCCCTCGCCGGTGCCGGGCAGGCCCGCGGCGGCGGCGTGGGCGGCGCGGGCCAGTGCGCACCAGCCGATGCCCGCCGCGCCCACCTCCGCGTAGGGGACGGCGAAGTGGGTGATCCGGTAGATCGCGCGGTTGCTTCCGTCCACGTCGGCCGTGCGGTCCAGCACGAAGACCCCGACCGCGCGGGCTCCGTCCACGCCTCTGGCGCAGCCCATGGTGATCCACGGCAACGGGTCGCCGGGCTCCGGAGTACCCGGCGACCAGTGGTGGACGGCGGCGTTGAACTCGGCGCTGCGGCCGGGCGGGTGCGCGACGAGGACCCCGTATCCGCTGCTGGTGTGGGGCTCCTTGCCCCACACGGCCCAGTCGGCGATCAGCCCCGGTGCCATGGCGTGTCCTTCCTCATGCGGGTGTTCGGGTGCCGGATCAGGACTGCGTGGGGCCGAAGCCCCGCAGGAAGAGGAACGGTTCGAGGACGTTGACGGGCCTGGGCGGCGCCACGAAGCGCACGCTGTCCTCGACGTGGTTGATCAGGTACGGGTTCTCGAAGTCGAAGCCCCGGTCCGGGTCGACCCAGAAACCGACGGCGGAGCAGACGAAGTAGCCGACGCGTTCGGGCGCGAAGAACTGCTCGATCTGCTGCTGGATCTCGCGCAGGCTGCCGTGCGGGAACGCGTTGCACAGCCCGTCGAACAGCCGCTTGGCGTCCATGACCTCGGGTTGCCTGGTACGCGGGTTGACCCGGACGTTGCCCTGTTCGCAGGCGAACCGGAACACGCGGTCGTCGTCGAACTTCGCCAGGCACACGGCGATGCTGTGCGGCAGGAAGTTGCCCTGGCGCTCACGGCGCATGTTGATCTCGGTGGCCACCCCGCCGAGGACCTCGGTGAAGAAGTCCGCGTTCTGCCGGGCGTCCTTGGTCACCGGTCCGTCGTCGCCGTTGACCTGCCACTCGCGGACGGGGTCGACCACGTAGACCATGGCCCGCGCGGCACCGAGGTCCTTGATCAGCCTGCTTCCGTAGGCTGCTCCGGTCTGCGAGCGCAGGTCGAACGCCTCCCCGGGCAGGTCGCGGACGGTGACCTTGAACTCCGTCAGGTCGCGTGCGCGTTCGGCGCCGCGCCGGAAGAGTCTGCGTCCGGCGCGCGAGTAGCGGGTACCGGTGAGGTCGCCGGCCAGGGTGAAGCGGACGGGGCGCTGCTCGGTCAGCGTCGCGTTGGGGAACTTGCGCTCCCGGTACAGCAGGCGTGCCAGGTCGCCCAGGAACTTCTGGGAGGCGTGGTCGTCCGGATAGATGGTCCACTTTCCGTACAGCGGGTCCTGCACGGCCCGGGAAAGGGCGGCCAGCAGCGTGGACTTGCCGCTCTGCATACCGCCCCAGAGCGTGATCGTCGACTCGGGCGAGGAGGACTGGTCCTCCGGCTCCTGAGGGGGCGCCTCCTGCTTCTCGCGCTTTTCCGAGGACCCGTTCCGGCCGGACTTTGCGGGCTTTTCGGCGCGTGCGGGCGCGGCCGGCTCGTCCACCTTCTCCAGGAAGACGCTGGGCAGCGCCCCGTCCTCGGGCGCGGACCGGGGCGCGGGCGGAGTGGTCGCGCGTGCCCGGTCCTGCCGCGAGCCCGGGGGGCCCGGGCGGGGACGCAGGGGCGCGGCCGCGGGCGGGGCGGTCGGCGGTGGGGGCAGGGCGGCCAGACCCCCGACGAGGGTGGACCTGCCCAGGACGTCCAACGGCCCCTGCTCACGGTCCTGTTGCCTGCGGTCCGGTTCGGCGTCCTTTGTGCGCTCGGACCGCGCGTCGTCGTCGACCATGGATGTGCTCCCGCTCGATGGGCGGCGGATGTCGTCCGCCGCGCGATGGTGGTCCGGTCCGCGCACACGCGCGCCCCGGTGTGGGCGAGACCCGCGCCGACCCCGGTCCTCATCGGGTTCGGGCCCTCGTTGGCCTGGGTTTTCGCCGGCCTCGGTCTTCGTCGAATTCGGCCTTCGTCGGCCTCGGGCCCTCGTTGGCCTGGTTCCTTGCCGGCCTCGTCCTTGTCAGCCGGCCACGGCGTGCTGCCAGTCGGCGGTCGTGCCGTCGGCGACGACCAGCCGGATCGGCGCGCCGTCCTGCGGCAGGCACAGCGAGGGCGCCGCGACGACGGCGGCGATCTGCCGCGGGTCGTGCCCCGCGTCGAACCGCCCCTCGGTGCCGAACGCGCCCCAGGCGTGGTCCGCCCAGTGCGCCAGATGGGGTTCGCCCACCAGCTCGTCCATCCACGCCGGTTCGTCGACGACGGCCACGCAGGCGACGCCCTCGTGGTGGCGTGCCGCGTCCAGTTCGGCCTGCCAGTCCAGCCGGTCGGGGCAGATGCGCACGGGTGCGCCGCGTCGCAGCACCTGGGGCGGGCGGGCCCGCGGATGCGGCGGCCGGGAGCCGACCACGAGCAGCACCCGGTGGCTGTCGGCCCGCCACTGGTGGCGCCACCCGGGCAGTTCCCCGGGCACGTGCTCCAGCCCCGTGGCGAAGTCGTGCCGCAGGGGGCAGGGGCGCCAGGACTCCAGCGCCCGCGCGGCGTCCGGCGCCGCCGACATCCCGACCCGGTGCACCACGGGGTCGTGGTCGCGCGGCCCGTGGAGCGGGTCGTGGTCGCGGTAGCCGATCAGGCCCACCCGGAGCGTGTCGTCGCCGCCGACGGCGTCCTGTACGGCGATGACGACGGCCGCGGCCTCCTGGAGGCGCTCCTCGACCGCGGTGCCCCCGTCGGACTGCGGCCCGGAGACCTCGACGGCGACCATCAGGTCGACCGGGCAGGGCCGGGAGAGCTGCTGGGGCGTCCCGGAGGCCAGCGCGGGCCAGGGGGAGGTCTCGGGTTCGTGGTGGCCGTCGTAGCGCAGTTCCACCCGGCTTCTTCCGTGCAGGGAGTAGGACAGCGTGGTCCGGGAGCCGGGCGGCAGTACGAGCCGGTCGATGCGCAGCGAGCGCCACCGGGACGCCGGTTCGTCCCGCCCGGCGGCGACGACGGCGGCGACGCTCTCGCCGGTGGTCGCGCCGGGCGGCGGCGCGGTGACAGGGATCCGCACGACGGGTCCGGCGGCGGTACGCCCGTCCGCGCGGCTGCCCGCGGGGAACAGTGGCCGGCGCACCAGGCCCACCGTCCCCGAGGCGCCGTCGACGTGGGCGGCGGCGAGCCACACCGTGGTGCGCAGCGGCAGTTCGCCCGTCAGGTCCTCCGGCGCCAGGGGCCAGTGCGCGGGCAGCCGCAGGCACAGCAGCGCGCCCGACTCCGCCCGCACCGCCTCGGCCGCCCGCTCCAGCGGCTGCCAGCCGGCGGCCCTGACGGCGAGCACGAGCGGCTCGGTCGGATCGCGGTGCCCGGTCCGCGCGAAGGAGGCCAGAGAGGTCCGCAGGGCGGCGTCGACCCCGGCCGTGGCGCCGGTCTTCCCGCCGGCGAGGAGGAAGAGCCGGCCCGGCCGCTCCCGCGGGAGCACCGCGGAGGCGGGGGCCAGTTCGGTCCAGGACGACTCGGCCAGTCGGATCAGCTCCGGACCGGTCGCGCCGGGTCCGTAGGCCAGCCGGTTCAGGCGCAGCCGCTCACAGCCGACCTCCAGTACGTCCAGGGCCGGGAAGGCGCCGGAAGCGAGGCGGGTGAGTACCCAGCCCAGGCCCGCCGGCGACCGCCCGGCGCGTTCCTCGGCGAGCACGTCCTCCCAGGCGGATCGCCAGGCGTGGACGGGCGGCGGGGCCGCGGCGGACAGGAGCCGCGCCACCCGGTGCCGGTCGGGCGGCGCCGGCGGCTCGCCCCGCTCGCCGTCCGGTTCCGTGCCGCGCGTGGCGGGCCCGCCGGCCAGCAGGTCCGCGACGCGGAGCGCGGCCCGAAGGTCGGCCGCCCCGGTCTTCGCACCGTGGTCCGACTGCACTGTTCCTCACCCCCGATACGGCCGCCGGCGGCCGCGGAGGCGGCCGGCGACCGTTGTCGCACATGTTTCAGACACGGAACGGCCCTGACACAGAGGCAGCCATGACTGATCGCAGATCCCGGAATCCCCCATCCGGTTGCGGATTCACATTATCGCCCGTGATGCGGATGGGACCCGTATTCGTGAGCTTTTTATTTCCGTTACCGCGTCGCTGGTGGGGGAGCTGAATGGGGTCTGTGGGAAAGGAAGGGGAACGGCATTCGTCTATTTCCGCTGTTGGCGATTGTTGCGAATTTCCCGAGTGCGGAAAGGCCGAAATTGATCGAAGTCGACCGGTGTCGATTTCCTCAGTCCTTCCTCAGTCCGCGGAGGCCGTCCAGCCCTTCGCCTCGATACGGGACGAGTCCGCCGGGCGCGCCTCGTCGAACAGGACGGCGCGGCCGGTCTCGACCCGCTGGGCGTCGACGTAGGCACCGCGACCCACGTACAGGCGGTCCGTCGTGTACCGCCAGCGCAGGGTCAGCCGTCCGGCCGCCGGGAGGTCGGCCGTGAGGCCGTGCCAGACCCGGCCCGAGTAGCCGGTGGCGATGCCCGTCGGGTGCCGCTCCGGCTCCTCCCCACGGTGCGTCGTGGTGAACGGCACCGGCTGCCAGGTGGCGCCGCCGTCCGTCGTGCACTCCAGGACGAGCACGTCCGATCCGGGCTCGGTGTCCCACCACAGGTCGCACCGCAGCCGGGCGCCGCCCGCGGAGGTGTCGAGCGAGGGGAGGGCCAGGGTCGCCGTCGTGGAACTCGCCATCCCGGAGAACCACGCCGTGCGGCCCCGCGTCGCACGGACCGGTACGGCCCGTGCCAGGTCGTTGCCGGTGGCGACCCGCGGAGCGGAGCCGGAGCGCCAGTTGCGCACCGGGTGCACGGAGTTGCCGAGGACGATCAGGAACGAGTCGGTGGTCGGGTCGAGGACCAGCGACGTGCCGGTGAACCCGGTGTGCCCCGCGGTGCGCGGAGTGGCCATCGCGCCCATGTACCAGTGCTGGTGGAGCTCGAAGCCGAGGCCGTGCGCGTCACCGGGGAAGGCGGTGTTGAAGTCGGTGAACATCAGCTCCACCGACTCCGGCCGCAGGACGCGGGTACGCCCGTACGCGCCGCCGTTGAGCAGCGTACGGCCCAGGACCGCGAGGTCCCACGCGCAGGAGAAGACGCCCGCGTGCCCCGCCACCCCGCCGAGGCTGAACGCGTTCTCGTCGTGCACCTCGCCCCACACCAGGCCGCGGTCCAGGCCCGACCAGGGTTTGCGGGCGTCCTCGGTGGCCGCGATCCGCGGCTTCCAGGAGGCGGGCGGGTTGTAGCGGGTGCGGTCGAGGCCGAGCGGCCCGGTGATCCGCTCGTGCAGCAGGGTGTCGAGGGTCTGCCCGGTGACCGACTCCAGGACCAGTTGCATGGAGATCATGTTCAGGTCCGAGTACAGGTACGCGGTGCCGGGCGGGTTGATCAGGGCCTCGTTGCGGAGGAGTTCGAGTTTCCCCTCGTACGTCGGCGCGTCGTACAGCGGGATCCAGGCGCGGAATCCCGAGGTGTGGGTGAGGAGTTGGCGGATGGTGACGTCCTGCTTGCCCGCCCGGCCGAAGTCCGGGAGGTAGGACGCGACCCTGCCCTCCAGTTCCAGCGTGCCCCGTTCGAGCTGCTGCACCGCGAGCAGCGAGGTGAACAGCTTGGAGACCGAGGCCAGGTCGAAGACGGTGTCCCGGGTCATCGGGATCCGCCGGTCCGCCGGGAACTCCACGGCGGTGTCGGTCTTCTCGTCGTACGCCGAGTAGCGCACCGCCATGCCGATCGGCTCGTGCAGCGCCACGGTCCCGCCGCGCCCGGCGAGCAGCACGGCTCCCGCGTACCAGGGGTGCGTGGGGGACGGGCCGAGGAACGCCTCCGCGTCCTCGACGAGTTGGCGCAGCGGGGCGGCCAGCAGACCGGCCCGCTCGGGGGATCCGTACCGCAGGGTGGGGCTGCCGTTCGCCGGGGCGGCGGCGGCCGGTCCCGCGGGCAGGGCCGCGAGCGCCAATGCGCCACCCAATGCCATCGTGCCCCTGCCCAGTTGGCGGCGTGTCAGCCCGCCTGCTGCTGCTCTGCCTGCCGCGCCGTCGGTCGTCATGAGGCCTCCCGCCCACCGTCTGAAAGTATCTTTCGGGGATGGTCGTGCGGAGTGAAACTTTCGTGTCAGGTGAGGGCCGTGTCAACGGTGCGTGCGTGCCCGCTTGATCCTGACTGCGCGTCAAGTAGGCTTGGGTGAACGGTGTCCACGGCGTTTCTTGACCTTCCGCCGCAGCGGAACGAGGATCATGTGTCATGACGCCTGGACACGGCAGTACGGTCGACGGAGTCCTGCGGCGCAGTGCCCGGCGCACCCCGGCACGCGTCGCCGTCGAGTACGGCGAGCGCGCCTGGACGTACGCCGAACTCGACGACGCCGTCTCCCGCGCGGCGAACGTCCTGCTCGGCCAGGACCTCGCCCGCGGCGACCGCGTCTCCGCCTACGGCCACAACTCCGACGCCTACCTGATCGGCTTCCTCGCCTGCGCCCGCGCCGGCCTGGTGCACGTGCCCGTCAACCAGAGCCTCACCGGCGACGATCTCGCCCACATCGTCGGCCAGTCGGGCAGCGCCCTGGTGCTCACCGACCCGGACCTGGCCGGGCGACTCCCGGCCGGAACAAGGACGTTGCCGCTGCGCGACGCGGACGACTCGCTGCTCGCCCGGCTGCCGTCCACGCTTCCGTACGACGGCCCCGAGCCGCGTTCCGATGACCTCGTGCAACTGCTGTACACCTCGGGCACCACCGCCCTGCCCAAGGGCGCGATGATGACGCACCGGGCGCTGGTCCACGAGTACCTGAGCGCGATCACCGCGCTCGACTTCAGTGCGGGGGACCGCCCCGTCCACGCGCTGCCCCTCTACCACTCGGCGCAGATGCACGTCTTCCTGCTGCCGTACATCGCCGTCGGCGCGACGAACATCGTCCTCGACGCGCCCGACGGCGACCGGATCCTCGACCTGGTCGAGGCCGGACGCGCGGACAGCCTGTTCGCGCCGCCCACGGTCTGGATCGGGCTGGCCGGGCGCCCCGACTTCGCCACCCGCGACCTGGGCGGACTGCGCAAGGCGTACTACGGCGCGTCGATCATGCCGGTGCCGGTCCTGGAACGCCTGCGGGAGCGCCTGCCGCGACTCGCCTTCTACAACTGCTTCGGCCAGAGTGAGATCGGCCCCCTGGCCATGGTGCTCGGGCCCGACGAGCACAAGGGCCGCATGGACTCCTGCGGCCGGCCGGTGCTGTTCGTGGACGCCCGCGTCGTCGACGAGGAAGGCAACGACGTGCCCGACGGCACGCCGGGCGAAATCGTCTACCGCTCACCGCAGTTGTGCGAGGGCTACTGGGACCGCCCCGAGGAGACCGCGGAGGCGTTCCGCGCGGGCTGGTTCCGCTCCGGCGACCTCGCCGTACGCGACCCGCACGGCTACTACACGGTGGTCGACCGGGTGAAGGACGTCATCAACTCCGGTGGCGTCCTGGTGGCTTCGCGCCAGGTCGAGGACGTCCTGTACACGCACCCGGGTGTCGCCGAGGCGGCCGTGGTCGCGCTCCCCGACGAGCGGTGGATCGAGGCGGTCACCGCGTTCGTGGTCCCGTGCGGCGAGGTCACGGAGGCCGGTCTGATCGCCCACGCCCGTGAGAAGCTCGCGTCGTTCAAGGTTCCCAAGAAAGTGATCTTCGTGGAGGAACTGCCGCGCAACGCCAGCGGGAAGATCCTCAAGAGGGAACTGCGCGACCGGTTCACCGCGCGGTGACGGCCTACCCGATGGCGGAGGCGACCCCCGACGCCCCCGCGCTGACCCTGCGCCCCTGGCGCGCGGCGGACGCGGCCGACCTGGTCGAGGCGTACCGGGACGAGGCACTGCGCCGGTGGGCCGGTCAGGTCGTGGACGACGGGGCCGACGCGGCCCGGTGGATCCGGGAGCGGCAGCGGGACTGGGAGACGGGGGACCGCTTCTCGTTCGCCGTCCTGGAGGCGCAAGGCCCCGAGGGCTGCGAGCGTCTGGTGGGGCACGCCGTCGTCAAGGGCCTACGTCGTGGCGTCCCGTCCGCCGAGGTGGGCTACTGGACCGCCGCGCACGCACGCGGCAGGGGGGTGGCGCCCCGGGCCCTGCTGGCCCTGACCGACTGGGCCTTCACCCTGTTCGGGGGCCGGGGGCCGGCCCGGCTGGAGCTGCTGCACCAGGTGGACAACACGGCCTCCTGCCGGGTCGCGCGCACATGCGGGTACGAACAGGCCGGGATCCTGCCGGCGGCGCCGCCCGACCACCCACTCGACGGCCACCTGCACATCCGCACGCGGCCTGGCGCCTCTGCTGAAAAGTCCCCCTCACGTGGCCTGTTGACGCCGGGTCTCGATCGCTAGGCTGACCCGCGGACGACGATTGGGGAGGAGCACGGACGTGGCCGAGAGCACTGTCAAGCAGCACCCGCTCGCGGGATGGGACAAGCCGGAACTGGATCTCAGCAGCGCGCAGTGGCAGTCCAGCAGCGGCGGCCTGGGAGATGTCCAGATCGCCTTCGTCGAGGGTTTCATCGCGATGCGCAACGGCGGCCGCCCGGAAAGCCCCTTCCTGATCTTCACCCCCGCCGAGTGGGGGGCGTTCATGTCAGGGGCACGGCACGGGGAGTTCAACCTCACCTGACCGGACGCGGATCAGGGGTGTTTCCCTCGCGTCCGGGGACAGGGGACCTTGAAAGCCCCGCCGGGGCCGGCGGCCGAGCGACGCCGGGTCCGCGGGGAGGTCTCCGTTCGGAGGAGAGGAACTCATGAGCACCCCACCGGTCGTCGCCGCCGTCGACGGCTCCGACGACAGCCTGCGCGCCCTGGACTGGGCCCTCGACGCCGCCCGGCGGCGCGACGCGCCCCTGCGCGCGGTCCATGTCCGGCAGTACGCAGCCCTGGCCCAGCCCGACATCCTCGTCGCCGGACCGCCCGGCGACGACGGCGATCCGGTGCTCGACCAGGCACGCGCCCATCTGGGGGAACGCGCCTCCGGTACGGAGGTCGAGTTCGCCGGTCTGGACGGCCTTCCGGGCGCGCTGCTGCCCGAACTGGGTGTTGAAGCCCAGCTGTTGGTGCTTGGCTCACGGGGGCGCGGCGGCTTCGCCAGTCTGCTCCTCGGCTCCAGCAGCCTGGCCGCGGCCCGCGACGCCGACTGCCCGGTCGTCGTGGTGCCCCGGCCCGGCCGCGAGGTGCACGGCGAGACGGCGGCCGGCCCGGGGCCGCGGGTGGTCGTCGGCGTCAATGCCGACAGCCCCGACGACGCCGTGCTCGATTTCGCCTTCATGGAGGCCGCCCTGCGCGGGGCCCGGCTCCAGGTGGTCGCCGCCTACCCGTGGCCGCCTCCGGCCTGGGTGGCCCCGGCGGAGGTCACCACGCTCATGGTCGACCAGGACGCCGTGGAGAACGAGACCCGAACCCTGACCGAGGGCTTCCTCGCCCCGTACCGCACCCGCCACCCCGACGTGCCCGCCGAGCCCCACGTGGCGCCCGGCGACGCGGCCGGGCTGCTGGTCGCCGCCTCCCGCGACGCCGAGCTGGTCGTGGTCGGCCGCGACCGCCGGCGCCTGCTGTCACCGGCCCGCATGATGGCCTCGGTCACCCAGGCCGTCCTTCTGCACGCGGCCGGCCCCGTCGCGGTGATCCCTCCGTCACCGCCGGAGGAGTGACGCCGGTCACTCCGCTGCCCCCGCACTCCTCACCCGGTCGTGCGGCGCTCCTCACCCACGCCGGTCGGGCCGGTGCGCCGGGCTCCCCCCGGCGCACCGGCCCGACCGCCACGCACCCGGGCACCGGGTGATTCCACCCCCGGTCGGTGGCCTCCCTCACGCCGCCGGGCCGGGCGGGGCACGTACCATGGCGGCATGTCGTTCCTCCGCCGCCGCCACGCCACGCCCGCCGGGCCCGACTTCGACGTCCTGGCCATGGATCCGGGCGACTGGCCCGGCAACCTGGGCGCCGGTCTGCTGCCCGCGCCCGACGGCACCTGCCAGGGCGTGTTCCTGCGCTACGACCTGTTTGGCGGCCGCGGCACCGCGATGATCATCGGCAACCTGCCCGAGGGCTCGGCGGCCCGTGAGGTCGCCGAGGGCGAGGTCCCCTTCGAGGTGGCGCAGCTCCTGCTGGCCCTGGAGAACGACGAGGAGGTCACCGTCGTCGGCAGCGAGGACATGCCGGTGCTCCAGGGCGACAACCTCCTGATCGTGCGGCGGCTGAGGCTCTCCGAGAGCCGTATCTCCTGCGTGCAGTTCGACCGCAGCGACGGCGTCCTGGTCACCATCGCCGCCTGGGACCGGCCGATCACCGACGACCTGTACGCCCTGCTCAAGCCGCTGCCCGCCGAGCTGTTCCAGCAGGGCTGACCCGCCGCGCGAAAAGGCCGGCCCCCACGGGACCGGCCCCTCACGTCGTGCTCGTACGCTCTTCGTCCTCGTACGCTGCCGGCCCGCTACCGGGACGAGCGTGCCACCTGCACGTCCGCGGCCCGCACGAACGCCACCCGGTGGCCGAACTGGACCTCGTAGTACATGTCCTTGCCGACCACCACCCGGTGCGAGTCCGTGGTGAAGGTGGCCGAGTAGTAGTACTCACCCGGCAGCAGATCGCCCACCACGTACCTCTGCCCCGCGAGCAGCTTGTACGGCAGCGGCGACACCGCCTGGACGGGCACGCCCGCCGGATAAGCCCCCTCCTCCGGGTAGGCCCTGCCGTACACCGGCACGCTGTCCAGCCCCGCCTTGGGCGTCACCACCGTGCCCGCCGCGTTCACCGCCGTCGGCTTCTTCGCCGGGTTCTGGAACCAGGCCTTCTGGCCCAGGTACCAGATCGCCGTCCAGTCGCCCTGCCGGTCGGCGACCGCGTACTGCTGCCCGGTCTCCACCCGCGAGGCCACGTCGTTCACGTCGGTCGTCGACGGGCCGCCGTCCGGCCTCAGACCGATGTCCTTGATCAGCGGCGAGGAGGTGTCGGGCTGCGAGTACAGCCGCACCTCGCTGGAGCCGTGCGCCGCGCACGGCTTGCCGCTGGTGACGCAGCCCGTGTACTCGGGCCGGTTGGCCGCGTAGTCGGGGCGGATGGTCACCAGGCCGCCCTTCTTGCCCGCGGACGGCTGGAACGGGTGGCCGAGCAGCTTGAAGTAGTGCCGCCAGTCCCAGTACGGGCCCGGGTCGGTGTGCATGCCCGGGATGTTCGGCGTGGTCGTCCCCGGCACGGTGTCGTGGCCGAGGATGTGCTGCCGGTCCAGCGGGATGTCGTACTTGCGCGCGAGGTACTTCACCAGCCGCGCCGAGGACCGGTACATCGCCTCCGTGTACCAGGCGTCCGGCGAGGCGAGGAAGCCCTCGTGCTCCAGGCCGATCGACTTGGCGTTGATGTACCAGTTGCCCGCGTGCCAGGCGACGTCCTTGGCCTTCACATGCTGGGCGATGTGCCCGTCGGTGGAGCGCAGCGTGTAGTTCCAGGACACATAGGTGGGATCCTGGATCAGGTTGAGGACGCCGTCCCAGTTGCCCTCCGTGTCATGGATGACGATGTACCGGATGGACTGCGCCTTGGGCCGGTCGCCCAGGTCGTGGTTGCCGTAGTCGTCCCCGCCGAACTCCTCGTACGGCGCCGGAACCCACTCGCAGGCCACCGAGGCCGGGCACTCCGTGCCCGCCGCCGATGCAGGGGGCAGGGCCGCCCGCGTCAGCTGGGCCTTGCGGGGAGCGATACCGGGCCGCGCGGCCAGGACGATCCGCTGCCCCGAGTCGGTGGTGCGCCGCTCACCGGAGCGGATCACGTTGTACACGTCGTCGGCGTAGGCCGCCGCCGTCGCGCTGTCGTCCGCGCCGGAGTAGCGGGCCACCGCGCCGTACCAGTCGGCCGGATCCGCGCTCAGCGGTTCGCCGAGCTTCTTCTGGGCGGCCGCCAGCAGGGCCGCGCCGCCCGAGATGTTCGCCGACTCGTCCTCACGCAGCCGTTCGGCGGGGATCCCGGTCAGCCCGGCCGCCCGGGGCAGCGTCTTCAACCGGGCGGGCAGGGCCGAGTCCGACGGCACCTCCGCCTCGGGGTGCACGGCGGCCCGCGCGTCGTCACCGCGCGCGTCCTCCGAGCCCTCGGTGTGGTGCGGGGCCGAGGCGAGCGCGGTGCGCGCGTCGGTCAGGTGCATCGGACCGTAGCCGCCGGTCACGCTCGGGGCGCCGCCGTGCCCGTCCCAGCGCGACTGCAGATAGGACACGCCCAGCAGAACGCTGAGCGGCACGTGGTACTCGGTGGACGCGGACGCGAACGCCCGCTGCAACCGGCCGGTGTCGTCCGTGGCGGCGCCCGCGGACGGGGTGCCGCCGAGCAGCGGCAGCAGCAGCGCGGCCGAGGCGACGGCTCCCGCCGCGGTGCGCGCGCTCCTGCGTCCCGGCATGGATCTGGGGTCGGTGGTGGCGGATCCTCGCAATGCAGCCTCCTGGGGCGCTCGGGCGTAGCGGGGCGTGCGGGGCCGGCGTGGATCAGTGGTACCGGCTGCCCGACGATCCGTCAATCATGCGCGCAGCAAGGCGATTACCCATGTCAAACAGCATCTCGGCGAGTTTCGCCACGGCGCGCCCGAGGCCTGCGCGGCGTCAGTGGCTTACACCAATGGCTCCTGCGGCCACTGCTCCGAAAGAGGTGATCCGAAAGAGGTGAACTCCCGAGCGCGACGAACTCGGAAGGAGCCGCACGAGAGCCGGGCAAGGGCGGGCACGACAAAGGTCCGCGGGCACCCGATGCGGGGTGCGCCGCGGACCGTCGTCCCTGTCAGCGAGTGCCGACCGCCGCGCGTACGGCCCGGCGGGCCAGCTGGCAGTCGTCGTGGAGCCGCCGCAGCAGCAGACGCTGTTCCTCGCCGGACGGTACGGCACCCGGGTGGGCCGTAGCCGGTGCCGCGGGGGCAGTGTCGTGCAGGGAACGCTGCACGGCCGTCTCGTACGTGCGGATCTCCCGGGTGAGCACGAGCATCAGGTTCACCAGGAACGCGTCCCGCGAGGCCGGGCCCGCCGACTGGGCGAGCTGGCTGATCTGCCGCCGCGCGAGCGGCGCGTCCCCGAGCACCGACCACAGTGTCGCCAGGTCGTAGCCCGGCAGGTACCAGCCCGCGTGCTCCCAGTCCACCAGTACGGGACCGGCCGGGGAGAGCAGGACGTTGGCGAGCAGGGCGTCGCCGTGGCAGAACTGGCCCATGCCCTGCCGGCCGGCGGCGTGCGCGATGCCGTGCAGCAGCTTCTGCAGGTCACCCAGGTCCCGGTCGGTGAGCAGACCCAGCTCGTGGTATCGGGAGATACGGGCCGCGTAGTCCAGCGGGGCGTCGAACGTGCCCGCAGGGGGACGCCAGGCGTTCAGCCGGCAGATCGCGCCCAGGGCCGCCCCGATGTCCGCCCGCGGCGGGGCCTCCACCGGGTGCCGCTGCAGCGCGGCCACCCGTCCCGGCGTCCGCTCGATCACCAGCGTGCAGTTGTCCGGGTCCGCCGCGATCAGCCGGGGCACACGGACCGGTGGCCGGTGCCGGACGAACGAGCGGTATGCGGCTATTTCGTGCCGGTAGCGCTCCGCCCACGCGGGGGAGTGGTCGAGTAAACACTTGGCGACAGCGGTGCTGCGCCCGATCGTGCCGACCAGGAGCACGGACCGCCCGCTGCGGCGCAGCACCTGCACCGGAGCGAACTCCGGGCAGATCCGGTGCACCGAGGCGATCGCGGTGCGCAGTTGCGCGCCCTGAGGGCCGGACAAGTCGAGTCTCCCGCTCAGCGGTTGCGTGCCGGGCCCCACGGCGTGCCGCGTCCGGCCGGCACCGAGCGCGGGGGCCGCCGGACGCAGGGGGTCGAGGTAGGGGCCGCCGACGCCCGGACGGGGACGCAGCGACCGGGGCGGGGCGGACACGGAGGACGATGCTGCGTACATGTGGCGGGACCGATCCCTTCGTGTGCCTGCTGCTTCAGCGCCTCCCGGCCCGGACGCCCGGGTGCACCCTGGGGAATGTCCCTCGGCGACCGGGTCGGGGTGGCGCGTTCCTACCTGACACCCGGCGCGCACTGGCACACCATGTGGCGCACCCTGGCGAACCCTGGCGAATAGTCGCCCGGCAAGTCGCGGCGGGTCTACTGTCAACTCAGCCGAGTACCTGGGGGCTTGACGTGACAGGACAACCCAACACCCGTCTCGCGGACCTGTTCGGCCTGGCCGGCTGGTCCAAGGGGGAACTCGCGAGGCTGGTCAACCGGCAGGCGGCGGCCATGGGCCACCCCCAGCTGGCGACCGACACCTCCCGGGTGCGGCGCTGGATCGACATGGGAGAGATCCCGCGCGATCCGGTGCCACGGGTGCTGGCGGCCCTGTTCACCGAGCGTCTCGGCCGTGTCGTGACCATTGAGGACCTCGGTCTGGTGCGGCACGGGCGTACAGGGAAACGGCAGGGCGACGGGAGCGAGGAACATCCCGACGGAATGCCGTGGGCGCCCGAGCGCACCGCCGCGGTCCTCACCGAATTCACGGGAATGGACCTCATGCTCAACCGACGCGGCTTGGTGGGCGCGGGCGCCGCGCTCGCCGCGGGCTCCGCAATCAGCAGCGCCATGCACGACTGGCTGCAATCCGATCCGACACTCAAGGCCGACACCCCCGCCCTCGACCATCCCCTGCACGCCGACCCCGCCGGGTACGACCGCTACGACGCCGCCCCCATCGGGTCGCAGGAGATCGAGGAACTCGAACGCTCGGTGGAGGTGTTCCGGGCCTGGGACGCCGCCCGCGGCGGCGGGCTGCAACGCAAGGCGGTGGTCGGCCAGCTCAACGAGGTGGGCGGCATGCTCGCCTACCGCCACCCACCCCACCTCCAGCGGCGCCTGTGGGGCGTTGCCGCCAACCTCTCCGTCCTCGCCGGCTGGATGTCCCA
This sequence comes from Streptomyces sp. NBC_01788, assembly GCF_035917575.1. GTDB lineage: Bacteria > Actinomycetota > Actinomycetes > Streptomycetales > Streptomycetaceae > Streptomyces. The sequence goes on along the minus strand of NZ_CP109090.1, from coordinate 801,290 downwards.
CGACGTCGGCCTGGAACCCACCGCCCAGAAGTACTTCGTCATCGCCGCCCACGCCGCGAGGGAGGGCGGCGACCGGCCGCGCGCCGGGGAGGCACTGTCCCGCGCGGCACGCCAGATGGTGCACCTGGGCCGGCCCGACGACGCGCTGAACCTGATGAAGCTCGCCCACTCCGGCGCGGGCGACCGCCTCCAGCCGCGCACCAAGGCCATGTTCCACACCATCGAGGCCTGGGCGCAGGCCTCGATGGGCAAGGGCCAGGCGATGCGCCGCACCCTCGGACGGGCGGAGGACCTCTTCGTCTCCGACACCGGCGACGCGGAGCCGCTCGACTGGATGCAGACCTTCAAGGACGAGGACCTGTACGGCATGCAGGCGCTCGCCTACCGCACGCTGGCCGAGCACGACCCGGACGCGGCCGTGCACGCCCAGCACTACGCGGAGAAGGCCCTGGCCCTGCGGGTCGACGGACGCGAGCGGTCGAAGATCTTCGACCATCTGTCCATGGCCTCCGCCTGCTTCATCGCGGACGACCCCGAACAGGCGGACCGGTACGCGCGGTTGGCCCTGATGGCGATGGGCTCGAACTCCTCCCGGCGCACCTGGGACCGGCTGCGCGAGATGTACCGGCTCACCGCCGAGTACGCCACCTATCCGAAGGTCGGCGAGCTGAGGGAGGAGATCCGGCTGGCGCTGCCGGGGCCGAAGGGCAGGAAATCCGGGAGCGCGCCGGCGTAGGGTTCCGGTCCCGTACGCGGGTTACGAGGTCACCCGGGCGATCAGCACACAGGCGTCGTCCTCGCGCCCGGTTCCGGCGAACTCCTCCACGACCGTCCGTACGCACTCCTGCGCGCCGCGCGCCGCGGTGAACCGCGGGGCCAGGCCGAGCAGGCGGTGTGCCGCGGTGGCCGTCCCTCCCTCACGCCCGGCCGTGTCGGCGCGCGGGGGCCCGCACCGGGGCGCCAGTGTCTCGGTGTGCAGCAGGAGCAGGTCGCCCGGCTCCAGGGTCTCCTCGGCCTGCCCGTAGGAGGCTCCGGAAGCCGTGCCGAGCCGGACGCCGTCCGAGGCGTCCAGCATCCGCCCCGTCCCGCCGCGGAACAGCAGCGGGGCGGGGTGTCCTGCCTGTGCCCAGGTCAGGGTGCGGGTGGCGGGCCGGTACCGGCAGCAGACGGCGCTGCCGGCGGACGGCTGCCCGGTGGCGCCCAGCAACCGGTCGAGCCAGGTCATCAGCTGCTCCGGCCGGGCCCCCGCCATGGCCATGCCGCGCAGGGCGCCCAGCAGCATCGCCGCGCCCGTGGTCGCCTCTGGCCCGCGGCCGGTGAGTCTCCCGGCACCGAGCAGGGTGTCGCCGTCGGGCAGCCCCATCGCGTCGTACCAGTCGAACCCGGCCGGGGTGCCCGTGGAGGACGGCAGGTGGTGGGCGGCCAGGTCGAGCCCCGGGCGGCCCCGGTGCGGGAGCCGCAGGAAGCCACGCCACGGGGGGAGCGCGGCTTCCTGCGGCTCGACCGCGAGCCGGTGCCCGGTCTGCGCGCGATGCCGGTGGCGGTGCAGCGAGTCACGGGTCTCGCGCACGGCCGACTGACTGAGCCGCAGTTCGCTGACGTCCCGCAGCACCGCCCACATCGAGGCGGTGCCGCCGTCGGCGTCGAGCACGGGCTCGCCCATCATGTGCACCGCGCGGACGGCTCCGTCCGGCCGCACGATGCGGAACTCCCCGTCGATCGGCTTGGCGTCGACCAGGCAGTCGGTGACCATGGCGGTCAGCCGGGGCCGGTCCTCGTCCAGCACCACGGAGGGCAGTTCGTCGAGGGTGAGCGGGGGAACGGCCGGGTCGCGGCCGAGGATCCGGAACAGCTCGCCCGACCAGGCGGCCTCGTCCGTCAGCAGGTTCCACTCGGCGCTGCCGACACGGCTGAGGAGTGAGCCGCGCGGGGCGGTGGAGGGTGCGGCGGGCACCGGTGGCGGGCCGTCGCGCAACTGCGCCAAGTGCGCGTCCAGATCATTGAGTTGACGCATCGCCAGGTCGCACAGCGCACGCTCCCACCGGCCCCGCGGATCCGAGGTGTCGCCCTGCGCGTCCCGCCGTACGGCGTCCATCCCGCCCCTGAGCCGACGCGCCTGCGATATCAGCGCGTCGACCGGGCCGCCCCCGGGTGGCTGGGCGGGGGAGCGGTCCGCGGAGACATGGGGCGGCATGGCGCACTCCGATGCGGGGACGGTTCGGCCGGGGCGGCGGGAGGGGGCGCTAGGGCCTGTTGCGAAGGTCCCGTCGTCCGCCCGGAGGGCGGGCCTCGCGGCGTCAGGTGCGTGCTCTCGGCGTGCCGGGCCCTGGCCCTCGTACTGGATGTACTCGGGTCGGGGCCCGGTGCGGCGAGAGTGCGTGCATGGCGTCGCGGGGCAGGCGGGACTTTCGCAACAGGCCCTAAGACTGTGGCACAGCCGGCGGCGCCCTGTAAGGGATTTGGCAAGACGCGACGCGAGGGTGCACCTGGCATATGCCACAGTCTCCCCAGGGTGGCTGACCGGCACTTTCTGTGTAGCCGCACCGGTGGCCGAGGCGTAGACGAGGTACGCGATTTGACGGTCGGCCGGAGGTGGTGCGCGGACGCTCAAGCGTGTGTTCTACGGCCGTCTGTTCCCTTATTGCGAGCCGCTCACCGCCGATCAACGGTAGAGTGACGCAGCTCACATGAATTGGTGGGCTGTCCGGCGTAATGCGAACGGCTCCAGCGGACTCCCAAGGACAACGGCACAACCGGCCGACCTGACGACTCACAGGGGAGACCGACCATGGACACCACCCTCGAGCAGACCGCCCGCGCCCGTCTGATCACCGCGGAAGGACGGGAAGTTTCCGTACCCGCCGTACTGCGCTACGTGTCCACCGACCCGCTGGCCGTGCACATGGACTTCCCGCCCGAGGTCTCCCTCGACGGCGAGGCGGTCTCATGGACCTTCGCCCGCGTCCTGCTGGAGGAGGGCATCGAGGGCCAGGCCGGCGCCGGGGACGTGCACCTGTGGCCGTGCGGAGGATCCCGTACGGTGCTGGAGCTGCACTCGCCCTCGGGTCTGGCCCTGCTCCAGTTCGACACCCCGGCGCTGCACCGCTTCTTGCTGCGCAGCTACGCCGTGGTCGCCCCGGGGCAGGAGGACCTCACCGCGGCCGTCGACCACGGCCTGAGCGCGATCTTCGGTACCGTCTGAGCCGGCCACCCCTCGCCGCCGGGCACCACCGCGGGCGCCCGGCGCCGGGCCTCAGTAGCGCAGCACTCCGGCGATCCCTTGCGCGTCGCCGAGGGTGCCGTCGGGGACGAAGCGCACGTCGGCGCCCGTCTCCAGGCACTGCTCGACGATCTCGTCCACGATGTCCTCGCGGGCGCCCGGTTCCTCGCTCCCGGCCGGAACCAGATGCCCACTGGCGGAGTCGCGCATCGTCACGCGGTAGTTCTCCTCGACGGCCAGCAGCCGGACGCGGCCCTCCCGCGCGGTCTGCCAGACCTCGTCGACACCGGCCGCGTACTCCTTGCGTCCGCGGGCCGCCTCCAGTTCGCGCGCCACCGCCTCCGTGTCGCCCCGCGTCCTCTCGTCCCGCACGGGCCCGATCGCCCGCCACACCGCTTCGGGGGTGGCGTGCGCCAGACCGCCGTGCTGGACGGACACCGCGCACTGGGCGACGCTGCCGACCTCCTCCAGCGCGGACAGCGCGGCCGGCTCGCCCGTGATGTACACCCGGCGTGGATGCTCGCGCAGGACCGCGCTCATCGCACTGTCCGCCTCCCGCAGGAACTGGCGGGTGCTCTGGTCGCGGAACGTGCTCGGCTCGTCGCCGATCTGCATCCGGCGTTCGGCGTCGAAGTTCTCGACGAGCTTCCTGGTCAGCGGGAAGCCGCCGGTGTGGTCCTCCGTGACCCGGTCGACGCCGCCGCTCCACAGCGTCACGCGGTCCGCGGAGACGGACAGGACCCAGAACGGGCGCTCGGCGGTCCGCGCGGAGACCAGGTTGCGGGTCAGGAAGGTGTCCGAGAGGACCACGCGCTCAGGAACGGCGCGGGCCAGCGACCACACCTGGTGCTCGCCCGGGGCGGCGAAGATCACCAGCCCGTCCTCGGCGTACGTCAGGTCCACCTCCGCGAGGGCCTGGTCGAGCTGCCGGAAGACGTCGTGGCGCTGCTCTCGGCCGACCTGCGGGTTGGCCTCAAGCTGCCGCTTGGCCTCGGCCACGACATTGCGCAGCCGGACCGGATCCTGTGCGTTGTCGGGCTCGCGGCGGTGCGTCGGCGTCAGCACCGAGACCGCGGGGTAGGGGCGCGGACGCCGCAGCTCGGCGAGGATCGAGGGACTCAGCTCGTGCTCCATGACAGCACGATAGGTCCGATTCGCGCATCAGGCATTCGGGGCAACTCGGCTGGCGCGCGGGCGCATTCGCTGCTACGGCCCCGGAGGCCCGGCACGCCCCGCGGCGCGCCCGCCCGAGACCGTCCGGCCCGCCGGCCGCACCGGCCCGGTGCGGCCGGCGTCGGAGGAGCCCGCGGACCCCGCGGACATGGAGAAGTCTTTGCCCTTGGCCGGTTCCCGCTGCCGCGCTCCAGGTGCGGGGCCCTTTCCGCGCTGTTCCGGGAGCAAAGCACGGCCGGAACCAGCGGGTCGTGACGGCATCCGGGTGAAGCCCGCGTTGACCGCCACCGCCCCGGTGGCACACGCTCGACATATAGGTGCTCCATGCAACTGGTTCTCCGGCAGGCCGGAGGGCGGGAGGTAGCGGATGTGCGGCATCACCGGCTGGGTCTCCTACGACCGTGATCTGAGGGCCGAGGACGCGACCCTGCGCGCCATGACCGAGACGATGGCCTGCCGAGGCCCCGACGACCGCGGCACCTGGGCCGAGGGGCCCGCGGCCCTGGGACACCGCAGGCTCGCGATCATCGACCTGCCCGGCGGCCGCCAGCCGATGACCGCCGGCACACCGGACGGCACGGTGGCCCTCGTCTACTCCGGCGAGGCCTACAACTTCACCGAGCTGCGCGCCGAACTGGACGCCCGCGGCCACCGCTTCGCCACCGACTCCGACACCGAGGTCGTCCTGCGCGGCTACCTGGAGTGGGGCGACGAGGTGGCCGAGCGTCTCAACGGCATGTACGCCTTCGCGATCTGGGACGGCCGCCGCGCCGAGCTCGTCATGATCCGCGACCGGATGGGCATCAAGCCCTTCTACTACCGGCCCACGCCCGACGGCGTCCTCTTCGGCTCCGAGCCCAAGGCGATCCTCGCCCACCCCATGGTCCGCCCCAGGGTCACCCTGGACGGGCTGCGCGAGCTGTTCACCTTCGTCAAGACCCCGGGCCACGCCGTCTGGGACGGCATGCACGAGGTCGAGCCCGGAACCGTCGTCACCGTCGGCCGCGACGGCCTGCGCACCCGCACGTACTGGCGGCTGCGGACCCTGCCCCACCCCGATGACCGCGACACCACCGTCGCCACGGTGCGTACCCTGCTGGACGACATCGTGCGCCGCCAGCTCGTCGCCGACGTGCCCCGCTGCACCCTGCTCTCCGGCGGCCTCGACTCCTCCGCCATGACCGCGCTGGCGGCCCGCCGGCTGGCCGAGCAGGGCGAGAAGGTGCGCAGCTTCGCCGTCGACTTCGCCGGGCAGACCGACCACTTCGTCGCCGACGACCTGCGCGCCACCCCCGACACACCGTTCGTGCACGACGTGGCGCGGGCCTCCGACACCGACCACCAGGACATCGTGCTCGACGCGGACACCCTGGCCGACCCGGAGATCCGCCGGAAGGTGGTCCGCGCCCGCGACCTGCCGATGGGCTTCGGCGACATGGACTCCTCCCTGTACCTGCTCTTCCGCAGCATCCGGGACCACTCCACCGTCGCCCTGTCCGGCGAGTCCGCCGACGAGGTCTTCGGCGGCTACCAGCACTTCTTCGACGAGGAGGCGCGCCGCGCCGACACCTTCCCCTGGCTGGTGCGATTCCTGCGCGACTTCGGCGACGACGCCGGTGTCCTGCGCCCCGACCTCGCCCGCACCCTCGACCTGCGCGCCTACGTCGCCGACGGCTACCGCACCGCCGTCGGCGCCGTCAGCCGCCTCGACGGCGAGAGCGACTTCGAGTTCCGGATGCGCCAGATCTGCCACCTCCATCTGACCCGCTTCGTCCGGGCCCTGCTCGACCGCAAGGACCGGATGAGCATGGCGGTCGGCCTGGAGGTCCGCGTCCCCTACTGCGACCACCGCCTGGTCGAGTACGTCTACAACGCGCCCTGGGCCCTGAAGTCCTTCGACGGCCGGGAGAAGAGCCTGCTGCGGGAGGCGACCGCGGACCTGCTGCCCAAGTCCGTGTACGACAGGGTCAAGAGCCCGTACCCGTCCACCCAGGACCCCAAGTACGCCCTCGCCCTCCAGGACCACGCCAAGGACCTGCTCGGCCGGCCGGGGCACCCGGTCTTCGACCTCGTGGACCCGGAAAGGCTGCGCCGCCTCGCGCACAGCGACACCGATCTGGGCGGCAACCAGGCGGCGCGGCGCGGTCTGGAGCGGACCCTCGACCTGGCCGTCTGGCTGGACATGTACCAGCCGCAGATCGTCACCGCCTGACCCCGGCCGGCCGCACGACCGGCCGACCGGTCAGCCGCTCGCGTCGGGTTCACGGTCCGCGCCGCAGGAGCTGCCGTCGGCCGGCGGGGTGCCGTACAGCAGGAAGTCGTTCACCTTCCTGTGCACGCACCGGGAGGACAGGTACCCGGTGTGCCCGTCGGCCCGGTTGTCGAGCACCACGGCGGACGAGCCGAGCCGCCGCGCCGTCTCCAGCGTCCAGCGGTACGGGGTCGCCGGGTCGCCGCGGGTGCCCACCAGCAGCATCCTCGCCGTGTCGACGTTCTTCACCTTCTCGCGGATGAAGTCGGTGCCCTTGGGGCGGCCGTAGCACATCAGCAGCTCGTTGAGCCGGGCACGGCCGAAGACCGGCGAGGCCCGCCGGTACTCCGCGCTCAGCCGGCCGAGGTCCGCGGTGAGCCGAGCGGCGCCGGGCCGGTCGGGATCGTCGGCGCAGTTGACCGCCAGGGTCGCGGCGGGCTGGTTGTCCGGCGGGATCTCGCCGGAGCCGACCAGCCCGCCGTCCGCCGGACGCGGCGCGCTCCGCCGTCCCGGCAGGGTGCCGCCACCGGCGGAGAAGGCCTCGACGCCGTGTGTGTCGCCGTCCTCCACCAGGGAGGCGATCGCCCGTTCCAGCGAGGGCCACAACCGCTTGCTGTAGAGCGCCTGCCCGATCGCCCGGGCGAGGTCCTGGCCGGTCAGCTTCCCGCCGGCCCCGTTCGGCACCGGATTCTCGTCGAGCGAGCGGACGAGCCGTACGACCTGGTCGCCGGCCGCGCGGCGGTCGTCACCCCACGGGCAGGCGATGTCCCGCACACACCAGTCGAGGAAGTGGTCGAGCGCCGTCTGCTGCGCCTCGGCGGCGACCAGCCCCTGCCGCGCCGGCGGCTCGGTCAGCGTGTCGACTCCGTCGAGGGCCATCCTGCCGACCTTGCCGGGGAACAGCGCCGCGTACACCGCGCCGAGCCGGGTGCCGTAGGAGAAGCCCAGGTAGTCGAGCCGGTCGTCGCCGAGCGCCTGACGCATCACGTCCAGGTCCCGGGCCGCGTCGACGGTGCCCATGTGCCCCTGGACCGGGCCCGAGCGCCGGGCGCACTCGGCGGCCGTTCGCTGCCAGGCCGTGAGTTTCTCGCGGGCGACCTTCGGGTCGCCGAGGTCCCCGTTCCCGCCGATCGCCCGTGTGGCCCGGTCGTCGGTGCCCAGGCCACAGCCGACCGGAGAGGACCGGCCGACGCCCCGCGGGTCGAAGGAGACCACGTCGTAGCCGTTGGTCAGGTCCAGGAACCGCTTGCCGTCGGTGGTCAGCCGGGACACGCCCGCGACGCCGGGACCACCGAAGTTGAGCAGCACCGAGCCCCGGGAGGGGCCGGTGGCCCGGTAGCGGGCCAGGGCGAGGGCGAGGGTGCCCGCGCCGGGGTGCGCGTAGTCGAGGGGAACGGTGACCCTGCCGCACTGCATGTCCTTCGGGGCGCCCGCCTCGCACGCCGACCAAGCCACCTTCTGGCGGTAGAACCGGCTCAGGCCGCTCGGCGCGCCGCCGTCGTCCTTCGCGGGCAGTCCCGCGCCGAGGAGGACGAGCGTGACGGCCCCGACACACGCGCCGCGCCGGACCGCGCGCCGCGTCGACAGCTTGGCCGGCATGGGCGCCTCCAGCAACGTTCCGCCGCGGACCGGGAACAGGCCTCGGCTCACCCTAGGCGGACCGTCCGGCCGCCGCCTCCCGGCGGGCACGGCCGCCGCACGGGGACCGCCCGCAGGGCCCACCGCCCCCGCCTCGGCGGCTTCGCGCGCCGTTCGATAACAGGCCCCCCGAAGGGGTGAAAGGGCGGCAGGCCATAACCCTGAACCTTTCACCAGCGTTTTACGGGGTGCGGGTGAGCGCCCGCGACCATGTCTGGAAGGCAGGAAACCTATGAAACGGGTCACGCGGAACAGTGTGATCGCCGTGGCCGCCGCCTCCGGCGCGATGGCGATGGCGATGCCGGTGTCCGCCTTCGCGGCGGACGGCGGCGCCGTGGCGGAGGGTGCCGCGGCCGGCTCGCCCGGTGTGCTCTCCGGAAACACCGTCCAGCTGCCGGTGGACGTTCCGATCAACGTGTGCGGGAACACCGTGGACGTGGTGGGGCTTCTCAACCCCGCGGTGGGCAACCGGTGCGCCAACGCGTCCGCCGGGAGGGATCGGACGCCGACGACCGACGGTGCGGTGGCACAGGCCACCTCGCACGACTCCCCCGGGGTGGTCTCCGGGAACACCATCCAGTTGCCGGTGCACGTTCCGGTGAATGTCAGCGGCAACAGCGTGAACGTGGTGGGCATCGGCAACCCGGCCTCCGGCAACACGTCCACGAACACGCCGGGCGACCACGTCACCCCGACGCCTCCGCCGCCCGTGCGGTCCTTGCCGCAGCCGGTGCCGCGGCACGTGACGCATCCCCGGCCCGTGGCCGTGCCCCGGACGCAGGTGTCGCTCGCCCACACCGGCGCGGACCAGACCGCGCCGGTGATGGCCGCGGGCGCGGCCCTGGTGCTCGGCGGAGCGGTCCTGTACCGGCGCTTCCGGCCCGCCGCGCTTCGCTGACGGATCCGCGCCCGCGGCGGAGGCCCACCGGACACGTGTCCGGTGGGCCTCCGCCGCGGTGCGGGCCCGACGGCCGCGGACCCCGCACCGAAAACCTGTTGCCGAGGACGTCCGCGCTTTGGTCCAGTTGGCGTATGGATCACGCTGCGGTACTCGCCCTGTACGACCGGGACCTGCGCGAAGGCGCCGGGCCCGACGGTTCCGGCTCACGCGTGGAGCGCGCCGGGAAGGTGGTGCGCCAGATCGGCTCGGCCCAGGACTGGAACGGCGTGCTGTGGTCGGACCTGGACGAGTCCTCCGCGGACGCCGCGATCGCCGAGCAGACAGCCCGCTACGGCGAGTCCGGCCTCGCCTTCGAGTGGAAGGTGTACGGGCACGACCAGCCCGCGGACCTCGGCCGGCGCCTCCTGGCCGCCGGCTTCGCGGCCGAGCCGCAGGAGACGCTGATGGTCGCCGAGATCGCCGAGTTGGACCTCGGTACCGAGCCGCCCGAGGGCGTGCGCCTGCGCACGGTCACCGACGAGGCGGGTGTCGATCTGCTGGTCGGCGTGCACGAGCAGGTGTTCGGTAGGGACGGCTCCCGTCTGCGCCACCGCCTGCTCGCCGGGCTCGCCGCCGAACCGGACACGCTGGTCGCCGTCGTCGCCCTCGCCGGTGACGTGCCGGTGAGCGCGGCCCGGATGGAGCTGCTGCCCGGGACGGGGTTCGCGGGCCTGTGGGGCGGCGGCACCCTCGAGGGCTGGCGGGGCCGTGGCGTCTACCGCGCCCTCGTCGCCCACCGCGCCCGTGCCGCCGCCGACCGTGGCTGCCGCTACCTCCAGGTCGACGCCTCCAGCCGCAGCCGCCCCATCCTCGAACGTCTCGGCTTCACCGCCCTGACCACCACGACGCCGTACGTGTACGAGCCCTAGGGCAGCCCTGAAGAGGCCCTCAGCCCGGCGGCGGCCCGAGTGGGGCCGCCGGGCTCAGCGGTGCCCTGCCTTCGCCCGGTCCAGCATCGACACACCCAGCGCGGCGAGGGCGATCTGGATGAGCCATTCGATCCAGTCGACCCCCCTGGTCTCCGCGACGCCCAGCGCCGAGGCGATCGCCGCGCCGACCAGCGCGGCCACGATGCCGATGAGGATCGTCCAGAGAACGCCTATGTGCTGGCGTCCGGGAACGACAAGCCGTCCCAGAACACCAATGATCAAGCCGATGACGATGGCACTGATGATGCCCGTGATCTCCATCTTCCGCCCCTCTGCGTCGTGACCCCCGCGCCCTTTCGCATTCCCGCTGGAACCGGAGCCACACCGGTCGGGTTCCGCCGCCCCCGCCCGGCACCGTCCCTTCTCAGGTCCCCCGTGGCATGGCGTACGGCTCCTCACCGCACGCCTGCTGCTGGAGGCGGCGCCGCAGCTCGTGCAGGCCCCGGCGGGAGTGGCTCTTGACGGTGCCGAGCGGCCAGCCGGTGCGCGCCGCGATCTGGGTCTGGGTGAGGTCCTCGAAGAAGGCCAGCCGCAGCACACGGCGCTGGGCCGCCGGGAGCCGGTCCAGCTCGTACCCGACCAGGACGCGGTCGAGGGCGGCCTCCGGCCGGCCGTCGGCCGGATCGGCGGAGCCCAGGGCCGACCCGGCGGCGGCGACCAGCTCCCCGCGACGGGTCCGGGCGGCCAGCGCGTCGGCGATCCTGCGCCGGGTGATGCCGACGATCCACCCGGCGAGCGGGCCGCGCTCGGGCCGGTAGCCGTGCCTGCCCCGCCAGACGCCCAGGAAGACCTGCTGGGTCACGTCCTCCGCCTCCTTGGCGTCTCCCAGGGACCGCCAGGCCAGCGTGTGCACCAGCGCCGACCAGCGGTGGTAGACGGCGGCGAGGCAGGCGTCGTCGCCCGCCACGAGGCCACGCGCGAGGTCTTCCGGTGTCATGACGACGGCTCCTGTGACGGCTCCCCGGGGCACGCCCCCGTACCGCCATCGTGTGATCGCCGGCCGCTCCCCTCAACTCGCATCGCTTCCGCATCGTTTCTCCCCAGGGCGGGGTGCGCGGCTCCTCAGCCGCGGTCGCGGGCGCGTTTGAAGCGGGCCAGCCCGTCGGACAGTTCCACCACCGGGTCCGGGTAGTCGAGGGCGGCCCGGGCCGCTCCCTGGAGCTTCCACGGCTCGTGCACGGCCGGCCCGTCCAGCCCGGAGAGCTCGGGCACCCAGCGGCGTACGAACGTGCCGTCGGGGTCGTACCGCTTGGCCTGGGTGACGGGGTTGAGCACCCGGTTGGGCCGGGTGTCCGTGCCGGTGCCCGCCATCCACTGCCAGTTGAGCTGGTTGTTGGCGAGGTCGCCGTCGACCAGGTACCGCAGGAAGTGCCGCGCGCCCACCCGCCAGTCGACGTACAGGGTCTTGGTGAGGAAGCTCGCGGTCAGCAGGCGGCCACGGTTGTGCATCCAGCCCTCGTGCAGCAACTGGCGCATGGCCGCGTCGATGATCGGATAGCCGGTGCGGCCCTGGCGCCACGCCTCGACGTCCTGGCGCGCGGACCGCTCGGACCGCCACCGGTCGTGCTTGGTCCGGTAGTCGGCGCTCGCCGCCGCGGGCCGCGCCGCGAGCACCTGGCGGTGGAAGTCGCGCCAGGCGAGCTGCCGTACGAAGGCCTCCGCGCCCGGACCGCCGACGCCGCGCGCCCGGTGCACGAGTTCGACCGGGGAGAGGGTGCCGAAGTGCAGATGGGGCGAGAGCCGGGACGTGGCGTCGCCGGCCAGGTCGTCGTGTCGCTCCTCGTAGGCGGCGACACCCGAGCGCAGCCAGGCCGCCAGCCGCCTGCGGCCCTCCGTCTCGCCGCCCGGCGCGAGGGCCGCCGACAGGTCCGCGGCGGGCGGCCGGGAGAGCAGCTCACCGGAGACGACGCCGTCCGGGACGCGGACCGTGCGGGGCACGCCCAGCGGAGCGCGCAGCCCCTGCCGCGACCACTGCCGGAAGTAGGGCGTGAAGACGGCGAAGTGGTCCGAGGAGGACGGCGTCAGCGTGCCGGGCGCGACGGCCGTGGTCACCGTGTCGTGCACGTGCAGCCTGCGCCCGTCCGCAGCCAGGGCGCGCCGCAGCCGCTCCTCGCGGTGGTGGGCGAAGCGGCTGACGTCGGCCGCCAGGTGGACCTCGTCGGCGTCGGCCTCGCGGGCCACCTCGCGCACCTGTTCGACGGGGTCGCCGCTGCGGACGACCAGCCGGCCGCCGCGCCGGCGCAGTGCCGCGTCGAGGTCGTGCAGGCAGTCGGCGAGGAACGCCAGCCGGTTCGGGGCGGCGAATCCGGCCCCGTCCACCGCCGGGTCGCGCACGAACAGCGGGACGACGTGCCGGGAGCCGTCGAGGGCGGCGCGCAGCGGCGGATGGTCGTGCACCCGCAGGTCGGCGGTGAACAGGACGACCGAGACGTTCATCGTGGGGTCTCCGTGGAGGGGACGGGGAAGGCTGGCCGGACCGCTCCGGACGGTCCGGGGCGCTCCGGTCGCCCCGGATCACTGCGGACGCGCTGGGCGCTCCGGATTGCTTCCCGCGCGGGGCGTCCGGCGGATGCGGGCGTCAGCGGACGGAGGTGCGTTCCCCCGAACGGGTGAGCCGGGCCTGCTCGACCGCCGCCCCGGTGATGTTGCGGGCCATCCCGCCGAACACGACCGCGTGGAAGGGCGAGACGCTCCACCAGTAGGCGTGCCCCAGCAGCCCGTGCGGATGGAACACCGCGCGCTGGCGGTACAGCGTGCGGCCCTCGGCGTCGGTGCCGACGCACATCTCCAGCCAGGCCAGGCCCGGCAGCCGCATCTCGGCCCGCAGCCGGAGCAGCCGTCCGGGTTCGATCTCCTCCACGCGCCAGAAGTCGAGCGAGTCGCCCGCCCGCAGCCGCTGCGCGTCACGGCGCCCCCGGCGCAGCCCGACCCCGCCCGCCAGCCGGTCGAGGCCGCCGCGCAGCGCCCAGGCGAGGGGGAACGAGTACCAGCCGTGGTCGCCGCCGATGCCCTCGACGACCCGCCACAGGGCCTCGGGCGGCGCGTCCACCGTGCGTTCCCGCAGGTCCGTGTAGAGGCTGCCGCCGGCCCAGTCGGGGTCGGTGGGCAGGGGATCACTGGGCGCGCCCGGCACCGAGGCGGACGACCACCGGGTCGTCACCTGCGCCTCGCGGACCCGTTGCAGTGCCAGCCGTACGGCCTCGTCGAAGCCGATCGGATGACCGGGAGGGTCGGGCACGTACCGCAGGATGTCGTGCTCCCGGCAGACGACCTCGTGGCGCAGCGACTCGGCGAGCGGGCGCGCGATGGCCGCGGGCACGGGGGTGACCAGGCCGATCCAGTGGCTGGACAGACGGGGGGTGAGGACCGGGACGGGGACGATCACCCGTCGGGGCAGGCCCGCCACCGCCGCGTACCGCAGCATCATCTCCCGGTACGTCAGGACGTCCGGCCCGCCGATGTCGAAGGCCCGGTTCACGTCGTCGGGCATCCGCGCGCAGGCCACCAGGACGCGCAGGACGTCGCGCACGGCGATCGGCTGGATGCGGGTGCCCACCCAGCTGGGAGTGACCATCACGGGCAGGCGCTCGGTGAGGTAGCGCAGCATCTCGAAGGAGGCGGATCCCGAGCCGATGATGACGGCGGCGCGCAGGACGGTGGTCGGCACCCCCGAGGCCAGCAGGATGCGGCCGACCTCCGCGCGCGAGCGCAGATGCGGGGACAGCTCCCGCTCCGGCACACCGGCCGGGGTCAGGCCGCCGAGGTAGACGATCCGCCGCACGCCCGCGGCCCGGGCCCGTTCCCCGAAGACGCGCGCGGCCCGGCGGTCGGTCTCCTCGAAGTCCTTGCCGGTGCCCAGGGCGTGCACCAGGTAGTAGGCGACGTCGACGTCCCGCAGGGCTGCGGCGACCGACTCCGGGTCGGTGACGTCGCCGCGCACCACCTCCGTACGCGCCGCCCAGGGATGGTCGCGCAGCTTGCCCGGGGAGCGGGCCAGGCAGCGGACCCGGTTGCCGGCGTCGAGCAGCTCCGGGACCAGCCGGCCGCCGATGTACCCCGTGGCGCCCGTCACCAGGCAGCGCGGGCCGTCGCCCGTGTCCTCACCGTTCATCGGTCTTGGTCCCTCGTGCGTAGGTGCCGTGTGCGTCCCCGGATCACTTCCACCAAAGCGGCCCTCGCGGATGCGTGGACGGCGCTTTCCGTGGGCCGATCGCGTGGCCGTGGCCGCCGCGCCGCGAATGGGCCGATCGTGTGGCCCCCGCTGCCGTGCCGCGGCGGCCGGGGAAGGGATTTCGCCGAGGCCGTCGGGCGAGGTGCCGGTGCGGGGCCCACCGTTCGAGCGAGAGGTGGGACGACGGCACGACGTCAAGGAGAACGTCATGAAGTACTACCTGCTCAGCGTGATCCAGCCGGCCGAGGGCCGGCCGCCCGCGGCCGAGGCGCTGGCCCGGATCATGCGCGAGGTCGAGGGCTTCCACCAGGAGCTGCGCGAGGCGGGTGCCTGGGTCTTCGCCGGCGGGCTGCACGGCCCGGAGACCGCCGTCGTGCTGCGCCCCGGGGACGGTGAGGTACGCGTCACCGACGGTCCCTACACCCAGGGTGCCGAGTACCTGGGCGGTGTGTGCCTCATCATGGCGCCCGATCTGGACGCGGCCGTGGAGTGGGGCCGGAAGGCGAGCCGGGCCACCACCCTCCCCATCGAGGTGCGGCCGTTCCTGCACCCGGCCGGGGACTGACACCGGGCGCGGCGGATCCGACTGGTCTACACCCTTGACTGGTACAGACCAGTGCGGTCGAGTGCCCGCAACCCCCCACCGCGGCCGCCCCCCACACGTGCCCGGTACCACCGGCGCGTGCGCGCGAGAACCGGCTCGGTCCGGCCTCGCGGGGGTACGGCCGCGCTCCGCGGATCCTCGGACTCCCGCCGGGCGCCGACCGGTTCCGCTGACGTCCGGCCGTCGCCCGTGATGTCATGCCCCTGACCATCCTGGCCGACGGTGTCATCGGCCGCCGGGGCGCGGCCCCGGGGCGACGGCCACCGTCCGGACGAAGGGCAACACCGCCATGCGCACCCCCCACGCGCTGCTCGCCACGACCGCGGCGCTCGCCGCCGTCGTGGCATCCCCCGCATCCGCTCCCGCGAACGCCACGGCACAGGCTCCCGCCGCCGGGGCGTACTACGTCCAGAGCGTCACGACCGGCCTGGCCGCGGCGGCCGCCGGTGCCGGCGCCGTGGAACAGCACAACCCCAGGGGCGACGAGGACCACCAGCAGTGGAACCTGAGGGCGAACGGACCGTCGTACGTCCTGGAGAGCGCCGACCTGGCCGGCACCTGTCTCGGCCGCTCGGGCGACCGGGCACGCACCGTCGCCTGCGCCGACGCGGAGGCGGCCTGGGAGATCGCCCCGGCCGGGGACGACCAGTACACGCTCAAGTCGCCCGGCGCCGACCGCTACCTGACCGTCGCCGCCAAGCCGTCCGGCGCCAACTACCCCGCCCCGCTGGCCGTCGGACCCGCGGGCGACCTGGCCCGCTGGTACCTCACCCCGGTGGCACCGGCCACCCGGCCCATGCCGCCGGCGGACCAACGCACCCTCGACCAGGTCACGTTCCTCACCGCCCACAACGCCTACGCCAACGGGGTCGACGGCGGTTTCGCCCCGCCGTTCGCCAACCTCTTCCCCAACCAGAGCCGTGGCATCGACCAGCAACTCGCCGACGGCGTGCGCGGGTTCATGCTGGACATCCACCAGACCCCGGACGGCGCGATCCTCTGCCACAACAGCTGCACGCTGGTCAGCAGGCCGGTCGCCCTGTGGGTGGACCTTCAGCGCATGGTGGACTTCCTGGCGTCGCACCCCGACCAGTTCGTCACCGTGTTCCTGGAGGACTACGTCGATCCGGGCGTCCTGCGCGCCGAACTCGCCCGTGTGCGCGGCCTTTCCGACGTGCTCTACCGGCCCGACCTGACCGGCGTCCGGAACAACGGCTGGCCCAGGATGGCCGACCTGATCGCGGACAACCACCGGCTGCTGGTCCTCACCGACCACAGCCGCTCGGCCGACGAGGCGGCGGGCCTGACCCGGGACGGCTTCGGCGTGATGTACCAGCGCGAGTGGACCGTCGAGAACTACTGGTCGATGGGCGCGGGCCTCGGCGCGTCGGACTGGTCCTGTTACAGCCGCTGGTACGGCGCCGACCTCAACATCCCGCTGACGCACACCGAACCGGGCTTCCGGCCGCTGTTCGTGATGAACCACTTCCGGGACAGCACGATCAGTGCCACCGCACAGACCGACAACGGCAAACTGGCCGACCGCGCCCGGCGGTTCTGCGAGCCCGCGGCACGCAGGAAGCCCAACTTCCTGGCCGTGGACCGCTACGACCTCGGCGACCCCGCGGCCGCCGTGAACGCGCTGAACACCCACACATATCCGTGACATTCGGCTGTTCGGCGCACGCGATCGCGACACGCGGGTGTGCGAGACTCCGCCGATGACCTCCGAAACGATCACCGCGGACGCCGCGGGCACCTGGGAACTCGGCGACCTGCCCGTCCACCGCATCGGCCTCGGCGCGATGCGGCTGACGGGCAGCGCCGCCTTTCACCTCGGTACCCCGAGCGACCGGAACCGCTCGATCGCCGTCCTGCGCCGGGCGGTCGAGCTCGGCGTGAACCACATCGACACGGCTGCGTTCTACTTCTCCGCCCGGCGCTCCGCCAACGAACTGATCAACAGCGCCCTGTCGCCGTACCCGGACGATCTGGTCGTCGTCACGAAGGTCGGGCCGTTCCGGAACTGCTCGGGGGAGTGGGGCCCCTCCGCGCGCCCCGACGACCTGCGCGGCCACGTCGAGGAGAACCTGCGTCAGCTCGGCCGCGACCACCTGGACGTGGTGAACCTGCGCCGGATGGGCCAGGACTCCATCGCCGAGCACTTCGGCGCGCTCGCCGAACTGCGCGAGGAGGGACTGATCCGCCACCTCGGCCTCTCCGACGTGGAGCCGCGCCACCTCGAGGAGGCCCGCGCCATCGCGCCGGTGGTGTGCGTGCAGAACCGCTTCGGGCTCGATTTCCACGACCCCGGCAGCGACGAAGTGCTGCGGGTCTGCGGCGAGGAGGGCATCGCCTTCGTCCCGTTCTTCGCCATCGCCGGCGAGGGCGGCTCCAAGGGGGCGGCGGACGGCGCCCACGACGAGGAGGTCGCGGCCGTCGCCCGGGCCCACGACGCGACACCCGCGCAGGTACGGATCGCCTGGACCCTCCAGCAGGGCCCGCACGTCCTGGCCATCCCCGGCACCGGCAACCCCGACCACCTCGTGGAGAACGTGGCCGCGGGCGCCCTGCGCCTCACCGACGAGGAGATGGCCGGGCTCGACGCGCTGCACACCGGGACCGGCGACGGGACGGGCGAGGGGACCCGTATCGCACGCGGGGACTGTCCGACCGGCCCCGGCGGCGGTATCCGGTCCCGGTCAGTCCAGCTGCCCGTGCAGGAACGCGACGGTGCTCTGCCACGCGCGGGACGCCGAGTCGGGGTCGTGGCTGGGGCGGCGGTCGTTGAAGAAGGCGTGGCCGGCCGGGTACAGGCGGAAGTCCGCGGTGACGCCCGACTGCCGCCGGATCCTCTCGCGCAGCTCCTCGACCTGCTCCAGCGGCACGCTCCGGTCCTGCTCCCCGTAGTGGCCGAGGAGCTGGGCGCGCAGCCCGGAGAAGTCGGGCAGTTCGCCGCGGATGACGCCGTAGAACGGCACGGCGGCGCTCACCCGCGGATCGATGGCCGCGAGGTACAGCACGAACCCGCCGCCCATGCAGAAGCCGACCGCGCCGATCGTGCCGGAGGTGACCTCGGGCAGGGACAGCAGGTGGCCGACGGCGCCGGAGAGCAGTTCGACACCGCGCAGGACCGGCAGGGCCTTCACCATGCGCTGGGCCTCGTCGGAGTCGTGCGCCACGCTGCCGCCGTACAGGTCGGGCGCCAGGGCGACGAAGCCCTCGGCAGCGAGCCGGTCGGCGACGTCGGCGATGTGGTCCGTCAGCCCCCACCACTCCTGGATGACGAGGACGCCCGGACCGCTTCCCGACGGGGGCAGCGCGAGGTAGCCGTGCGCGGTGCCTCCCGCGCTCGGGAAGGTGACGTTCTGCCGGGCGGGCGTCTCGGCGGGCCTGGGCCGCTCGGACATGGTGCTCAACTCCTTGCCGGATTGCGGATCGGCGCCCCGCCGGGGAGTGGCGGAGAGGCCTTTGCGGATTCTTGCCGCGTTCGCCGTGCCGCCGCCGCCCGCCGTTCACGGTCCGGTTCGCCCCCCTTCGTACGCTACTGCCGGCGGTCCGGTCGTGCAGCGGGCCGCCGGAGCACACCGGGGCGCGGGTGTGCGGAATCCCGCGGTCATTCCCGGCGGCTCCTTCCATAATGGGCGGGCGGGCGCGCCCGCGGGCGGACCACGGTGCCGGACTGACTACAATCATGTAGACGATCTACGACTGTGGGCGACAACGGGGTGAGGACGTACCCATGACCGACGACGACAGGGACGAGCGCAGGCCGGCCGGTGAGCTCGAAGCCAGCGTCATGGCCGTCCTGTGGGCCGCCGGCGCGCCCCGCACTCCCGGTGAGGTCCAGCTCGGCCTCGGCAGCGGCCTGGCCCGCACCACGGTCACCACCATCCTGACCCGGCTGCACGACAAGGGCGTCGTCCAGCGCCGCCGCCAGGGCCGCGGATACGCCTACTATCCCGTCCAGGACGCGCACGGGCTGACCGCCCGCCGCATGCACTCCGAGCTCGACCGCGACACCGACCGCGAGACGGTACTGGCCCGCTTCGTCGCCCAGCTCAGCCCGGACGACGAGCGCGTCCTGCGCGATCTGCTCGAATCCGGTGAGCGATGACCGCGGCCCTGCTTCTGCTCCTGTCCCTGCTGCTGCCGTTCGCCGCGCCGGCCCTTGCCCGGCGCGCGCTCGACCGCCTCGCCCCCGTCACCGCGCTGTGGATGATCACCGGCTTCGCGGTCGTGCTCGCCGGCTGCTCGCTCGCCGCGCTCGGCGCCTTCGTCCTCACCGGCCTGCTCAAGCTGCCCCTCGTCGCGGCGCTGGGCAAGCTCGTGCACCCCGTGTCCATGCCCTCCGACCTGGTGGTCGTCCCGGCGGCGGCGATCTCCGTCGGAGCGCTCGCCGTGTGTGCGGGCACGCTGGGGCGCGCCGCGCTGCGGGAGTTCCGCGCCTTCCGCAGCGCGCACACGGAGGCCGGCCGCAGGCCCGCCGCAGGCGACCTGTGCGTGGTGGACTCCCCGCACCCGGACGCCTACGCGCTGCCCGGCCGCCCGCACCGCATCGTCGTCACCACCGCGATGCTCCGCAGCCTCGACGCGGCCGAGCGCGAGGCGCTGTTCGCCCACGAGCGGGCCCACAACCGGGGCGGCCACCACTACTTCCTGGCCGCCGCCGAGCTGGCCGCCCACTGCCATCCCGCGCTGCGGCGGGTCCGCGGGGCGATCCGCCTCGCGGCCGAGCGCGCCGCCGACGAGGCCGCGGCCGCGGCCGTCGGCGACCGCCGTCTGACCGCCCGCGCCATTGCGCGCGCCGCCCTGGCCGGCCAGGAGGCCCGCTCCGTACGCCCGGAGTTCGCCCCCGCCGCCACCTCGGGACCGGTCCCGCACCGCGTCAAGGCGCTCCTCGCCGCCCCGCACGTCCCGCGCCGCGCCGCGACCCGGATCGCCGCGCTGCTGACGGCCTGCGCCGCGCTCTCCTTCGCCGCCTCGGCGACCGGCATGATCGACGTCCATCACCGGGTCGAGGTCGCCCAGGGCGACACCTCCCGCTGATCCCCTGCCGATCCGCGTCCGGGATGACTGGCGTCATGCACGTTTTACGTATAACCTCACCCGACGATCGCTCCTCGCGATCGCTGTTCCGAAAGGCCCCGATGAGACGCATCGCCCTGGTCACCCTCGTCGTCGACGACTACGACGAGGCGATCCGCTTCTACACCGGAGCGCTCGGCTTCCGGCTCGCCGAGGACGCCCCGCGCCCGGACGGCTCCCGGTGGGTCGTCGTCGAACCGGGTGACGGGACCGGGACCGCACTGCTGCTCGCCCGCGCCCGGACCGGGTCCCAGCAGGCCCGGGTGGGCGACCAGACCGGCGGACGCGTCGGGTTCTTCCTGCACACCGGCGACTTCGCCCGCGACCACGCCCGGATGCGGGCGGCCGGAGTCACCTTCCTGGAGGAACCGCGGCAGGAGCCGTACGGCACGGTCGCCGTCTTCGAGGACCTGTACGGCAACCGCTGGGACCTGCTCCAGCCCGCCCCCGACGCGGGCTGACCACCGAACACCGCCACCGCGGACACCACCGCTCGACTGCCCTAGGAAACGCCCCATGACCGCGCCCCGCATCGACACCGACACCCTCCGCCGGCTCCCCAAGGCCGTGCTGCACGACCACCTCGACGGCGGCCTGCGCCCCGCCACCGTCGTCGAACTCGCGGACGCGGTCGGCCACACCCTGCCCACCACCGACCCCGCCGAACTCGCCGCCTGGTACTACGACGCGGCCAACTCCGGCGACCTGGTCCGCTACATAGCCACCTTCGAGCACACCCTCGCCGTGATGCAGACCCGCGAGGGCCTGCTGCGCACCGCCGAGGAGTACGTCCTGGACCTGGCCGAGGACGGCGTCGTCTACGGGGAGGTGCGCTACGCCCCCGAACTGATGGTCAACGGCGGGCTGACCCTCACCGAGGTCGTGGAGACCGTCCAGGAGGGCCTCGCCGCGGGCATGGCCAAGGCCGCCGCCCAGGGCACGCCCGTCCGGGTCGGCACGCTGCTGTGCGGCATGCGGATGTTCGACCGCACCCGTGAGGTCGCCGACCTGGCCGTCGCCCACCGCGACGCCGGTGTCGTCGGCTTCGACATCGCGGGCGCCGAGGACGGCTTCCCGCCCGCCGACCACCTGGACGCGTTCGAGCACCTGCGCCGCGAGAGCGTGCCGTTCACCATCCACGCCGGCGAGGCGCACGGCCTGCCCAGCATCCACCAGGCCCTCCAGGTGTGCGGCGCCCAGCGCATCGGGCACGGCGTGCGCATCACCGAGGACATCGTCGACGGCAAGCTCGGCCGGCTGGCCGGCTGGGTGCGCGACCGCCGGATCGCCCTGGAGATGTGCCCGACCTCCAACCTCCAGACCGGCGCCGCCACCTCGATCGCCGAGCACCCCATCACGGAGCTGAAGGACCTCGGCTTCCGGGTCACCCTCAACACCGACAACCGCCTGGTGTCCGGCACCACGATGACCCGCGAGATGTCCCTGCTGGTCGAGCAGGCGGGCTGGACGGTCGAGGACCTGCGCACGGTCACGGTCAACGCCGTCAAGAGCGCGTTCCTCCCCTTCGACGAGCGCGTGAGCCTGATCCGGGACGTGGTCCTGCCGGGCTACGAGTCCGCGCTCTGAAGCAGCCCCCTGACGTAGGCGGCCTGTCCGGCGTGCTGGAGATCGTCGGACAGGACGCTGACCAGGCGCACGCCCAGCGTGACCGGGGGGTCCCAGTTCTCGTCGACGACGCGTTCCAGGTCCTTGGCGGTCAGCCCGCGCAGGGCGGTCAGGGTCTGCTCGTGCACGGCGTCGTAGTAGCCGGTCAGCAGTTCGCCGTCGTCGACCCGCACCTCGGCGACCTTCGCCGGGGTGTGCCCGTAGCCGGTGTCGTGGCGGTCCAGACGGAGCCCGAAGCGCTTCTGCCAGTCCCGCGCGAGCCATACCTGGTCGAGGCCGAACGCGTCGGCGGCGTGGTCGTCCTGCACGCGCGTGAGGTGCCAGACGAGCCAGGCGACGGAGTTGGCATCGGTCGCGGGACGGGCGTTGAGCAGTTCGGACGGCAGGCCGTCGACGACGGCATGGACCTCTTCCCGGATGCGGGCATGGCCCTCGATGAGGATGTCCTTCGCATGCATACGTCCACCTTGGCGCATCGCCGGCCGTCCCGCGTCCGGAATCCGGCCCGCGTCAGGCCGTGCCCGGCTCTCCCGGTCCGAGCAGGGTGATCAGGGCGCGGGCAGCCGGACTGGTGGCCTGTTCGGGCGGCAGCAGGGCGACGGTCTCGTACTCCGTCTCCGTGGCGCCCTTGAGCGGCAGCGCGGTGAGCGAAGGCCGCTTGTGCCGGAAGTGGCGCGGGACGACGGCGATGCCCAGGTTCTCGTCGACCAGGTCGAGCAGGCTGTGCACGTCGTTGACCTCCAGGGCCACCGTGCGCCGGACACCCGCGGCGGCGAAGGCCGCGTCGGTGGTCCGGCGCGGCCCCCAGTCCGGATGGAAGTCGACGAAGACCTCGCCGTCCAGGTCCCGCGGTGTCAGGACGGCCTGGGCGGAGGCGAGCCGGTGGCCCGGGTGGCACAGCACGGTCATCGGCTCGCCGGCCAGGGACACCGAGCGCAGCTGGTCGGTGTCCGCGCGGGTCCGGTAGGCGAACGCCAGGTCGAGCCGGCCGGCCGCGACCTCCTCCGCCAGCGCGCCCGAACCCGTCTGCCGCAGCCGGATCTCCACGTCCGGGTGCCGCCGCCGGAACGCCGCGAGCAGCCCGGCCACATGCACCCCGGCGATGCACTGCTCGGTGCCGAGCGAGAGCGTGCCGCGCAGCACGCCCTGCACCGCCGCCACCGCCTCGTGCGCCGCCCGCACCTGCGCCAGGATCCGCTGCGCCTCGCCGAGCAGCGCGCGCCCGGCCTCCGTGAGCGTCACCCGGCGCGTGGTGCGCACGAACAGGGAGGTCTGCAACTCACGCTCCAGCGCGCGGATCGACGCCGAGAGCCCCGACTGGGAGACCATCAGGCGCTCCGCCGCCCGGGTGAAGTGCCGGTCCTCGGCGACGGCGACGAAGTGCTGGAGATGACGCAGTTCCATGATTGAGCAGCGTAGTCGTTGAATCCCATCGGATTCTCCTGTTGGACTGCTGCCGCCGGGGCGCGCGAGAGTTGGGGACACTGGTTCCGCCGGAACCGTTCACCTTCGTGCCAACCCCGATGGAGTCGCGTTGTTCACCGCCCACCCCGACCGCTACGCGGACATGCCCTACCGGCGCACCGGACGCAGTGGCCTGAAGCTCCCCGCGCTGTCGCTCGGCCTGTGGCACAACTTCGGCCCGGACCGCCCGGTCGACACCCAGCGCGCGATCCTGCGCCGCGCCTTCGATCTCGGCGTCACCCACTTCGACCTGGCCAACAACTACGGCCCGCCGCCCGGCGCCGCCGAGTCCGCCCTCGGCGACGCACTCCGGGCCGACTTCGGGCCGTACCGCGACGAGTTGGTCATCTCCACCAAGGCGGGCTACCTGATGTGGCCCGGCCCGTACGGCGAATGGGGCTCCCGCAAGTACCTGCTGTCCTCGCTGGACCAGAGCCTGAAGCGCATGGGCCTCGACTACGTCGACGTCTTCTACTCGCACCGTCCCGACCCGGACACCCCGCTGGAGGAGACCATGGGTGCCCTGCACTCGGCGGTCCAGCAGGGCAAGGCGCTCTACGTCGGCGTCTCCAACTACTCCGCCGAGCAGACCCGCGAGGCCGCCCGGATCCTGGGCGAACTGGGCACCCCGCTGCTGATCCACCAGCCCCGCTACTCGATGCTCGACCGGCGCCCCGAGGAGGAGGGCCTCCTGGACGCCCTGGACGAGCTCCAGGTCGGCTCCATCGCCTACTCCCCGCTGGAGCAGGGCCTGCTCACCGCCCGTTATCTGGACGGCATCCCCGAGGACTCCCGGGCGGCGGGCGACAGCCCGTTCCTCGACTCCGCCGCGGTGACCGGCGAACTGGTGGGCAGGCTGCGCGCGCTGGACGAGATCGCCAAGTCCCGTGGGCAGTCCCTGGCGCAGATGGCGCTGGCCTGGGTGCTGCGCGGCGGACGGGTCACCTCGGCCCTGGTCGGCGCGAGCAGCCCGCGGCAACTGGAGGACAGCGTCGCCGCGACGCGTTCCCTGGACTTCGACGCGGAGGAGCTGGCCCGCATCGACGCGGCCATCGCGCCGTAGCACTGCGTGGCCGGCCCGTGGCCCGAGCCGGCCGCGCGCCCGCACCGGCCCCGGCGGACTCCCCGCCGGGGCCGGACCTCTGCCGCGACGGGATGGGTCCTGCTCCGGTGGGACGGCGTCTCAGGCCGCCGCCGGCACCCGGTCGAGGAAGCCGAGGACTGCCCGGATCCTGCCCTCGTCGTCCAGGGTGATCACGTCGGAGCCGGCGACCGGGGCGGTACCCCCGGTCTCGTTCACGAGTTCCCAGGAGAAGCGCGCCGTGTCGTGGTGGCCGTCGACGGTGCCGGTGAGGCGGAAGGCGAACCCGGGGAACTGCTCGCGCGCGGCACTGATGACGGCGGTGATCTCCTCGTGGCCGCCGGCGTTGGCTGGGGGTCCCCCCTGCTCGAAGAGCTTGGGGGAGGGTCGGTGTAGGTGCCGTCGGGGCTCCAGGCGTCGGCCACCGCCTTCGCCCGGGCCTGGGCGTCCGGGGCGTTCCAGGCCTCGAAGCAGCGGGTGACGGCGATCGTGTACCGGTCGGTCTGCGCGGACATGCTGAATCAGCCTCCATCGAGGTCGTAAACGCTGGTCGGAGCCCGGGTCCCGGTGCTCGGCGACCCGATGGGACCACCCTGCCGCGCGGGTGCCGCCGGGGTCGATTACCTCGCGGGTCATGCCGCGCGATCACGGACCGTCGCGTTTCGGCCACCTGGCGTGAGGAATATGCCCGGAGACTGGCCGGAAAGTCGTGGTGACAGTGGTTCAGCAGTGAACATACTCGAATTCAGGGGCACTTCACCGCATAAAAGCCGCACGGACCGGGGCCGACCGGGCGGCGAGGCCACGGGGGAGGAGCAGTGCACGACGAATTCCTGTGCCATGTCACCGCGTACGGTGTGTGCGGCGGCCGCCGCATCGGCGTACCGCTCGGCACCTACCGGGCGCCCACCCTGGCCCTGGCCCTGTGGTGGCTGCGCGACCGCGCCTCCTGGATCGCCGAGAGGCTCGACCCCGGACCCGACACCCCCCATGTCCCGTCCGGCGCGCTGGTCCCGGTGCCGGACTCCGTGCCCGACGTCCCCGCCATCCTGCGCGCCTGGTGCGCCGACGTGGCCCAACAGGAGATCGTGGCCGACGAGTTGACCGAGGGAAGGCTGGTGCGGATCGCCATAG
This sequence comes from Streptomyces sp. NBC_01788, assembly GCF_035917575.1. Lineage (GTDB taxonomy): Bacteria > Actinomycetota > Actinomycetes > Streptomycetales > Streptomycetaceae > Streptomyces. Next base: position 775,971 of record NZ_CP109090.1, on the reverse strand, counting down.
GCGACGAGACCACGGAGTACGAGCTGCTCGCCGAGTCGGTGGACGCCCTGCGCATGCACCGGACCCTGCCCGCGCTCGTCATGCCCATGGCCTGACCGCCCGGTGCCGTGACCGGGACGCCGCCAGAGCACCCAGGAAGCCCGTGACCAGACCCCACAGGACGGCGAGGCCCAGCGCCCCCCAGAACCGGGGACGCAGCAGCACCTCTCCGGAGAGGCCGCCGCCCACGTCTCCGATGCCGAGGAGCGACAGACCGTAGTGCGCGGAGATCCGGCCGACGGCACAGACCGCCAGGACCGTCAGCAGCAGGGCGACGGCCATGCGGACGGCGTGCCGCCAGGCCGGCGTCCCGGCCGGGGAACGCGCCGCCATCAGGAACGCGGCGCCCAGCAGCAGCACCGCGTCCACGACCACCAGCCACCACACCCGGCCGTCGTGCTCGGCGAGCGTGCCGAGGTTGAGCGTGGAGACGTCCGGGGTGCGCAGCACCTCGTCGAGCAGACGCGGCATCGGCAGCCCGAACGGGCCGTCCACCCGGCCGTTCCAGGTGGCTCCAAGGCCGATGGTGAACATCGGCCAGACCACGTTCGGCAGCCCGAGCAGGATCACGGCGAAGTGGTCCGCCGGGCGCCCGCGGGTGGCCGCCGTCACCAGCGCGACGACGAGGCCCACGACCACGCACGCGAGCAGCAGGACCACCATGGCGTACGCCGCCGGCCGCACCGGCTCCCGCCATCGCAGCAACCGCGCGGGCAACGGTGCCCCGGGCGCCACCAGGAGGGCCAGCAACAGGACGCCCGCCAGCCACAGCAGCCCGAAGAGCACGGTGAGCGGCACCCGCGCGGCGAAGCCGACCTCCGGCGCGGCGCCGAACAGCCCGCCGATGGCGCCGAGCACCCCGTTGCCGAGGTCGACGGCGAAGGTCTGCCGGGCAACCAGCGCCAGACCGATCAGCACGAGCAGCCACAGGGCGGCGATCCGGGCGGCCCACCCGGCCAGTTCGCGCGCCCCGGCCACCGCGCGGTGCCGCAGCGGCCGCAGAAAGCAGGCGGCCACGACGAGCGTGCCGACCAGCGTGACCGACAGCGGCATCACCTTGATGCCCGCGTGGGTCCGGGCGAGGGGGCCCGCGTCGCCGGACAGGTCGACGCTGCCGCCGACGGCCGTCACCACGGTCGCCGCGACCACCCGGGGAAAGGCGTTGCCGGGAAGACGCGCCGCACCGGCCGCCCACAGCCCGAGTGCGGCCATCACGCCCATGCCCGCCACCCCGGCCAGTACTGTGGCCAGGGCCTGTGCCCAGCCATGCCGGGCCGTCGGCGGTGCCGGGGGACTCGGCGGGACCGGGAGGCTCGGCGGGACCGGAGGGCTCGCGGGGCTCACACCGCCACGTTATGCAGGGCCGCGGCGCCGCGCCTGCCGGAGGGTCCGTCCGCGTCCGCCGACGGGTGGGACTGCCGGGCGCGGCTCGGGGTAACAGCACAGGTGCAGCAGTGTCCGGCCTGGCCGACTTCCGAGAGAGACACGCATGACCGACCATCTGGACGGGGCAGTGATAACGACTGGTTTCGACGTTCCCGTGGAACCGCTCCGGCGGGCGACGCACTACACCGGCGAACCGGGTTGCATCGCCGAGGCGCGGTCCTTCGCCGCGCACTTCCTGGACCAACTCAGGAACGAGTGGTGCGCCGAGATCGGCCGCCGCTGCGGCGACGCGCTCCTGCTGGTGGTCAGTGAACTGGTCACCAACGCCGACCGGCACAGCGACGGGCCGTACATCCTGGAGCTGGAGGGCACGGACAGCACGGTGAACGTGTGCGTGTACGACAGCAGCGCCGTACTGCCCCGGCGCTTCCCCCGGGATCCACGGCGGGTGGGCCGGCACGGCCTGGAGATCGTTCACGCGCTGGCGCTCGAGGTGACCGTGGAACGCGTCCCGGTGGGCAAGCGCGTCCGCGCGCTCGTCGAACTCGGCGGCGAGTGACAAGCGCGCGGACGGAGTGACAGACCCTAGGCGCAGCCCAGTTCGCCGAGCATGCCCTGGCGGAGCTGGGTGATGATCCGCTTGATCAGCCGGGAGACGTGCATCTGCGAGCAGCCGAGCCGTTCACCGATCTCCGCCTGGGTGGCCTCCTCCACGAACCGCAGATGGATGATCTGCCGGTCGCGTTCACTGAGCCCGGCCACCAGCGGCGCGAGGGCGTGGAAGTCCTCGACCAGCCTGATCCCGTCCTCCTCCACGCCGATGAAGTCGGCGAGCACCGCCTCGCCGTCCTCCGCTCCCTCACCGGTGAGGGCGGCGTCCAGCGACGCGGAGTTGTAGCCGTTCGAGGCGATCTGGGCCTCCACCACCTGGTCCTCGGAGATGTTCATGAGCGTGGCGAGTTCGCCCAGGGTCGGGTCCCGGTCCAGGCGGCTGGACAGCTCCTCGCGGGCCCGGGCCAGTTCGACCCGCAGCTCCTGGAGCCGCCGCGGCACGTGCACCGCCCAGGTGGTGTCCCGGAAGAACCGCTTGATCTCGCCCACGATGTAGGGCAGGGCGAACGAGGTGAACTCCACCTCGCGCGCCAGCTCGAACCGGTCGATCGCCTTGATCAGGCCGATCATCCCGGTCTGGACGATGTCCTCCATGTCGTCGCCGCGGTTGCGGAACCGCCCGGCCGCGAACCGCACCAGCGACATGTTCATCTCGATGAGCGTGTTGCGGGCGTACTGGTACTCGCGCGTGCCCTCGTCGAGTTCGGTCAGACGCCGGAAGAAGTGGCGGGACAGCTCGCGCGCGTCACGCGGAGCGACCGACCGCGGGTTCTCCACCCCCGGCAGCGACCCGCCGCCCGTTTCGGCCTTCCGCGTCTTCCCGACCGCTGCCCCGGACCGGATCACGGTGGTGTCCATCGCCTCTCCCACGTAAGTCACGGTTCGCCCTCTGCCTCGTCGGCCTGCGTACTTCTGCTCCGGCGCTCCGGCACCGAGCGGTTGTGCGACCCCCGGGTACCCGGGCCGCCGGGATGTATGCCCGCCGCCGCCCCCGGGGGGTCGCGCTCCGCTCCTTGCCTGCCCGGCCGTTGGAGCTGCGGATACCCGCAGTCACCGAGGGCATGCCCTTCGTGCGCCGGGGCGGCGCGAATTCGCCGGTGCGGGAAGGGCGGACGCGGCTGAGGGGCGGGAGGACCCGGCCGCGGATTCACCCAGGGCGCAACCGCCCTCCCTTACGCCCGAGTCCGGGACTTCTAGGCTGGGGGAATGAGCGAACGAGCGCCGAACCGAGCCCCCGTCATCCCTCTGCGCCCGCCGGCCGCGCGCCCGGCGCCGACCCGCCCGGCACCCGAACGTCCCGCCCAGGGCCGCACCCTGGCGGCCGCGCCCAGGGAACCCCTCTGGCGCGATCTCGTCGGCGACGTCCTGCGCCGTGAACGGCAGGCGCAGGAGCGCACGCTCCAGGACGTCGCCGACGCGGCGCGGATCTCGATGCCGTATCTGTCGGAGGTCGAACGCGGCCGCAAGGAGGCCTCCTCGGAGATCCTCGCGGCCGCGGCGCAGGCGCTCGGCATCGGCCTCGGCGACCTGCTCTCCCTCGTCCAGGACGAGCTGGTGCGCACCGCGGCGCGCGGCGCCGTCCGCGGCCGCGGCACCTCCGTCCCCCGCCACGGCGGACTGTGCCTGGCCGCCTGACATCCGCACCGGGCCGGCGCCTCGGAGCCGCGAGAAGCGCCGGCCCGCGTGCGTCGGCCCGGTGCGAGGCGCCGGCCCGTGTGTGTCAGACCTGTGCGAGGCGCCGGCTCAGCACCTCGTCGGCCAGCCCGTACGCCACCGCCTCCTCGGCGGTGAACACCTTGTCGCGGTCCATGTCCGCGCGCAGTGTCGCCGGGTCGTGGCCGGTGTGCCGGGACAGCACCTCCTCGACCTGGGAGCGGATCCGGCTCATCTCCCTGGCCCGGAGGGCCAGATCGGAGACCGTGCCCTGCTGCCCGCCGGTGGCCGGCTGCCCCAGCAGCACCCGGGCGTGCTCCAGCACGAACCGCCGCCCGGGGTCGCCGCCCGCCAGCAGCACCGCCGCCGTCGAGGCCGCCTGCCCCACGCAGAACGTGGAGATCGGCGCCTGTACGAACGTCATCGTGTCGTAGATCGCCATCAGCGAAGTGAACGAGCCACCGGGCGAGTTGAGGTAGATCGCGATCTCCTGGTCCGGGGCCGCCGACTCCAGGTGGAGCAGCTGGGCGATGACGACGCCCGCCACACCGTCGTCGATCTCGGTGCCGAGGAAGACGATGCGTTCGTTCAGCAGCCTGCTGAACACGTCGTAGGACCGCTCACCCTGCGCGGTGCGCTCGACGACGTACGGAACCGTGTACGACCCCATGTCAGAGCCCCATCCGACGGCGCGAGTCGGCCGGGCGGATGCCGGCGACCGACTCCACCACCCGGTCCACCATCCCGTACTCCCTGGCCTGTTCGGCGGTGAACCAGCGGTCCCGGTCGCCGTCCCGCCGGATCGTCTCCTCGCTCTGCCCGGTGTGCTCGGCGGTGAGCCGCTCGATGGTGCGCTTGGTGTGCTCCAGGTTCTCCGCCTGGATCTCGATGTCCGCGGTGGTGCCGCCGATGCCCGCCGACGGCTGGTGCATCATGATCCGCGCGTTCGGCAGCGCGAACCGCTTGCCGTGCGTGCCCACCGCGAGCAGGAACTGGCCCATGCTGGCGGCGAATCCCATCGCCAGTGTCGACACGTCGTTCGGGATGAGCCGCATCGTGTCGTAGATGGCGAGCCCCGCGGTGACGGATCCGCCGGGGCTGTTGATGTACAGGGCGATGTCGGTGCGCGGGTCCTCCGCCGACAACAGCAGCAGTTGGGCGCACACCCGGTTGGCCGACACCTCGTCGACCTGGGTGCCCAGGAACACGATCCGCTGGGCGAGCAGCCCGGCCGCGAGATGGTCGTCGAACCGGCTGGGCGTGGTGTCGTTCTCCTCGGCGCGCGGCGCGAGCGCGCCGGACGGGAGCAGTGCGGTCGGTGGCGTCATCGGGTCTCCTTGTCGTGGCACGGATGCCGTCGACCCCACTGTCGGCCCGGTGCCACCGCCGCGTACGTTTTCTCTGCCCGTGGCAGATTCGCCACGGGCGGAGCGGCCCGGTCAGCCCTTCTCGCGGAGCTGCCGGAAGAACGCCCGTACGTCCGTGACCAGCAGGTCCGGCTCCTCCATCGCCGCGAAGTGGCCGCCCCGGTCGAACTGCGTCCAGCGCACGATGTTCTCGGTGCGCTCCGCCCTGTGCCGCAGCGGGAGTTGCAGCTCGGCGGGGAAGACGGCGAGCGCGGTCGGGGCGGTCGACGGCTCCGCGGGCGCGGCGGGGCGGCCGGAGGCGTGCGTCCGCTCGTAGTAGATCCGCGCGGACGAACCGGCCGTCCCGGTCAGCCAGTACAGCATCACGTCGGTGAGCATCCGGTCCCGGTCGACGGCCTCCTCGGGCAGGTCGTCGCAGTCCGTCCACTCACGGAACTTCTCGACGATCCAGGCGAGCTGGCCGACCGGCGAGTCGGTGAGCGCGTACGCCAGGGTCTGCGGGCGGCTGGCGTTCAGCGCCGCGTAGCCCGCGCCCTCCCGCTGCCAGGCGTCCCAGCGCCGCCACGACGTGAGCGTCCGCTCCCGCTCCTCGGCGCCGAGCCCGGCCAGTTCCTCCCCGGTCGGCTCGGTGGTCTGCTGCGCGCCCGGCAGCAGATTCAGGTGGACGCCGATCACCCGGCCGGGGTGGGCGCGGCCCAGCTCGCGGGAGATCGCCGCGCCCCAGTCGCCGCCCTGCGCGCCGAACCGCTCGTAGCCGAGCCGCCGCATCAGCCCGGCCCACGCGTCGGCGACCCGGCCCGCCTCCCAGCCGCGTTCGGTGGTGGGCCCGGACAGCCCGAAGCCCGGGATGGTCGGCAGGACGAGGTGGAAGGCGTCGGCCGGGTCGCCGCCGTGGGCGGCCGGATCGGTGAGCGGGCCCACGATGTCGAGGAACTCGACGATCGAGCCCGGCCAGCCGTGCGTGACGACCAGCGCGGTGGCGTCCGGCTCCGGCGAGCGGACGTGGGCGAAGTGCACGTTCGCCCCGTCGATCGTGGTCGTGAACTGCGGCCACCGGTTCAGCAGCGCCTCGGCCGCTCGCCAGTCGTAGTCGTGCCGCCAGTACCGCACGAGCTCGCGCAGGTAGTCGACGGGGACGCCGTGGTCCCAGCCCGCGCCGGGCAGCTCGCCCGGCCAGCGGGTGCGGTCGAGCCGGTCGTGCAGATCGTCGAGATCGCTCTGCGGGACGCTGAGCCGGAAGGGCCGGATGCCGTCGGTGGGGGGTGACGTCGTCATGCCCGCGATGCTAATTCCGGGCCGGTGAAGCGCCCCATGGTTTTTTTCGAACCCGCCGATGACACGGCGCACCCCGACAGCAAACTGACGTGTGGTCCGGCGCAGCTCGACAAGATGCTGACCGAGGCCCGCGCCGCCATGGCGTGGCTGCGGGAGGGATCGTCGGTGCCGCAACAGCAGATCATCCGGGACTTCGGCAAGTCCCCGCGTCAGGGCCCTGAAGGACATCAAGGACCGGCTGCCCATGCGGCGGCGTGCCGGAATGCCGAGGATCAAGCGGAAGCGTGACGCGCTGCCCACGCTGAACTACACCAAGCGTGGCTTCCGCCTGAAGGGCAGGCGCCTGCACCTGGCGGGCGGCATCGGCCTGACCGTGGTGTGGTCCCGCGACCTGCCGTCGGTCCCGTCGTCGGTACGGGTGTACCGAGACAGTCTCGGCCACTGGTACGCGTCCTTCGTCGTCGCCGCCGAGGCGCAGCCGCTCCCCGCCACGGGCGCGGTCCTCGGTGTCGACTGGGGTGTGAAGGAGACCGCGACCACCACATCGGACGCGCACGATCTCCCGCACGCTGAGCACGGCAAGCGGGCCGGGCAACGTCTCGCCCGGTACCAGCGGATGATGGCCCGCCGCCGCCCCGCCAAGGGGCAGGCAGCGTCCAAGGGCTACCGCGAAGCGCAACGGCAGGCTGCGAAGGTGTACAAGAAGGTCGCGCGGCAGCGGCAGGACGCCGGCCGCAAGTGGGCCAAGCGTGTCGTCCGCGACCACGACGCCGTCGCCGTTGAGGACTTCCGGCCGAAGTTCCTCGCCCGGACGTCGATGGCTCGCAAGGCGGCGGACGCCGCGATCGGCGCCACCAAGGCGGCCCTGGTCGAGATGGGCCGCAAGCACGGGCGGGACATCCGACTCGTGCACCCTGCGCACACCACGATGGACTGTGCGTCGTGTGGAGCGAGAACCAAGCACGCACTTCCTCTTTCGGAACGTACCCACACCTGCACCGCGTGCGGAGTTGTGTCCCCCAGGGACAAGAACTCCGCGCGCGTGATGCTGGTCCGGGCTGGTCTCATCCCGGCTGGTGCTGAGGGCGTAAGACCTCCGGGAGCGCTGCTCCCGGAGGCAGCCTGAGCCAGGAATCCCCTTCCTTCAGGGAGGGGAGGACGTCAACACCTGTCTCTGGTTCGACGCCCCGGCCAGGCCGAGGAGGCCGCCCACTACTACGTCTCGGTCTTCAGGAACTCCGGCATCGGGCGGATCGGCCGCTACACCGAGGCCGGACCCGGCCCGGCCGGATCCGTGATCGCGGTCGACTTCGTGGCGAACTGCCAGAAGTTCGTCGCGCTCAACGGCGGTCCGCAGTTCACGTTCAACGAGTCGATCTCCTTCCAGATCCACTGCGAGGACCAGGAGGAGATCGACCACTACTGGACCAGGCTCACCGAGGACGGCGGCGAGCCCTGCCCCTGCGGCTGGCTCAAGGACAAGTACGGCGTCTCCTGGCAGGTGGTCCCGGAACGGCTCATCGACATGATCGGCGACCCCGACGCCGAGAAGGCGGCCCGCACCACGCGGGCGATGCTCGCCATGGGCAAGCTCGACATCGCCGCCCTGGAAAGGGCGTACGCGGGCGAGTGACGGCGGGTGAGGGGGGCGGTCCACCCGTCCGGGGAGTGGACCGGACCCACCGGTCACCGCGCCGGGGCGAGGGAGCGCGCCCCGGTCAGGGCAGGTCGTTCACCAGCACCGCGGCCCCGTCGAAGCGGCCCGCCTTGAGGTCCTCCAGCGCCTGCGGGGCCCGCGAGAGCGGATACGTGTGCGTGGTGGCGCGCACCCCGTGCCGGGCGGCCAGGGCGAGGAAGTCCCGGCCGTCCTCGCGTGTGTTCGAGGTGACGCTGCGCAGTTCCTTCTCGTAGAACAGCTCGCGCTCGTAGCGCAGCGGCGGTGTGTCGCTCAGGTGGATGCCGGCCACGGACAGCACGCCGCCCCGGTCGAGGGCCCGCAGCGCCACGGGGACCAGGTCGCCCACGGGGGCGAATAGGATCGCGCTGTCCAGCGGCTCGGGCGGGACCGCGTACGCGTCCTGGGCCGAGGCCGCGCCCAGCTCCAGCGCGAGTCGCCGCGCGGCTTCCCCGCGGGTCATGACGTGCACCCTGGCGCCCTCCGCGAGTGCCACCTGCGCGCACAGATGGGCGCTGCCGCCGAATCCGTACAGGCCGAGGCGTCCGCCGGGCGGCAGCGCGGCCCGGCGCAGCGCCCGGAAGCCGATGATCCCCGCGCACAGCAGTGGCGCGAGCGCCACGTCGTCGACCTCGCCGGGCAGCCGGTAGGCGAAGGCGGCCGGGACGGTCGTGTACTCGGCGTAACCGCCGTCGGCGTCCCAGCCGGTGTACCGCGAGGCCGGGCACAGGTTCTCCGCGCCGCGCAGACAGTACGCGCAGGTGCCGTCGGTGCGGCGCAGCCAGGCCACGCCCACCCGGTCGCCGGGCGCGAAGCCGTTCACCGCGCGCCCCCGGCCCGCGACCACGCCCACGACCTCGTGACCGGGCGTGACCCCGGTCCGGTGCACGGGCAGATCACCCTCGGTGACGTGCAGATCGGTGCGGCACACCCCGCACGCGCGTACGTGCACCAGCAGCTCGTCGTCCCCCGGCTCGGGGACCGGCTTCACCGTCAGCCGCAGCGGCCCCTCCTCCACGGGCCGGGGGCCGGTCACCGTCCACGCCCGCATCGTGCCGTCCGTCATCTCGCGTCCCGTCCGCCGTGACCACCCGGTTCCTCGCCGTCCGTCCCAGTGTGGGACAGGCGGGCCCGCTCGGCGCGCGACCGCACCCGGGAGTCACTAGCGTGAGGACGGAACGAGTCACCGAACGGAAGTGGGCGGCGGTCATGGCGGTACGACCCGAGGGAACCCCCTGCTGGGCGGATGCGATGTTCAGCGACGTCGAGGAGGCCAAGAGCTTCTACGGCGACGTCCTCGGCTGGACCTTCGGGGAGTCCTCGTCGCAGTACGGCAACTACACCCAGGCCTACGCGGACGGAAAGGCGGTGGCCGCCGTCGTACCGCCCATGCCCGGACAGGAGGGGCAGTCGCAGTGGTGCCTGTATCTCGCCTCGCCGGACGCCGCCGCCACCGCCGGCAGGATCCGCGAACACGGCGGTGAGGTGCTGATGGAGCCCATGCAGGTCGGGGACTTCGGCACCATGTGCCTTGCCCGGGAGCCCAGCGGCGCCGTGTTCGGTGTGTGGCAGGGCGGTATCCACGAGGGCTTCGAGGCGGTCGCGGTGCCGGGCGCCTACTGCTGGGCGGAGCTGTTCACCCGCGAGCCCGCGAAGGCGGACTCCTTCCTCTGCGACGTCTTCGGCTACACCGCCAAGCAGCTCCAGGACGAGGCGATCGACTTCCGCGTGTTCGACGTGGGCGGCGATCCGGTCCTCGGCCGCATGAGGATGTCGGAGGACTTCCCGCCCGAGGTGCCGTCGTACATCAACGTCTACTTCACCGTCGCGGACTGCGACGACGCGGTCGCCACCGCGACCCGCCGGGGCGGTGTGCTGCGGTTCGGCCCGCACGACAGCCCCTTCGGCCGGCTCGCGGCACTCACCGACCCGCAGGGTGCGAACTTCTCGGTGATCGACATCACCACGACCCAGGGGGAGAGGCCGCAGGCCGCGGACGTGTCCTAGACGACGGTCCGGAGGGCGCGTCCGGCCGTGGCATGATCGAGCCCATGCGTGAACGTGTGGTGGCCGCCTGCGACGGGGCGTCGAAGGGAAATCCGGGTCCGGCGGGCTGGGCGTGGGTCGTCTCGGACGACGCCGTCAGCCCGGTCCGCTGGGAGGCGGGAGCGCTCGGCACCGCCACCAACAACATCGCCGAACTCACCGCGCTGGAGCGGCTGCTGACTGCGACCGACCCGGACGTGCCGCTCGAGGTGCGGATGGACTCGCAGTACGCGATGAAGGCCGTGACCACCTGGCTGCCCGGCTGGAAGCGCAACGGCTGGAAGACGGCCGCGGGCAAGCCGGTCGCCAACCAGGAGCTGGTCGTGCGGATCGACGAGCTGCTCCAGGGCCGCTCGGTCGACTTCCGCTATGTGCCCGCCCACCAGGTCGACGGCGACCCGCTCAACGACTTCGCGGACCGGGCGGCCAGCCAGGCGGCGAGCGCGCAGCAGTCCGCGGGCAGCGCCCTCGGCTCGCCGGAGCCGCCGCCCTCCGCCCCCGTGTCCGCCGCCCCGCGCCGTCGCACGAACGGGACCAAGACGGCACGGCCGCGCACCGGCGACTCGTCGTCCCGCACGATCAAGGCGAAGTTCCCCGGCCGCTGCGTGTGCGGCCGCCCCTACGCGGCCGGCGAGTCCATCGCGCGCAACGACCAGGGCTGGGGCCACCCGGAGTGCCGCGCGGCGGCCGCCGGGTAGCCGCGCCGGCCGCGCACACGGGGCACCGGCCCCGGAGCGGCCCGCTCCGCGCGGGTGGACGCCTGATGACAGACTGTCGTCATGGACGAACGTGAATTCGGCAGGTCGCACCAGCACGCGTCGGTCGTCGGGCTCGGCACCTGGCAACTGGGCGCCGACTGGGGCGACGTGGACGACAAGGAAGCCCTCTCCGTCCTGGAGGCGGCCGCCGAGTCGGGGGTGACCTTCCTCGACACCGCCGATGTCTACGGCGACGGGCGAAGCGAGTCGGCCATCGCCACCTTCCTCGGCAGCCGGCCGGACCACCACGCGTTGGTCGCCACCAAGATGGGCCGGCGCGTCGAGCAGATCCCGGAGAACTACGTCCTGGACAACTTCCGCGCCTGGAACGACCGTTCCCGGCGCAACCTGGGCATCGACCGCATCGACCTGGTGCAGCTGCACTGCCCGCCCACCTCCGTGTACTCCAGCGACGCGGTGTTCGACGCGCTGGACACCCTGGTGGAGGAGGAGCGGATCGCCGCCTACGGCGTCAGCGTGGAGACCTGCGCCGAGGCGCTGACGGCGATCGCCCGGCCGAACGTGGCCAGTGTGCAGATCATCCTCAACCCGTTCCGCATGAAGCCGCTGCGCGAGGTGCTGCCCGCGGCGCGGGAGGCGGGCGTCGGCATCATCGCCCGGGTCCCGCTCGCCTCCGGGCTGCTGTCGGGCAAGTACACCAAGGACACCGTCTTCGCCGCCGACGACCACCGCACCTACAACCGGCACGGCGAGGCCTTCGACCAGGGCGAGACCTTCTCCGGCGTCGACTTCGCGACGGGCGTGGAGGCCGCGGCCGAGTTCGCCGCGCTCGCCCCCGAGGGCTGGACCCCGGCCCAGCTCGCGCTGCGCTGGATCATCCAGCAGCCCGGCGTCACCACGGTCATCCCGGGAGCCCGCTCGCCGGAGCAGGCCCGTGCCAACGCCGCCGCCGCGAAGCTGCCCCCGCTGGGCGAGGAGACGCTCGCGGCGATCCGGGACCTCTACGAGCGGCGGATCAAGGACCAGGTGGAAGCCCGCTGGTAGCAGCGGGCGGCCGCGGGAATCCGCGGGACACAGGCGCCGGCCCGGCGTTCGGGCCGGCCCCGGCCGCCGGGAGCCGGAGCGGACCCGGCGTCGCCGCATCATCCGGTGCGGCGGCGGCGACGGCGGCCTCGCTCAGCTTCCGGTGAGCACCTCCGCGAGGAAGTCGTCGACACCGGCGTCCTCCTCGCCCGGCGTCACCAAGGCGTAGGTCTCCCTCAGGAACGCCCCGACGGCGGCGGCCCACACGAACACCGTCGCGTGCTGCCGCCCTCCGTCGGCGTGGGCGTCGCCGAAGAACTCCATGCGCAGTTCCTCCGACAGGCCGTCGGAGACGGGGCGGAAGCGGACGTCGCCGACGCCGACCGGCTCTCTCAGCCCCTCGTCGAGCATGCCCCGGTCCACCTTCCACCGGGCCAGCACCCGCCCGTCGTGCGCGAAGACGATCGTGACGGCGAACGGGTCGTCGGCTTCGTAATCCAGGTGCGCCAGCACGGGGAAGCGTTCCATGCCGTGCGCCTGCAACTGCACCACCAGACTCTTGCGCACCATGGCGTTCACGAATTCGGCCCTCCGAGGACGACTGCGGGACGTAGACCCCTCTGGTACCCCTGATCCGCGCGAGATGCCCGGCCGTTCGGAGCAATCTCCCCGTGCGGCGACGGCCGGACCGCCGGCGCTGGTCAGCGCAGTCCGAACCGGTCCGCCCAGGACATGACGTCGGCGACCGCCGCGTTGCCCCCGCACACCACCAGGCCGAGCTGGACGTCCGGGCCCATCCGCTCCCGTACCCGCCGGGCGGCCGGCAGCAGGGAGCCCGCGGCGGGCTCGGCCCAGACCTTGGCGTGCTCGGCGAGGTCGAGGCTGCCTCGCACGGCCTCCCGGTCGGGCACCACGAGCACCTCGTGCACGAGGGCGCGGACATGGTCGTACGTCAGCCTCGACACCGTCGGGGCGCTCAGCGTCGTCACGATCGAGGAGAGGGCGACCGGGACCGGGCCGCCGGACGCCAGCGCCTCGGACATGGCCTCGGCTCCCTCGGTCTCCACGCCCCAGATCCGCACGCCGGGCCGCAGCGCGTGCAGCGCCGCGGCGACGCCCGCGATCAGCCCGCCGCCCCCGATGCTGACGAGCACGTCGGTCAGCTCCCCGGCATCGGCGGCCAGCTCCAGGCCGACGGTGCCCTGCCCGGCGACCACCACTTCGTCGTCGAAGGGATGGACCAGGGTGAGCCCCTCGTCCCGCAGCCGCGCGGCCGTGGCGAACGCCTCGTCCATGCCGTCGGTCAGCCGCACCGACGCCCCGGCCGCCTCGGCGATCGCGACGGACCGGGCGGGCGCCGAGCGCGGCATCACGACGGTGGCCTTCACATGCAGCGCGGCGGCCATCACGGCGAGCGCGATCCCGTGGTTGCCACCGCTGACCGCGACGACGCCCGCGGCACGCTCCGCCTCGTCGAGCGACAGCAGTCGCGCCGTGGCGCCGCGCGCCTTGAAGGAGCCCGTGCGCTGCAACAGCTCCAGCTTCGCGGTCACCGGGGCGCCGAGCAGCGCGGACAGGCCGGGGCTCGGCACGGTCGGGGTGCGCACGACGTGTCCGGCGATCCGCTCGGCGGCGGTTTCGATCTCCGAGATGCCGATCAAGGCAGTCCACCTTTCCGGCGCGGCTGGTGATCCGCGCCGCCCCGACCCTCACCTGCCGGGGTCGCGCAGGTCAACAGGTCCGCCGCATCCGTTCCGCGAGGAGGGCCTGCTTTCCCTCAGTGCTGCTGGGGCCGGTGCGGCGTGGCCTCGCTCGGCCGGACGACGACGTAGCCCTCACCCTCCAGCATGAGCTGCACCGCCTCGCCGGACCCGCCGCGCAGCATCGAGCCGAACGACTGCGAGCGGTGCAGTGACGTCCTCAGGTGGGCGGTCCAGCCGACGACCGCGTCCGTGTCGACGTACACGGGCTGCTGCGGCGTGACCGGTATGACCAGCGGGCTGCCCTCGCACACCAGGCCCAGCAGGCCCTGCCCGGTGAACACGCTGTTGAACAGCCCGCCGCCCGCGATGCCCGAACCCTTCACCGTCCTGATCTCGTACGACAGGGTCGCGTCGAAGCACAGCACGTTGCGGCCGTTGACGGTGAACTCGTCACCCGGGTCGACCTCGACGACGAAGCAGTTCAGGGCCTCCTGAGCGAACCAGGCCTCACCCTGCCCCCGCACGGTCATCAGCGGCAGCCCCTCCCCGGTGACCGCGCGCTTGAGCATGCCGCCGACGCCCTGGCCCCTGCGCTCGAACCGCAGGTCGCCGCGGTACGCCACCATCGAGCCCTGGCGGGCGAACATCTCGCCGTCCACCGTGTACTTGACGCACTTGGAGTTCTCGACGGTCATGCCGGGCGCGGTCGCGGGGCCCACTACGTACTCACTGGAAAACAGGTCACCCTTCATGCGGGCATCCTGGCCCGGAGGCAGCCGTTCCGCCAAGATCACTGCGTGAGGTCGTTCTCCATCGCCGTGCCCGGCAGGTGGGCGGCGCCGCGCGCCTTCGCCTGCTTGCCGCAGAACGCCGACTCCAGGGTACGCAGCATCGTCAGCCGCACCGCGCCGTTGTTGGAGGTGTTGGCGAGTGCGGCCAGGCTGCGCCTGCCGTCCTTGCTGGTGAACGCGTAGGTGTAGTAGCCCTGTACGGCGCCGGTGTGCCCGTACACCGACACCCCGCACGACAGGTCCCGGCGGCGCAGCCCGAGCCCGTACGCCTGGCCGGTGCCCGCGGGGATCCACCGCTCCATCTGGTCCAACTGGGCGGGCGGAAGCAGCCGGCCGCCCAGCAGCGCGGAGAAGAACGTGTTGAGGTCGCGGGTGCTGGAGATGAGCGCGCCCGCGCTCTGCGCCCAGGACATCGTCTGCTCGGTGGCGTCCACCGGGGCTGACGCGGCCTCGTCGGGGGTGAGGTAGCCGCGCGCGTGCCGGCCGGGGATCGTCGTGGCGGGATGGACGTAGAAGGTGTCGCTCAGCTTCAGCGGCTTGATGACGCGGTTCTCGTACGCGGTGCGCACCGGGTGGCCGGTCAGCTTCTCGATGAGCAGGCCGACGACCACGAAGTTGGTGTTGGAGTAGGCGTAGGAGGCGCCGGGCGCCTGGGTGCGCGGGTGCTCCAGGGACAGGGCGAGCAGTTGACGGTACGTGAAGACCTTGGTGCGCACGGCCTCGAAGCCGGACACGGTGCCGGCGAACAACTCGTTCGTGTAGTCGTACAGACCGCTGCGGTGGCTGAGCACGTGCCGCACCGTGATCCGGTCGTCCGGCAGGAGCCCCGGCAGGTAGCGGTTGACCGGGTCGTCGAGTCTCACCCGGCCCTCGGCGGCCAGTTGCAGCAGTACCACCGCGGAGAAGGTCTTGGTGACGCTGCCGATGCGGAACCGGTCAGCCGTGCTGATCCAGTCCCCGGTCCCGCGGTCGGCGACGCCCTCCATGGCCTTGTACACCGTCGCGTGGTCGTCGTAGGAGGCGCGGTGGTCGTCGATCCGCGCCATCGCCCCCGGCGCGCCGTGCTTCAGCGCCGTGCGCAGGAGGGTGCCGAGTGCCGCCGTGTCCGGGGCGGGCAGCGCGTCCGGCGCCGCCGGGCCGGGCCGGTGGTGCACCGCCTGCGCCGGACCCGCCAGCAGGGCCGGCACCAGCGCTCCGAGTACCGCGCCGCTGCACACCGTTCGTGAGGCCATCCGATTCCTCTTCCGTCTCCGTCCGCGCGGCGAACCGTGCGAGTGCGGCCACATCCGGGCAGAACAACCCTCTCCCATCCGGTCACGTCTCCTCGGCCGACACACAGTTGCCCGCCCGCCGATCACTGAGTGGGGTGGATGGGGGAAGCACCGTCCGCCAAGGGACCGGGTTCACCCACCGGTACCGTCAGGGCACAGCGGATGCCCCGCCTTCGGCGGGGCATCGGGGCATGCGGGATGGCGCGTGGTTCAGCGCAGTGTGTCCGCCCAGTCGGCTGGGACGCGGCCCGCCGGGCCCGGGGTCGGCTGGTCCTTCGGGTGGCTCTCGGGCGGGGCGAGTTCGGGGCCGGACTCGTAGAGCTCGTTCGTGTCGTAGTTCCAGAACCAGCCCTCGCCCGGCTCGTAGCTGCGGATCACCGGGTGCCCGGTGGCCCGGTGGTGGGCGGTGGCGTGCTTGCTGGGGGAGTCGTCGCAGCAGCCGATGTGGCCGCAACGGGCGCAGCGCCGCAGATGGAACCACCAGCCGCCGGCCGCGTCGCACTCGGCGCAGCCGGTGCCGCTGGGCGGCACACGGGGGTCGATACCGGTGTCACGGGTCATGTCGGCTCCTCGGAGGTCGGGCGTGCCCCGGCGGTGGGCGGCGGTCCGGCCGCCGCCGGTCCGTCGCCGTCCGCGGCGTTCAGCGGCAGCAGCACCTGGAACCGGGTGTCGCCGGGCACCGATTTCACGCGGATGGCGCCGTGGTGCTTGTTGACGACGATCCGCCAGGAGATGTCCAGGCCGAGGCCGGTGCCCCGGCCGACCGGCTTGGTGGTGAAGAACGGGTCGAAGATGCGGTCCCGGATCTCCGGCGGCACCCCGGGGCCGGTGTCCCGGAACTCGATCAGCAGCCGGTCGTCGTGGAGCGCGGTCCGCACGGTCAGCGTGCCCGCGCCGTCCGCGCCGTCCATGGCGCACACCGCGTTGTCGATCAGATTGGTCCACACCTGGTTGAGTTCGGCCGGATAGGCGGGGATCCGCGGCAGCGTACGGTCGTACTCCCTGACGACCTCGATCCGCGGCCCGATCTTGCCGGACAGCATCAGCAGGGTGCTGTCGAGGAGTTCGTGCACGTCGGCGACCTGGTACGGGGCGCGGTCCAGCTGAGAGTACTGCTTGGCGGCGTCCACGAGCCGGGAGACCCGGGTGGTGGAGTCCGCGATCTCGTCCATCAGCAGTTCCGTCTCCACCGTGTAGTTGAGCCACCCCACCGCGCCCGGCAGGATCTCCTCGTCGACGGCCGCCGCGACCTGGTCCAGCCAGTCGGCGTCGAGCCCCGCCTGCACGAAGGTGGGTGCCAGCTGCGGGCCCTGGTCGATGCCGTGGTCCTCCAGCCAGTCGGTGAGCTCGTCCTCGCGGTCGGCGGCCTGGAGCGGACTGAGGTCCGGGGCCTTGGCGACCCGTTCGGCCGTACGCTCCTGGATCTCGATGAGGTTGGTCAACTGGTCCCGGGAGAAAGGCCCTTCGGCGATCACGGCGAGCTTGCGCCGCATCTTGGCCACCCGTTCCCGCAGCGTCGCGGTGGCCCGTACGGCCGCCGCCGCGGGGTTGTTCAGCTCATGGGTCAGCCCGGCGGACAGCGAGCCGAGTGCCAGCAGCCGCTCCCGCTGCCCGACGGCCGCCTGGGTGCTCTTCGACCCGAAGAACAGCCCCTCCAGCAGGTGCACCGCCATCGGGAACCATTCCCGCATGATGTCCGCGAACGCGTCGGCGGGCAGCACGAAGAACCGGGTCGGCTCCGTGACCCGCATCGAGTTGATGTAGACCTGCCGCAGCCGGTCCCCGAGATACGCCTGCATGGCGCCCGAGTACACCCCCCGCTGCGAGGTCCGGCTGACCTCCACGTCGTCGCCGCCGACCCGGCGGGAGAGCACCACCGTCCCCTCGATCATCACGTAGAAGCAGGTGGCCGGCTCGCCCTCGGTGTACACCGGGCCTGGCTCGTACCTCTCCACCCGCCCCTCGGCGCACAGCCGGCCCAGCTGCTCGGGACGCAGCTTCTCGAACAGGAACAGCGAGCCGATCTCACCGGCGCTGCACGGCATCGGTGACCCGCTCACGACTGCTCCAGGTAACGGTGGACGAGCAACACGGCCATGGCTCCCTCTCCGACGGCGGACGCGACCCGCTTGGCGGACTCCGCCCGCGCGTCACCGGCGACGAACACGCCGGGCACGTTGGTCTCCAGGTGGTACGGCGGCCGGTCCAGCTCCCACCCCGGTGGCGGCCGCCCGTCGGCGGTGAGGTCGGGCCCGGACAGGATGAACCCGCGCCCGTCCCGCAGCACCGTGCCGTCCAGCCAGTCGGTCCGCGGCGCCGCCCCGATGAACACGAACATCCACTGCGCGTCGACGAGTTCGCTCTCCCCGGTGACGGTGTCGCGCAGGGCCAGCTTCTCCAGGTGGCCCGAGCCGTGCGCGGCGTCCACGACGGTGCCCGTGCGGACCGTGATGTTGGGGGCCTCGTCGATCTGCTGGATCAGGTAGTACGACATCGACGCCGCGAGCGACGCCCCGCGCACCAGCAGGGTCACCGACTTCGCGCCCCGGGCCAGGTACATCGCCGCCTGCCCAGCGGAGTTGGCGCCGCCGACGATGTAGACGTCCTGCCCCTGGCAGGAGGGCGCCTCGGTCAGCGCCGAACCGTAGAACACCCCGCAGCCGGTCAGCTCCTCCACACCGGCCGCCGGGAGCTGCCGGTAGGACACGCCGGTCGCCAGGATCACGCTGTGCGCGGAGACCGCCGAACCGTCGGAGAAGCGCACGCTCCGCGCCGCCCCGCAGATCTCAAGGCCGGTCACCTCGCGCGCGGTCAGGATCTCCGCGCCGAACCGCGTCGCCTGCCGCCGGGCCCGGTCGGTGAGCTGGGCGCCGGAGACGCCGTCCGGGAAGCCGAGGTAGTTCTCGATCCGGGAGCTCTGCCCCGCCTGGCCGCCGGTCGCCGAACGCTCCACGAGCACCGTCCGCAGTCCCTCGGAGGCCCCGTAGACGGCCGCGCCGAGCCCGGCCGGGCCGCCGCCGACCACCACCAGGTCGTAGAACTCGGCCGCCGGTGTCGTCGCGAGCCCCACGTGGGCCGCCAGCTCGGCCGGCTCCGGTTCCAGCAGCGGGGTGCCGTCCGGGGTGACCACCAGCGGCAGCCGCTGACCGTCCTGCCCGGCCGCGGCCAGCAGCCTCCCGCCCTCCGGTTCGTCCGAGGAGTACCAGCGGTACGGCACCTGGTTGCGGGCCAGGAACTCCCGCACCTGGGAGGACCGCGCCGACCAGCGGTGCCCCACCACCTTCGTGCTCGGCACCGGCCGGTGGTCGCTGCTCCGCCAGACCTGGAGCAGGTCGTCCAGGACCGGGTACAGCTTCTCCTCGGGCGGGTCCCAGGGCTTGAGGAGGTAGTGGTCGAGGTCGACCACGTTGATCGCGTCGATCGCCGCGTCGGTGTCCGCGTACGCGGTCAGCAGCACCCGCCGGGCGCCCGGATGGATGTCCAGGGCCCGTTCGAGGAACTCGATGCCGTTCATCCGCGGCATGCGGAAGTCGGCCAGGATCACGGCGACGGGATCGCCCCGAAGCTTCAACTCGCGCAGCGCGTCCAGCGCGGACTCACCGGACTCGGCGCGCACGATCCGGTACGCACCGCTGTAGCGCCGCCTGAGATCGCGGGCGACGGCGCGGGACACCCCCGGATCGTCGTCCACGGTCATGATGACGGTCCGCGCCTGCTCCTGGGCCTGTGTCATGCGGCTGTCACCCCGCGTGCTCGGGGATGGGCGTCCCGGTGCGCCCCCGTCGCCACCGCGCCGGCTCCTGCCCATCGTATGTGCGCCCGTCCCGTTTCGCTGCCTTGCGCCGGGCCGGGAGCGCCGGCGCCGGCGGGCCCCGGAAAGCCCGGGTTTATTGGACGCGCGACGCGCCCGTCGTCATTCAGTGGGCAGAGCAATCAGCGATATACGGAACGGCGGAATGCCTGATGCGTCATACGGCCAGCCGTCATGAATTCGGTCGTAGGGACATGGCTTCACCAAGTAAGTCAAGACTTATCTTGAGGGAACTCTGACCGTATGGTGTGGCTCGAATCGAAGGAGCCCCCTGTTGTCGGAAATGAATGATTCCGCTGTGCGTGCGGTCGAATCGGAGCAGGATTATGTGTCCTCCTTGTATGAGTTGCTCACCGAGCGGATTTCCGAGGCGCGAGTACACCGAGCGAGTGTGCTGAAGGCCCCGGCGGACAGCGCCGGTGAGGCATACGAGAGAGAAATCGCCGCCGAGCGTCTGACCAAGGAAATCGGCCGGCTGGAGGGCGCCGAAAAGGGGCTGGTCTTCGGGCGCATCGACTGGACGGACGGCACGGCCCTGCGCATCGGGCGGATCGGACTGCACACGGAGGAGGATGACCTGCCTCTGCTCGTGGACTGGCGCGCGAACGCGGCGCGCCCCTTCTACGAGGCGACACCGGTCCACCCGATGGACCTGCGGCGGCGCCGGCACCTGCGCCTCGAGGAGCGCACGGTCATCTCGGTGAGCGACGAACTGCTGGACGGGACCGCGCCGACCGACGAGGACGTCGTGGGGGACGGCCCGTTGACCGAGGCTCTGTCGGCACGGCGCACGGGCAGGATGCACGCGGCCGTCGCGACGCTGCAGGCCGAGCAGGACGAGATCGTCCGCTCCGCCCACCGCGGGGTGACCGTGGTGCAGGGCGGGCCCGGCACCGGCAAGACGGTGGTCGCCCTGCACCGGGCGGCCTATGTCCTGTACGCGTTCCCGCGCGCCGCGGAGGAGGGTGTCCTGGTGGTGGGCCCGAACGCCCGGTTCCTCGACTACATCTCCCAGGTCCTTCCCTCGCTCGGAGAGAACGACGTCGTTCTGGCGACCTGCCGGGAACTGGCCGGAGTGTCCACGGACACGGTGGACCCGTTCGACACGGCGCGCCTCAAGGGCAGCTCCGACCTCGCCGACGCCTTGGCCGGCCTGCTGCGCGTCCACCAAGCCCCCGCCGGTGACTTCACCGTGCGGGTCGGACAGGAACTGGTTCACCTGTCCGGCGAGGAAGTCGCCACGGCACGCGACGCCGCCGTGGCAGCCGCACCGGGGCACAACCCCGCGCGCCAGGTGTTCAAGGAGCTCTTGGTCGACGCCGTCACCGACGCGATGCGACGAGACATGGGCGACCTCCTGGAGCAGATCGACGCCGATGCCGAAAGGATGACGGGCATGGACCTCGACCGGTTCACGGGAGCGGCCCAGCGTCGTGCCGAAGGTGCGGCCGCCCCAGGTCCGGTCCACGAGCTGGACCTGGACGCCGTCCGAGCAGATCTCCTCGACGACGCCGGCGTCGACCGGGCGGTCGAGGTGTTGTGGCCGCGGCTGGTACCCGGCGACCTCGTGAAGGGGCTCCTGACGAACGCCGGCGCTCTCGCCGAGCGCCTGCCCCGCCTGACCGCGCAGGAGCGGTCCCTTCTGCTGCGCGGTCCGGACGACCCGTGGACCGATGCCGATGTGCCGTTGCTGGACGAGGCGGCGAGCCTGGTCGACGGCCCCTTTGAGCGGACGTACGGGCACGTCGTCGTCGACGAGGCGCAGGAACTGACCGCCATGCAGTGGCGGATGATCGTCCGCCGCTGCCCGGCAAGGGCGATGACGCTGGTGGGTGACTTCGCCCAGGCAGGGCCGGTCGCGACAGCACGCGACTGGAAGGAAGCACTGAGCCCCCACGTCGGACCGCGGTTCAAACTGCACAACCTGACCGTCAGCTACCGCACCACACAGGAGATCCTGGAGAGCGTCCGGGACCTGCTCACGCGGATCGCTCCGGACCAGAAACCCACACGGTCACTGCGAAGCGGTGAGCGCCCTCGCACCGTGACCACACCTACGGACGGGTTGGTCACCGCCGCCGTTCAGGAACTCCGCGCCCAGAGCACCGCGCACCCGGGCGAGCTTCTGGGAGTGATCTGCGCGGACACCAGGGTGAGCGAGCTGACGGCCCGGGGCATCGCTCACCACGCACGCATCGTGCCGGCGTCCGAAGCACGCGGCCTGGAATTCGACGGGGTCGTCGTGATGAACCCCGAGGAAATCATCACGGCCCGCCCCGGTGGGGAAAGGGACTTGTACGTAGCCCTGACCCGGGCCACCAAGCGCCTCTGCACAGTCACCGTCCAGCCCGCCTGACGACTCGGCGCCCGCGCCGTCGCCACGAGCGCACCCGGCGCGGTACAGACACCGGCCCGCGCGCACGGGGCTGCTCGCCGCCTCACCGCTCGTGGCCGCACCCACCGCCCGCTCCGGTGATCGGCCGGTGGGGGAGACTGGACCGGGAACCGGCTCACCACACAGGGAGGAACACGGCATGACGCGCCCGATCACGGTAGGGGTGGACGGATCGGAGGAGAGCCTCGCCGCACTGGCGTGGGCGGCACGGGAGGCCGAGCGCCGCGGGCTGCCGCTGCGTGTGGTGCGGGCCTGGCGCCACGAGGTGCACGACGCCTTCGACGTGGGCGACCGGGACACCCAGCAGGCGTGGCTGCGCGAGTCGGTCGCCGAGGCCGCGAGGACCGTCACCGAGCGCCACCCGGGTCTCGACGTGACCGCCGACGCCCTGGAGGACGATCCCGTGCCTGCTCTGCTCGGCGCGGCGGCCGAGTCGGAGACGCTGGTGCTCGGCTCGCGCGGACGGGGTGTTCTCGTCGGGTTCCTGGTCGGCTCCGTGGGACAGCAGGTGATCGCCGGCACCGAGCGGCCGGTCCTCCTGGTGCGCGCCGGGGACCGCCCCGCCGCCGAGGCCGCGGGCCGGGAGGTCGTCGTGGGCCAGCAGGGCGCCCCCGAGGACAGCGCGGCGGCCCTGGAGTTCGCGTTCACGACCGCCGCCGCGCGCGGCGCCGGGGTGCGGGCGGTACGGGCCTGGACGCTGCCGCCGGTCTTCGCCTACAGCCCCGGCTCGCTCCGGCTGCTCGACGAGGCCGGCGGCCTGGAGCCCTACGAGCGCAAGGCGCTGGGCGCGGCGCTTCAGCCGTGGCGGGAGCGCTTCCCGGACGTCCCCGTCGTCGAGCACGTGGAGATGGGCAGCGCGGGCCAGGTCCTGCTGGCCGCGGCCGAGAACGCCCAACTCCTGGTCGTGGGACGCCGGGCACGCCGGACGGCGGTGGGAGCGCGCATCGGCTCCGTCGCGAGCGGGATGCTGCACCACGCCGGCTGCCCGGTGGCGGTCGTCCCGCACCCGTGACTCACCCGGACGTCGTGCCCGGGGCCTCGCGCGCCCCGGGCAGGACGTTGCTGACGTAGTCCTGCACGGCGGTACCCAGGCCGATGTCGTGCTGCGCCTGCTCGGACAGGTACCAGCGGTGCTCCAGCAGCTCGTGGTAGAGCTGGGCCGGGTCCATGGCGCCGCGCAGCTCGGACGGCACCGCCCGCACGGTGGGGCGGAACACCTCCCGCACCCAGCGGTGCGCCAGCACCTCCGGGCGGGCGGCGTGCGGACGCCCGGCGCCGGGAGCGTAGTCGTCCTGGGTGGCCATCCAGCTCTCCAGGTCGTTCAGCAGCCGCCGCGCCTGGTTCTCCTCGGTGTCCAGGCCGGTCAGGCGCAGCAACTGCCGCTGGTGGTGGCCGGCGTCGACGACCTTGGGCACGAAGGTGACCGTGTCGCCGGTGGCGGAGCTCTCGATCTGCATCTCGGCCACGTCGAAGCCGAGGTCGTTCAGCCGTCTGATCCGGCGCTCGATGTAGTGGTACTTGCCGGCCGGGTAGACCGAGGTACGGGTCAGCTCCTGCCACAGCCCCCGGTAGCGGGCGCAGATCTCGGTGCCGAACTCGATCGGGTCCACCGAGGGGTGCAGCGCCCCCGACGCCTCCAGGTCGAGCAGCTCGCCGCTGATGTTGACGCGGGCCAGGTCGAGGTCGTACTCCCGCTGCCCGGGGCTCAGCCGCCGGTGCAGCTCGCCGGTCTCGGCGTCCACCAGATAGGCGGCGTACGCGCCGGCGTCGCGCCGGAACAGCGTGTTGGACAGCGAGCAGTCGCCCCAGGCGAACCCGGCCAGGTGCAGCCGCATCAGCAGGACGGCCAGGGCGTCCATCAGACGGTGCATGGTGGCCGGGCGCAGCGTGGTCTCGAACATCGAGCGGTACGGCATCGAACCGCCCAGGTGCCGGGTGATCAGCACCGGTTCCAGCGGCTCGCCCGCGCCGTCGGTGCGGCCGGTGACCACGCCCAGCGCGTCCACCGCGGGGATGCCGAGCCGGTCCAGGTCGCGCAGCAGCTCGTACTCGCGCAGCGCCGGGCGTTCGGCGAGTTCCTTGACGGCGATCACCTCCTCGCCGGCGCGGGCGTAGCGCACCACGTGCCGGGAGATGCCGCGCGGCAGCGGCACGAGGTACTCCTCGGGCCACTCCTCCAGCGGTGTCCGCCACGGCAGTTCGAGCAGGAGCGCGGGGTGCTCCGGGTTGGTGGCGCTGATCTGCAAGCCCATGGCAGGAACCCTAGAGGGCGCGTTCCCGGGCCCGCAGCGCCGCCTGCCGCACCGGGCCGCGGTGCACGGGGCCGTGGCCGGGCAGCAGCAGGTCCCCCTCCAGGTGTTCGAGCCGGTCCAACGAGTCCAGCGCCTGGGCGCGTTGGTGGTGGAACATGTCGGGCAGCAGTTGCGGTCCGGTCAGCCGCGAGGTGGGGTGGCCGCTGACCAGGGCGTCGCCGGAGACCACCACGCCGGTGTCCGGCAGGTGGAAGACGGTGTGGCCCCGGGTGTGGCCGGGCGTGTGCACGGGCAGGGGCCGCCCCGGCAGGTCCAGTGGTCCCTCGGCCGGGAACGGCTCGGGCGCGGCGACCGGGACGTGGGCGGTGCCGCCGAGGCGCAGCGCGTGCACCGCCCAGGGCAGCACGCCGGGCCGCCAGCCGTTGCGCAGCACCTGCCCGACGGTCACCTGGTGCAGGAACTCCCTCCGGGCGTGCGGCAGTTCGGCCTCGTGCAGATGTACCGGGGTGCCGTGGGTGAGGCGCAGGTACTCGGCGGAGCCCAGGTGGTCGTTGTGCGCGTGGGTGAGCAGCACGGCCGCCACCGCCTGGGGCGAACTTCCCACCGCTGTCAGTGAGTCGAGCAACTGCTGCCGGTCGGCGGGGTAGCCGGTGTCGATCAGCGTGGCGGAGTCGCCCTCGGTCAGGATCACCCAGTTCGTGCTGCTGCCGTGCACCAGATAGGTGCCGTCGGCGACCTGTTGGACGTCCGCGCGCATCTCGCTCCTCGTTCCCGGGTGACTGCCCGACGGGGGACAGCCAACCAGATGGGTCCGGGGGCAGTGCAAGCGCGGCCGCGCACAGTGCCGGTGGGCAGGTCACAGCCAGCTGTCGAACCGCCGGATGAACCAGGTCTTCACCAGCTGGGTGAGGACGCAGTACGCCAGCAGTGTGCCGATCAGCCACGGGAAGTAGCTCATGGGCAGCGGCTGCAGGCCGATTCCCTGTTCGAGGACGGTGAGGTCCTTCTCCAGCAGGATGATGTCGGCCGACTCCTTGGCTATGTCGACGGCCGTGTCGACGGAGATGCCGACGTCCGCTTCGCGCAGCGCGGCCGCGTCGTTGATTCCGTCGCCGAGGAAGCCCACGGTGTGGTCGTCGTGCTGCAGAGCGCGGACGATACGTGCCTTCTGCGCCGGGTTGACCTTGGCGAAGACCGTGGTGCGGGCCACGAGTTCGGTCAGCCGGCCGTCGTCGAGGCCGTCGATGACGGCTCCGGTGACGACCTCGCCCACGTCGATGCCGACGTCGGCGCAGACCCGGGCGGCGACCAGTTCGTTGTCGCCGGTGACGACCTTGACGGTGATTCCCTTGTCGGCGAGGGCGCGCAGCGCCTGCCGGGGCGCGCGGTGCGCCGTACGACTCGGCAAGGAGCGACCGGGCGGATCCCGGCTCACCCCAACTCGTCAGAGCTTTGGCACTCCACGGCGTGATCCCCTCGCGGGGAAGCCACTTGGGGTCACCCCTTGGTTCGGGGAGACCTGTCCTGATCCGGAGCGTCTCTCGACGGGTGGGATCAGTGGCCTGTGTCCGTGAAGACGCCTCACCGAACGAGGTGCCTGCTGCCTTCGAACGTCCCACATGGTAGCCCACTACTTGCGTATGAACGCAACTAGTTCTCCGAACCGGTCGGGAAAATGCCCGCATTTGGCACAGTTGAGAGGCGTAGCGACCTCGGAATGATTGCTCACTTGCGCGACCGTGCAACTATTGGCGCCACTTCTTCGTCTCACGGGTGGCAGGGCGACGATGTCGACGACGACCGGGACCCGTCGCCGCATTCCAGGATCAGCGAGAGCGGACGTATGCGTGATCAGCAGGAACGGACCGTCGGTGCCGTCGGTACACAAGGGCGGAGCCGCCCGCCGGGGCAGGCGCGAGTGATCGAGCAGCGCGGTGCCGGGGGGCGCGCGCCGTCCCGGGGTGCGTCGCGCAGGCGGCGTCCGCAGCGAGGAACAGGTGGCGCGTCCCGGGCCGGCGGGCCCGGGATCGGCGTCGCCGCCGCGGCACTGGCGGGCCCCACGCTGCTGGGGGCGGCGGTGGATGCCGTCACGGATCACGGTCCCGGCTGGGGCGTGGTGTCCGGGGCGACGGCAGGCGCACTCCTCGCGGCTCTGCTGGCGGCCCGCGGTCGCTTCCTGGGGTGGGTGGCCCCGCTGCCGGTTCTGGCCGTGGCCGTCGTCACGGCCGGATGGGCGCTGACATCCGGCGGTCCGCCTGCCACGCGACTGGTGCGCTGGGCCGTGGAGGCGTTCCCGGCGATGGCCGCCGCGGAGTGTGCCGTGCTCGTCGTCGTGTCGGCGGTGGCCGTCCTCCGGACCGGTGTGGGGAGGGCCCGTGTCTGAGTCCACGGGGCGCCGTCGGCGCCGCGCCGCTGTCCGCGGTGGGCGAAGGTCGTTGGGGATACGCACGCTGCGCGTGGTGGTGTGGACGGTCTCGTCGGCCCTGCTGCTGGGATGCGGAGCGACCTGGTACGCGTACCACACCCTGATCAATGGGCTCACGACGTCCGACGCGCTGGACGCGGTGCGCAAGAAGGCGCCTCCGCGCCTGGACAACGCCGTGAACCTGCTGCTGATCGGCCTGGATTCGCGCAAGGACATGAACGGCAACGACCTGCCCCGGAAGTTCGTGCAACGCGAACTGCACGCCGGATCCAGCAGTATCGGCTACTACAACACCAACACCCTGATCCTCATCCACATCCCCGCCGGTGGCGGCAGGGTCCAGGCGTTCTCCATACCCCGCGACGACTACGTGCAGACCCTCAACGGGGACGGCTCCGTGCAGGGCCACTTCAAGATCAAGGAGGCCTACGGCAACGCCTACACCGGCGCCCACGACAAGTACGCCCGGCAGGGGGTCAAGGGTGCCGAGCTGGAGGCCAGGAGCCGTGAGGCCGGACGCGAGGCGACGCTGGCGACGGTGCAGGACTTCAGCGGCGTGCCCATCGACCACTTCGCCGAGGTCAACCTGCTGGGTTTCTATGACATCGCCAAGGTCCTGCAGCCCATCACGGTGTGCCTCAACCACCCGGTCGAGGACCGCTATTCGGGAGCGGACTTCCCGGCGGGCGTGCAGCGGCTGAACGCCCGGCAGGCCCTGGCCTTCGTGCGTCAGCGGCACGGCCTGGACGCAGGGGACCTGGACCGCACCCGCCGGCAGCAGGCCTTCATCTCCAGCGTCACCCACCAGCTCAAGAGCCAGGGGGTGTGGAGCAGCCCGTCCAAGCTGCAGGGCCTGTTCGACGCGGTGAAGAAGGACATCGTCCTCGACAGCTCCTGGAACGTCCTCGACTTCGCCCAGCAGGCCACCAACCTCACCGGCGGAAACGTCGTGTTCCACACCCTGCCCATCGAGGGCTTCGCGACCCGCAACGGCCAGGAAGTCAACCTGGTCGACCCGGAGAAGATCAAGGCGATGGTGCGGCAGGAGTTCGGCGCGACCCCGTCGCCGACCGCCACCGCGGCGGGCGCCGCCAAGGTCGCCCCCGCCACCGTCGACGTACACAACGGAAACGGCGCCGAGGGCGAGGCCTCCGCCGCGCTGTCCTACCTGGCCGGCCTCGGCTACACGGCCGGTACGACCGGCAACGCGGCAGCGCAGCCCGCCACCACCGTCGCATACGGCCCCGGTGCTCAGCAGGCGGCGCAGCAGATCGCCGATCGGTTCAAAGCCGCTGCCCCCGCCGCCGGTTCGGCTGTGCCCGTCGGCCATGTCCTGGTCACCCTGGGCGAGAACTTCGCGCTGCCCGGCCCGCGGGCATCGTCACCCGCCGCAACGGAGTCCGGCTCGTCGTCGCCCGCCGACTCGGGTCCCGCCGTGAAGGCGGGCGGCGTGCCGTGCGTCAACTGAGTCGCTGACGCTCGTGCCGAACTCCGCCTGCGCGTAGTGCCGTCTGGCATACTTCTTCTATTGCGCAATTGAACAAGTGTTGGGGTTCGCTCGTTCCCTCCGCACACCGACGTGGTTCCGGATGCGGGGCGGTCGCTCCCCCACAAGGAGGTCTCATCCATGCCTGTTTCGCCACGGTCTCGCTTCGCCCGGGCCCTCGCCGCCGTGGGTGTGACAGCTCTTGTGGGGCTTGCCCCGCCGGCCTTCGGCGCGCCGTCGGCCGCGGACGCCGGCACGGGGGCCGTGGCCGACGCGTTCAAGAAGGGGCCGGTGTACGTCGACCCGCGGGCCGCGGGGGAGTTGCCGAAGTCCGCCGCCGACAAGCTCGCTGCGAAGATCGAGGCCGCGGACAAGCCGGTCTTCGTCGCGGTGCTGCCCCGGTCCGCCGACTATCCGCAGGCGTCCCTGATGCCGGACCTGCGCTCACTCACCGGCATCAGCGGGGTGTACGCCGTGCGCCTGGGCGAGTTGTTCAACGCCAAGGCGGACCATCAGGTGCTGTCCCAGAGCGCCGTCGACAACCTCCGGGGAGCGGTGCAGCGTTCCTACGCCTCGGACGCGGAGACACAGCTGAACGTGTTCGTCGACCAGGCCGTCAAGCAGGCGAAGGGGCACGCCCCTGCGTCCTGGAAGGACAGCGGTGAGGGCGGCTCCGGCAGCGGCGGGCTGTTGGTCGGCGGCCTGCTCGCGGCCGGGGCGGCCGGGGGCGGATACGCGCTGTACCGGCGGGCGAGGAAGCGGCGGGAGACGGAGCAGAGGGAGTTGGAGGCGCTGCGGGTGGTGGTGGACGAGGACATCACCGCCTTCGGCGAGGAACTGGACCGGCTGGCCTTCTCCCCGTCCGAGCCAGGGGCCACCGATGAGATGCGCAACGACTACTCCCACGCTCTCGACGCCTATGAGCTGGCCAAACAGCAGATGGCCGCCGCGGTCAGGCCGCAGGACGTGCAGCCGGTGACCGCCACGCTGGCCGACGGCCGCTTCGCCTTGGCCACCCTGGCCGCCCGCCGCGGTGGAACCCCCCTGCCCGAGCGTCGTGTGCCCTGCTTCTTCGACCCCCGTCACGGTCCCTCGGCCGACGATGTGAACTGGTGCCCGCCCGGCGGCGTGCCGCGGATGGTCCCCGCCTGTGCGGAGGACGCCGCCCGTGTCACCCAGGGCGGGCAGCCGATGACGCGCATGGTCGACACCGGCCAGGGCGCCCAGCCGTACTGGAACGCCGGCCCGGCGTACGCGCCGTGGGCCGGCGGCTACTTCGGCGGCGCGGGCGCGGTGGTCGGCGGCCTGCTCGCCGGCACGCTGCTGGGCAGCCTGCTCAGCGCGCCCTCCGCCTTCGCCGGCTCCGGCGACGGCGTCCCGTCCGCCCCCGATCTGCCGGACGGCGGCGACTTCTCCGGGGCGGACTTCAGAGACTCCGACTTCGCGGGGGGATTCGACGGTGGTCTCGGGTCGGACGGCGGCGGTGACTTCGGCGGCGACTGGGGGTGATCGCACGACCCCCTCGGGGGACAAGCGGTCACTTGCCCAACAGGGCGACAGGGGCGAGAGATTCGGGAGGAGCGGAGCCATGCCGGGCACAACCACGGCCGAGGGCCTGCTGGAAGAACTGGCCGGGGGATGCCCGTCGCCGCCGGAAGCGCAGGTCCGGACCACCTACCGGCCGGTCGAGGTGGGTGACGGGGCCGGGTGGACGTGGCCGGGCACCGTCACCGGATGGTGGACCGGCCCGGACGGGGGCACCATGTGCCGGCTGAGGCTGTCGGGGTGCGCCTCTTCACGCTGGGTGGACTTCGACCCCGACCGGATCGCCCTGCTGGTCCAGGGCGGCACCTGACGCCTTCCGCTCCGACCGGCGGCGAGTTCCGCTGTCGCTTCCGCCGGTTGAAGGCGCTCCGGGGTGCCGCGTCCGGATCCCGTGGGCGCTGCTGATCCCTCACGGGACGGCGCCGGCGGCCGTGGTCAGTCCCGCAGGCGGGCGGCAGCGGCGTCGGTCAGCAATCGGGCCAGCTCCGCGGACAGACCCAGGTGGCGTACGAGCCAGGCGGTGTCATGGCCGCGGGCGGCGTAGGCCCACGCGATGCAGAGGTGGTTGAGGGAGGGCGCGCTCGGCCCCAGCAGAAGGGGCCGGACCGCTTCCATGGGGAAGCCCTCCAGGGCGCGGGAGGTCAACGACGACTCGTCCATCACCTCGAGAACGCGGCGGCGAGCTTGCCGAGTGGCCTTGCGGTCCGCGCGCAGCACCACTGCGAGCAGGGCGAACGCCGTGACGGCCGCTCCCAGCAGGGCGCCGCTGATGACCGGACGGTACGCCGCCGGGGCGGTGGCCAGGACGGTCATCTCCAGCGTGGTGAATGCGAGCACGCCGAGGACGGCGGTGCCGGCGCCGTCGCGCGGGTGCGGCAGAGCCTTCATCATCAGCCCTCCTTCCCTCTTTCCGTGCGACGGAGGCGTGCGGCAGTGCGCACTTCGGCGCGCTGGAGCGCATGGGACGGGACGACGAGGCGCCTCCTGCCGCCGTCCAGCAGCATAACCCCGTACTTGCGTGATCGCGCAAGTATGAGGTGCTGGGCTTCCTGCTGGCAGCGCGCCGGGCCGGTGGCAGCGCCGTGCCGGCGGTTCCTGCGGCCATGACGTGCGCCACGGCCCGTTCCGGGTACTCGGGAACACCGTCGCAGAGCCGAGGAACGATCGGTCAGGAGCACTGATGGCTGACTTCGGATACTTTCTGTCGTCCGAGGAGCACAACCCGGCAGAACTCGTCGAACAGGCCAGGATGGCCGAGCAGGCCGGCTTCACCTCCCTGTGGATCTCGGACCACTACCACCCGTGGAACGACCGCCAGGGACAGAGCCCGTTCGTGTGGTCGGTGGTGGGTGCCCTCTCCCAGGCGGTCTCCCTGCCGGTGGAGACGGCGGCGACCTGCCCGCTGGTGCGCACGCATCCCGCCGTGATCGCGCAGGCGGCCGCCACCAGCGCCGTCCAGTTCGGCGGCCGGTTCCGGCTGGGGGTCGGCACCGGTGAGGCGCTCAACGAGCACATCCTGGGCGGCCCGTGGCCCGAGACCTCGGTGCGCCTGGAAATGCTGGAGGAGGCGCTCCAGATCATCCGGAAGCTGTTCACCGGCGAGCAGACCAGCCATCGCGGCAAGCACTACACCGTGGAGAACGTCCGCCTGTACACGTTGCCCGAGCAGCCGGTGCCCATCGACGTCTCCGCCTTCGGCCCGCAGGCCGCCGAGGCCGCCGCGCGGATCGGGGACGGCCTGATCACGACGAAGCCCGACACCGCCCTCGTCGAGCGCTTCCGGCGCGGTGGCGGCGGCACCAAACCGGTGTGCGGTGGGCTCAAGGTGTGCTGGGGCACGGACCCGCAGGAGGCCGTGCGCACCGCGCACCGGCTGTGGGCCAACGAACAGCTTCCCGGGGAGCTGCCGCAGGTCCTGCCCACCCCGCGGCACTTCGAGCAGGCGTCCGAGCTGGTCACCGAGGACCAGGTGGCGTCGGCCGTCCCGTGCGGCGACGATCCGGAGGCTCATGTCGAGGGGCTGCACGCCTACGTGGAGGCCGGGTTCGACACGGTCTACGTCAGTCAGATCGGCAAGGACCAGCAGGGCTTCTTCGACTTCTACCGCACGAAGGTCCTCCCACAGCTCCGCGACTGACCGACGTACGAGGTGGTGGACGCGGTGCCCGGGCCCACGGACCGGGGGAGGCGGCAGGAGGGACGCGCGCTCATCGTGATCGACATGATCAACACGTACGACCACGAGGACGCCGAACTGCTCGTGCCCTCCGCCCGCCGGGTGGTTCCCGTCGTGGCGAGCCTGATCGGTCGGGCACGCGCCGCCGACGCGCCGGTGATCTACGCCAACGACAACTTCGGCCTGTGGCGCTCCCACCACGGTGAGCTGGTGGAGACCGCGCTCGCCCGGCCGCATGCCGAACTGGTGGAGCCGATACGGCCCGACGACGACTCGCTCTTCGTGGTCAAGGCCCGCCATTCGGTCTTCTACGAGACGCCCATGTCCTATCTGCTGTGGCAACTGGAGATCGGGAACGTGGTGCTGTGCGGTCAGGTCACCGAGCAGTGCGTGCTCTACTCCGCCCTGGACGCGCACATCCGCCATCTGTCGGTCACGGTGCCGAGGGACGCCGTCGCGTCCATCCACCCCCAACTGGCTGCGGCGGCCCTGGAGATGATGGAGCGCAACATGGGCGCCAGGATCGTCACGGCCGGCGGAGTGGACTTCACGGCGTCATGACACCGCCGCGTCCCGCATGCGTTCAGGACCGGGCTCAGAACTGCGCGGCGAGCGCGGCGCACAGCACCGCGATGCCGAGGGCGAGCCAGGCCAGATAGTCGCCGAGGCGTCCAGAATGCAGGTGGCGCAGGGCCTGGACGGCCCGGGTGGCGGGGTGCCGCCGGCCGTGGATGTCGCGCTGCCTGGCCTCGTTGTAGAGCTGGTCGTAGGTGGGGCCCCGGGCGCCGCTGTGCGAGCGCTGCCCGCCGCGGCGGGAGGAGGACATGTCCTGGACCGACGTGCGGCTGGCGGTCCTCGACTCCCCCTGCCGGGCGCGTTCCTTGTTCACGGTCCGGGCGGCGATCTCCTCGGCGCGCCCCACCTTCTCGCCGCGCTCCAGCGGGCTGTCCTTGATGTGCTCGTACTGCCGTTCCCGCTTGGGGCTCGATCCGCGGGGCTTGGTCACCCGATCTCTTGCGAGGAGGGCCCGGCGTTCACGCCGGGTTGGGGGTACCTCCCGCTTGAGGGGGAGAATCGCATCCTGTGACAGCGGCGCGGAACGCGGCCGCATCCGGATTCCGGGGCTCGGAGCGCCCTGACGGCCTGCCCGGCGGAGCCGGACGAAGGCGAACGCGTGTACCGGCATTCGCTGAGCGGGGTGACCGCATCAGGAGAGGGGTGTGGTTGTTCGGGTGTCGTGTGTACGGTCGCATGGCGAGTGTCGGTGATTGGGACAAGTGCCGGGGGTGACAGGTATGGGAGCGGGGGAGGCTTACGGGGGCGGACGTGCTCGGTACACCTACCGGTTGCGGGTGTCGGTCACGGCCCGGGCGGGGCTGGAGGCGGAGTGGGGACGGTGCCGGTGGGTGTGGAACGAGTGCGTGGCCCGTTCCAGGAAGGCCCAGGCCGAGGGTGAGGAGTGCGGTCCGGCCCGGCTGGACCGGATGCTGACCCGGGCCCGTACCGTCACGCCGTGGTTGGCCGCGGGTGCCTCGGTGCCGCAGCAACAGACCGTCCGTGACTTCGCCGCATCCCGCGCGAAGGCCCTGAAGGACATCAAGAACCGGCTGCCGCTGAAGCGGCGGGCCGGAATGCCCCGGCACAAGAGGAAGCACGGGACCGGCCCGACACTGAACTACACCCGGCGCGGGTTCCGGGCGTCTGCATCTGGCGGGCGGGATCGTTCTGACTGTGGTGTGGTCCCGTCCCCTCCCGGCCGAACCCTCCTCGGTGCGGGTGTACGGCGACGGCCTCGGCCGTTGGTACGCCTCGTTCGTCGTCCCCGCACGTATCGAGCCACTCCCGTCGACCGGTGCGGTGATCGGCGTCGACTGGGGCGTCCGGGAGACCGCCACCACCACCTCCGATGCCCACGACCTCCCCCATCCCCAGCACGGTCGGAGGGCGAAGGAGAAGCTGGGCCGGTACGACCGGATGATGGCCCGCCGAAGGCCGAAGAAGGGGCAGGCCGCGTCGAAGGGGTACCGGGAGGCGAAGCGGTGGCGGGCGAAGGCGTATGCGAAGATCGCCCGGCAGCGGCAGGACACGGGGCGCAAGTGGGCGAAGAAGGTGGTGCGCGACCATGACGTGATCGCGGTGGAGGACTTCCGGCCCAAGTTCCTCGCCAGGACGTCGATGGCCCGCAAGGCGGCGGACGCCGCGATCGGTGCCACCAAGCAGGCCCTGATCGAGATGGGCCGCAAGCACGGGCGGGATGTGCGTCTGGTGCATCCCGTGCACAGCACCATGGACTGCGGATCGTGTGGAGCGAGAACCAAGCACGCACTGCCGCTGTCGGAACGTACCTAGGAGGCGGCCTGAGCCAGGAATCCCCTCCCCTTCGAGGGAGGGGGGCAGTCAAACGCTCCTGTCCTGTGCTCGGCCGATGCCCACGGGCAAACGAGGATGCGAGGAGGGGGCGGGCGTGGTCGTGGACGGCTCAGCCCGCCCCGGCCAGCGTGGTGGCGGCCTCCAGGAGCAGCGCGTGGACGAACGCCTGCGGCAGGTTGCCGCGCATCTGGCGCTGGGCCACGTCGAACTCCTCCGCGTACAGGCCAGGGGGGCCGCAAGCGGCACGGTTGCGTTCGAACCAGCGCACCGCCTCCACGGCGTCGCCCTGCTGGTGCTCGGCCAGGGCCATGACGAACCCGCAGAGCAGGAAGGCCCCTTCGGCGTCCTGGAGCGGTCGCGTGCCGTGGCGGAAACGGTAGACGAAGTGGTCCTGGACGAGGTCGGCGCGGACCGCGCGCAGGGTGGCCGTGGTGCGGGGGTCGTCGGCAGGCAGGGCGCCGCGGATGGCGGGTAGCAGGAGCGCCGTGTCGACACGGGGATCGGACGGGGAGCGTTGCCAGCGGCCGGACGGATGCAGGCTGTCGGCGGCGGTCTCGGCGACGATCCGGTCCGCGAGCGCCGCCCACCGCGCTGCCGCCCCGGCGCTGCCCGCGGGCGCCGCCGACGCGGCGGCACGCAGCCCTGCCGCGCAGATCAGCCGGCTGTGCGCCCAGCGGTCCTTGTGCAGTTCCCAGATCCCGGCATCCCCGTCCCGGTAGTGGGCCTCGATGGCGTCGGCGGCGATGAGCGCGGCGCGCCAGGCCTCGGCGCCGATGCGGTCGTGGCGGACGCCGGCCGCGATCAGCAGCAGGCTCTCGCCGAACACGTCCAGCTGGAACTGACGGTTGACCCGGTTGCCGACCACGTCGAAGCCGCCCGGGTAGCCGGGCAGGTCGAGGGTGCGCTGGTCGGGCACCGGCCCACCGGTCGCGGTGTAGGCGGGCGCGAGGCCGGGCCCGTGTTCGATCAGGCGCTCGGTGACGAACCGCAGCGAGCCGTCCAGGAGTTCGTACGGGCCGGTCGCCGCGGCGGACTGGCCGATGTAGGCCTGGTCGCGGATCCACACGTACCGGTAGTCGTAGTTACGGCCCTCCTCGGCCCGCTCCGGCAGGCTGGTCGTCGCGGCGGCCACGGTGCCGCCACCCGGGCCCGACATGCCGCTCAGCACCGCGTACGCGTGCCGGGCGTCGCGCACGCCCAGCGCGCCGCGCAGGTCGGGCACGCGCGCCGCCCATCCGGTCCCGGTGGCCCGCCACAGCCGGTCGGCCGGCTCGGGTGCGGGAAGAGGCCGGTCCGAGAGCTCCAGCACCAGGTCGTGGTGGGTGCCGGCGGCCAGGCGCAACTCCGCGTGCAGCCCCGGGTGGTCCGGGCCCGCCGGTTCGGCGCCGGGCGCGCCCGTGAACCGGACGTACAGCTCGCCCGCCCGGCCCGTCCACCGGCCCTCCTCGTCCCGGCGCGGCTCGCTCAGCGGACGCCGGCCGAACCCCGCCGCGGGGTAAAGCCGTACGCCGACCCGGGCGTCCCCGTCGACGGCCATGACCCGGCGCAGCACCGTGACGCGGTGCGGATCGCCGGGGACGGCGAGGGCCTCGCGGCACTCGACGATGCCGCCGGTCGTGATCCAGCGGCTGCGCCAGATCAGCCCGCCCTGCTCGTAGTAGCCGCCGTGCACGAACGGCTCGGCGGGCGTGACGGTGTACCAGCCGGGGCCGCCGATCAGGGCGGCGAAGACGGCGTCGCTGTCCCAGGCGGGCGCGCACATCCACACGATGTCGCCGCGCGGTCCCACCAGGGCGCCGCGTTCGCCGTCCGCGAGCAGGGCGTAGTCGCGCAGCGTGTGCGGGGCGGGTACGTCGCCGGACGAGTTCACTGTTCCCACTCCTTCCCGGTCCCGGCGCGCCCGCGGTACCCGGTCGGCCGCCGTGTCGTGAACACGGCTCATCGGCCCGACTGACCACGGGCGCCGCGGTGAAACCTCGCTCCCCTCCAGAGGCTCCTTTCCGCGGCCCTTTCGATACATCAATGCATCGGATACATTCATGTATCGAACAGGGGGTGGCGGCATGACGGTCGGGGGCACGGAAAAGCGCGTCACCCGGCGTCGGCAGCGAACACGGGCCAACCTGCTCGACGCCGCCTTCACGGTGTTCGCCGCCAAGGGCTTCGGCCGGGTGTCGATCGAGGAGGTCTGTGAGGCCGCCGGCTACAGCAGGGGCGCCTTCTACTCCAACTTCGCCACTCTCGACGAGTTGTTCTTCGCCCTGTACCGGGACCGGGCCGAGCTGATCGCCGACCAGGTGGCCGGGGCGCTCGCCCTCGACGGCCCGGACCTCGACGTGCCCGCCGCCGTCGACCGGGTCACCGACGTGCTGCTCCTCGACCGGGACTGGCTCCTGGTCAAGACGGACTTCCTGGTGCACGCGGCCCGCGACACGGCCGTGGCGCAGACGCTGCTGGAGCACCGCGCGCGGCTGCGCCGTGCCGTCGCCGACCGGCTCTCCCGCGCCGGCACCCCGCTGCCCGCCGTCCTCGGCGGCGCCGACGGCGCCGCCCACGCGGTCGTCGCCGCGTACGACGGAGTCACCACCCAACTGCTGCTCGACAGGGACGTCGAGGGCGCCCGCGCCTGGCTCGGACAACTGCTCACGGCGCTGCTCACCGACGGCGGCACCCCCGTACGGACGAACTGAGGAAGGGAACGGTCGCCATGGACGCGGACGTCATCGTCGTCGGAGCGGGCCTCGCGGGCCTGGTCGCGGCGCACGAACTGACCAGCCGGGGCCGCAGGGTCGCCCTCGTCGACCAGGAGAACGCCGCCAATCTCGGCGGGCAGGCGTACTGGTCCTTCGGCGGGCTGTTCCTCGTCGACACCCCGCAGCAGCGCAGGCTCGGCGTCAAGGACTCCTTCGAGCTGGCCTGGAACGACTGGCAGGGCAGCGCCCGGTTCGACCGGCTGGGCGACGAGGACTCCTGGGCGGTGCGCTGGGCGCGCGCCTACGTCGAGTTCGCGGCGGGGGAGAAGCGGTCCTGGCTGGAAGGGCACGGCATCACGCTGCTGCCCACGGTCGGCTGGGCCGAGCGCGGCGATCTGCGCGCCGACGGCCACGGCAACTCCGTACCCCGCTTCCACATCGCCTGGGGCACCGGCACGGGCGTCGTGGAACCCTTCGCCGCGTACGCCCTCCAGGCCGAGCGCGACGGACTGCTCACCTTCCACCACCGTCACCGGGTCGACGAACTCGTCGTCCAGGACGGCGCCGTCCAGGGTGTGCGGGGCACGCTCCTCGCCGAGGACGACGCGCCCCGCGGCGTCGCCTCCAACCGCGAGGAGAGCGGCGCGTTCGAGCTCACCGCGCAGGCCGTCGTCGTCACCACCGGAGGCATCGGCGCCGACCACGGCCTCGTGCGCCGCCACTGGCCCGAGCGGCTCGGCACCCCGCCGTCGCGGATGGTCACCGGCGTTCCGGCGTACGTCGACGGCCGGATGCTGGACATCAGCGAGGAGGCCGGCGCACGGCTGGTCAACCGCGACCGCATGTGGCACTACACCGAGGGCCTGCGGAACTGGAACCCGGTCTGGCCCGGCCACGGCATCCGCATCCTGCCGGGCCCCTCGTCCCTCTGGCTGGACGCCCTCGGCCGCCGGCTGCCCGACCCCTGCCTGCCCGGCTACGACACGCTCGGCACCCTCAGGCACCTGCGCACGACCGAGGACATCGCCGGGTACGACCACTCCTGGTTCGTGCTGACCCGCAGGATCGTCGAGAAGGAGTTCGCCCTGTCGGGCTCCGAGCAGAACCCCGACATCACGGCCAGGGACCGCAAGGCCGTGCTGCGCGACCGACTGCTCGGCAAGGGCGCGCCCGGACCCGTACGGGACTTCCTGCGGCACGGCGAGGACTTCCTGATCGCCCGCACCCTGGAGCAACTGGTCGAGAAGATGAACCAGTCGACCGGCAAGCCCCTCCTGGACGCCGCCGGGGTGCGGCGCCTGATCGAGGCCCGCGACCTCCAGATCGCCAACCCCTACAGCAAGGACTCCCAGGTCCAGGGCATCCACAACGCCCGCCGCTACATCGGCGACCGCCTCGGCCGAGTGGCCGCCCCGCACCGCGTCCTGGACCCGGCGGCAGGACCGCTGATCGCCGTCAAGCTGCACATCCTGACCCGCAAGACGCTCGGCGGCATCCAGACCGACCTGGACTCGCGCGCCCTCGGCCGTGACGGGCAAGTGATCGACGGCCTCTACGCGGCCGGTGAGGTCGCCGGCTTCGGCGGCGGCGGCCTCCACGGCTACAACGCCCTGGAGGGCACCTTCCTCGGCGGATGCCTGTTCTCCGGGCGCGCGGCGGGGCGTGCCGCCGCACGGCAGACCGCCTGAGCGAGTGTCACGGCCCGCCCCCGCACGGCGCGGAGGCGGGCGGGCTCACTTCTTCTTCAGCAGACCGGCCAGCACCGAGGCCTGGCTCTGCTCCGGCTCCTTGGACGCGGTCAGCAGCGTCACATGGCCACGGCGGGTCAACTTCCTGATGTGGTCGAGGAGTTCGGCCGCCTCCGGCTCGGTCAGTTCGGCCTCGTAACGGCGCCGGAACTCCTCGTACGACCCCTCGCCGCCGTGGTACCAGCGGCGCAGCTCGGTGGACGGCGTCATGGCCTTCGGCCACTCGTCGATGTGCGCGTCCTCCTTGGAGACCCCGCGCGGCCAGAGCCGGTCGACCAGGACCCGCACACCGTCGTCGGACTCGGGCGGATCGTAGATGCGGCGCACACGGACGCTCACGGTCGGGCCTCTCTCGGTGCGGGGGAAACGTGTCCGGAGCGTACCCCTGTACGCCCCGGACCCGGCCGCACCCCGCGGCGAGGGAGTCAGAGATATCCCGTCTCATTCGATTGGGTCATAGTTTCAGGTGATCTGATCTGATTCGCTCGTCGTTGTCAGGTGATCCGGTCGATCTTCGACTGCTGTTCCCGTTGGTCTCAAACGAAGTCGGCGGCGAGCGTCACCGGCAGTCCGCGCCACCCGGGCCTGTCGGGGTGGGCACTTCATGCGAAGGTGCCCCTGGCGGAGGAGTCGGAACATGGGAGGGGGAAGTCGCAGGTGGAGCTGGCGCGCTACCATCCCCCTGAGCCTGGCTCCGTGTGGTGGCAGGCGGTTCGGGGGAGTGGATGGCATTCGTACAACCAAGGCGGGTCAGTTTCCCGTCTTCGGCGCGATCGCCGCGCCTGGCGGTTCTGCGTCCTGACAATGACTTACTTCGTCTGCTCGATGCCGACCACACCAAGGAAAGGTCCTACTCCCAACCCTGCCGTGAGTGGCCCGAGGCCAAGTCGCACCTCGCGATCCGGCTTGCTCCTCTCGGCGAGCAGAGCGATGAACGCGACCGGGAGCAGCAGGAGCGGATCTGGGGGCTGGGTATCGTGCGCCCCGCTCATGAGACCGACCGTGACCGGAAGGTCGTCGTCACCCGTGCACGAAGCCTTCGAGACCTGGTGCCTGTCTCAGGGCTCTGGTGCGCCGGCGGCGAGCGAGACGCCGCACTCTCCGATTCGTTACCGGAAAGCGGTCCTGTCACGGTCGGCGCGGACACCGTGTTCGCCAATCTCCGGCGGATCTCTCCTGATGTCGAGGCGGAAGTCCAGAGGCTGATGCCTCTGCTCGACGATGCCGAAGGCTGGAGTGAGGGGGAGCTCCGCTGGCGTGACGAGCGTGACGCTCTTCTGCTCTTCGCCAAGATAGCCGGGTTGGCCCCGAACGACTTCTCCGAGGTACGCCTCTGGGACAGGACAGCCGCCCGGTCAGCCTTTATCAGCGGGCTTATCGGGACTGCGGTTCAGCCGATGCTCGACGACATCCGTGGGCGGGCGGCGGAGAGGTTCAGCGGCGCCGGTGAGACCGTCGTCCAGGCGTTCGCGAGTCGCGGAGGCAACCGGAGTCATGACTTCGAGGCCACGTCGATAACCGATCAGCGGGTGGTGGACGGCGGGGAGGGCTCCCTCGACGCCTACTACTACCACGTCGACACCCGGACGCTCGTCGTGCTGCGCTACGTGCGCCCCGGCCCGAACGGGCTCTTCCCGCCTGACGCCCGGCACGGTCTGGACGAGTTCCGCAGCCGTGTTCACCGTCTGCCCGGACGCGCCCGGCGGAGCGCCGACGATTACGGCTTGCTGGACGACCCTCTCTTTCTCCGCGTTCATGAGCCGGTGCCCTTCACCGCCGCTCTGCACCGGACGAGCCCTGGCGCGATCTACCCCTACGGCCAGGTCGCCGCAGCGATCTCGGCCTCGGCGGACCGGTCTCCCAGGCCCTTCCGTGGCGCGCTCACCCGCCACCTGGTACCGACCGACTTCGCCCGGCTGGTGCGCGACGGCTGGTTCGGCGCGCGCGGCGTGCCCTTCGAGGTGGCCTTGGACTGGGTGGCGGCCACGGTCGACACGGCTGGCGTCGCTTTGGCGGTCGTGGACTTCAGCCCCCGGCAGCGTGGCAACGGCTCAGGGATCAAGACACGGGCCTAGGCCATCGACAAGATACCACCAGTGGGAAGGTAACCATCCATGACCACCTCGGGCGCGGACACACCTCGCGCGGTCACGCAGGTACGCGAACAGCTGCACGAGACGTTTGACGGGGTGATAGACGACAGCGACATCGCCCACTTCCGAGGGGGCAACTACGAACAGCGCTTCCTCTCCCGTGCTCTCGCGGCCCTCGCGGTACGACGCGTGGGCAAGTGCAGTGTGGCCGAGGCGGCCCGGTTCGTGACGGACGGCATCGCAGACCAGGGGCTGGACGCCATCGCCCCCCTCCCCGAGAGCGGGCAGGTTCTGCTTGTCCAGGCGAAGTGGAGCGACAAGGGCACGGCGACCTTTGACGTTGACGCGGCAAAGGCGATGGTGGACGGTCTGAACCGGATCGAGAACGAGCTGTACGACCAGTTCAACCAGCGTGCCGCCGCCCTCGCGCTGGAAGCGAGGCCGCTCCTCATCAAGGAGAGAGCCATCCTGGTCATCGCGCTGATGGGCACCGTAGAACCTTCCCCGCCGGCACGCGAGGTCCTCGACAACGCTCTCGACGAGTTCAACCAGCACGGCGCGCGCCTGAGCGTCAAGGTACTGTTCGCCGCCGATTTCCATGAGCAGGTCCACGCGGATCTCCGGCCGGAGCCGATCTGCCTGGACGTACGACTGGACGACTGGTACCAGCAGAAGGGGCCGCTCGAGGCCTATCAGGGCACGGTCTCCGCGGAGAGCGTCGCCGAGTGGTACGAGACGCACGGTACCGGCCTGTTCGAGCAGAATCTCCGGGCCCCGCTCGGGACCACCGTCACCAATGCGGAGATCGGTCAGACCCTCACTTCCGATCCCACCAGGTTCTGGTACCTGAACAACGGCATCACCATGATCTGCGATTCGCTCACGGCCAGGCACGAAAGCGCCAAGGCACCGCGGAACAGGCCGACCACTCTCGCCGTGACCGGGGCGAGCATCGTCAACGGCGCTCAGACGGTACGGGCCGTCGCCAGGGCCATGCACGATGACGGCGAGGCCGCGGCCCACGCCACCCTGAGCATCAAGGTCATCAACACGCATGAAGACCGGAAATTCGGCGTACAGGTCTCGCAGGCGGCGAACCGGCAGAACGCCATCGAGCAGCGCGATCACATCGCGCTGGACCCCGTGCACCAGGCGATCAAGGCCAACCTGCGCGCCGAACTGCGCAAGCAGTACGTGATCAAGCGGGGTGAGCCGGTCGCCGCGCCTGAGACCGGCTGTTCACTGGACGAACTCGCCCTCGCCCTTGCCTGCCTGTACCCGGATGCCGAACAGGCCGCCCGGGCCGCCAGTTCCACGGAGAACCTCTGGGAGCAGGGCCCCAAGGGCAGTCACACCCTGTTGTTCAAACGCGAACCCTCTCCGCAGAAGGTGTGGCGTTCCGTGCTCACGCTGCGCGCGGCGCGGAGCGCGGTCTACGAACTGGGCAGTGGGCAGAACAGCCGTGAGGCGGCGACCGCGGAGCACGGTGGCTTTCTCGTCACCCACCTGATCTTCCAGCATCTCGGTGCCACGAGCATCGATGATCCCGATTTCGACTGGGACAGCGAGGTCCTGGACAAGATCCCCGCCCTCGTACCGGAGCTGGTGCGTCGGCTGACGCACCAGATCGTCACTCGTTACGGGCCACGTTCCCAGATCAGGACCGCCTTCCACACCGCGGAGACATGCCGAGAGCTCGCGAAGCAGGTCCTCGGCGACCTGGCCGACGGCGTCGCCGTTCCCGCACCCCCCGTGAAGGAGCGCAAGCCGCGTCGCCCGAACACCGTGCCGCTCCTGGTCGACCGCCGTGTCATCAAGGACGGAGCCCCCCTCCGGTACGTGGCTCTGAACGAGCCCGAGCGTGACGCCATGGAAGGGTGGCTTGTCGAAGACGAAAGGCGACGCCAGGCGACCTGGGTCAATCACCGGACCAAGCCGATCCTGTGGGCGTACGACGAGCAGCAGTACTCGCCGTCCGGGCTGGTGTCGAAGATGTGGGGGGACGCCGACTGGGACGAGCGGCCCGTGTCCAATCAGGGAACGGCTCGCTGGTTCCAGTCGGATGGCCGGAGCCTGTGGGATCTGGCGCAGCGCATCCACAGCGAAGAGGAGGAGGAAGAGGAGGAGGCCTGACGGCGTGCGCACTGCACCGGCGGGGCGTCAGTAGGGGCGTGACCCCTCCGGGCCGCGCAGCCGGGCGAGGAGGTCGGCGATCTCGTGGGTCTCCTCGTGGTCCTCACCGAGGAGTACGCACATGTCCTCGTGGAGGGCATCGAGGACGCCCTCGGCCTCGGTGCGGCGGCCCTCGGAGAAAAGGAGGACGCCGATGCTGCGGCGCAGGTCGAGAGCGGTCTCGGAGGCGTCTCCGTCCGTGTCGGACACGACCTCCAGGACCTCCTGGAACTCCCGCAGGGCGGCGGTGGCCTGGCCGAGGTTGGCCCGGCAGTGGGCGGCGTGCCGGCGGCACTCCAGCGCGCTTTCGCCGGCCGGTCCCGCCGTACGGGCGTAGACGGCGGCCAGCGCGTCGAACTCCGGTAAGGCGCGCCGGAAGTCCTCGCCGGCCATTAGGACCGCCGCGCGCTGCCGCCGCAGACTCAGCACACGGGGGCTGTGTGCGCCGAGAGCGGTGGCCGCCGTGGCGATCACTGCCTTGAGGACGTCCGCGGCCTGGGCGAACCGCCCGCTTTCGGCAAGGTCCGCGGACCGGGCGTAGGCGTCCCGGATCGCGTCCCGCAACACGGTGTCGGCGCGCGCCGCGACCGGTACGGGAGCCACCTGCTCGGGTGAGGGCGCAGGCGCCGTGGTCCGCCGCAGCGGTGCGTTCGGCTGCCGGTAGACCACCGTCGGGTCGGGAAGTGCGGAAGGGGAGCCACCGTCCGTGAAGGCCACGGGGACAGCCGCTGAACCCGGTTGCGGCAGGTGCGGCGACAGGCGTTCGTACACCGCGTACGCGTCGGCCGGCCGCTGCTCGGGCGCCTTGGCCAGCAGGTCCAGGGTCAACGCCTCGAGGTCCTCCGGCACCTCGGGCCGCAGGGTGCGCAACGGCTTCGGCGGCACGTCCATGTGCTGGTGCAGGAGCTGGTACTCGTTGTCGCCGCTGAAGACCGGCTGCCCGGTCAGGAGTTCGTGCAGCACGCAGCCGAGCGCGTAGAGGTCGCTGAGCGGC
Source organism: Streptomyces sp. NBC_01788 (assembly GCF_035917575.1). Lineage (GTDB taxonomy): Bacteria > Actinomycetota > Actinomycetes > Streptomycetales > Streptomycetaceae > Streptomyces. The sequence goes on along the minus strand of NZ_CP109090.1, from coordinate 732,251 downwards.
GTGATCTGCGCGCCGTCGATCTGCTCCGGCGGCATGTAGCGGCTGGTACCGATCCGGTTGCCGGTGGCCGTGAGCCGGGTGACGTCCGTGCGAAGCAGCTTCGCGATGCCGAAATCCAGCACCTTGACCGTGCCGTCCGAGGCGATCAGGACGTTGTCCGGCTTCAGGTCGCGGTGCACGACCGGGATGGCGTGGGCGTAGGACAGGACCGTGCAGATCTGCGCGGCGATGGACGCGGCCCAGCTCACCGGGAGGCCCACCGCCGGTCCGTCCTCCGCGCCCGTGAGCACCTTGCGCAGGGAGATCCCGCGCACGTACTCCATCACCAGGTACAGCCGGTCGTGCGACGCCTCGTCCAACACCGCGTCGAACACCTGCGGCACTCCGTGATGCCCGATCCGTGCGGTGACACGCGCCTCGCGTTCGAAGCGGCGGGTGAACTCCTTCGCCTGCGCGGGCGACGCGACGACGTCGGGCCGGATGAGCTTGACCGCGATCTCCCGGTCCAGAACGGCGTCGTAGCCGCGCCAGACCGTGCCCATGCCGCCGGACTCGATCTCCTCGATCAGCTCGTAGCGGCCCTGCTCGCCGATTCTCCTTGCCCGCACCACGCGTTGCGCCCCCGTCGTCCTGATGCCACGTCAGTCGATCGCTGTACACGGTACCGACTGGCGGCGGCGCACGCGGCAGGTCCTACAGCAGGTGGTCGGCCTTGCCGGCCTTGATGTCGGTGATGAGGGTGCGCAGGGCTTCGAGGGAGTCGGTGAGGTAGTGGTCCTCCTGGCCGTTGACGGCTATGTAGCCGTTGCCGTCGGCGTCGGTGCCGAGGCGGAAGCAGTTGCTCGCATCCTGGCAGAAAGGGGCTTCCCAACTGATGTCAGGCATGATCAACTCTCCTAAAGACTCTGGGAAATGGTGTGCATGAGATCGAGGGTCTTCTCAGGTGTAAGTGCGATCCTCTGCATCTCGTCGAGTTGCAGCCGGTACTTGCACAAATGGGCGCTGGAATAAAGAAACTCTCCTGCCGTGGTGCGATCCAGTTGCACGGTGTCCAGAGGGGGCACCTGGCCGAGGGCGTACAGGATCGCCTGGCCTGAACCGGGGAAAACGCCCGCTGAGAACGGGATGGCCTGGATCGTGACATTGTCGCGGTCTGCGGCTGCCATGAGGTGACCGAGCTGGTTTCGTAGCACCGCGCGTCCGCCGACTTCGATCCGTAGGGCGGCTTCGTGGATGACCAGCGTGTAGGCCGGAGCCCCTGGCCGGTCGACGGCCTGGTGTCTTTGTACACGGTGGGCCACTCTGGCCTCGAACTCCTCGGCGGGCAGCGGCGGGATGGCGGCTTGGAACAGAGTGCGCGCGTATGCCTCGGTCTGGAACTGCCCCGGCATGTGCGTCATCGTGCTCACACGCAAGCCCTTGGCGTGCCACTCCAACTCGGCAATATCCAAGAATGTCGTGGGCAGGAGGTCGCGATACTCCTCCCACCAGCCGCTTGTGCGATCGCCGCACATGGCGACCAATGCATCCACCAGAGCTTGGTCCGTGCACTCATACCGGAAGGCAATGCGCCGGACACGCTCCGGGCTGACACCGTGGCGTCCCGCCTCGGTGCTGCTGATCACGGTCCGCTTCGTGTCCAGCAGCGCGGCGGCCTGTTCGGTGGACAGGCCCGCCCCTTCCCGCAACTTGCGAAGCTCCGCGCCCAGACGCTGCTGGCGTGCGGTCGGATTGCTCCTCGGCGGCATGTGTTCCCTCTCGTCGTGTGCGGCTCAGTTTGCCGCGACGCGAAGTTCGTTCCAACAGGTCTTCCGGGCTTGGTAGCACATGTACCCCCGTTGCTCTACTGTGAGTATCGCGCAAGTTACACACCGCAATGCCGGAAGCGCACCGCGCGAGCATGCCCGCCTGCCCTGGGACGGGTGTGCCCGCGGCCAGGGCGGTAGGCCACCGGCGACCCCAAACCCCTCACACAGCAGTGGAGTTCGCCATGCCCGAGATCCCCCTCGTACCTGCCCACTGGCGCTTCCCCGCCCACCCCATCTCCGTACGGCGGGCCCGGCACGCCGTCGCCGAATCGCTGCCGCACGTCCTTCGGCCCCACCTCGGCGACGATCTGGGCCTGTTGACCTCGGAGCTGGTCACCAACGCCATCCGCCACGGCGCCTGCCGGGAGGACGAGGACCTCATCGAACTCGTCCTGTGGCCCGCCGACGGACACTACTGGCTCGCCGTGTCCGACCCGGGTACCGGCAAACCGGAAGTGGCCCGCCCGGACACGGACTCCGAGACCGGTCGGGGTCTGCTCCTCGTCGACAGCCTCGCCACCGCCTGGACCGTCCGGCCCCGTCCCACGCGCGGAACGTCCGTGATCGCGGGCCTCTCCTTCCGCCAGGGCGGTTGATCAGGCGGAGCGGTCGGCCGGGAGGGGGCGGAAGGCCGGGCGGGTCAGGCCGCCTCGTCGTCGATGTTCTCCTCCCGGCGGATCATCCGCCAAGCCGCCCGGCGCGCACTCTGGTTGAGCGACTGCTTGAAGCTGTCGTCGTGGCTGAAGTACTGGCGTCCCATGTCGGCGATGGTGTCGATGTGCTCGGCCATCTTGTCCTCGAAGACCTCGTCGAAGACGAGCCCGAAGTTCTCCTCGTCGTTGACGGCGGCCGCGCGGACCTTCGGGTCCGCCTTCGCCTCCGAGAACGGCGTGATCACGTCCTGCTCGGTGAAGTCGGTGCCGAACTTGTCGTTGAACTTCTCGATCAGCTCCGACAGCAGTGACTTCTGCTGCTCCTTGGCGCCGCCCGCGCCCTCGCCGAAGCCGCGCAGCTCCGCCGCTCCCTCCGAGGTCAGCGCGAGGTCGTGCTCGCCGGTCTTCCGGATGCGCAGATGGCTGAGGTCGACGTCCCCTATGTCCACACCGCCGTCTCCGCGTCGCGGCAGGCGGTTGAGCAGGTGGCGGCCGTAGAGGTAGAGGCATTCGAGGTCGGCGTCGCGGTAGGGCACGATCTGGGAGAGGAAGCCGTACTTCCGTACGTAGTCGTTGAGGTCGGCGCGGAACTGCTCGGCGGCCTCGGCGGCTTCCTCGTCCGGGTCGTCGGCCTCGTCCTTGCGGTCCAGCAGCTCGGTGAACCGTCCGACGGCGGGCCCGAGATGCCGGTACAGCTCCGCGTGCAGCTTCTCCCAGCGGGCCACCGAGCCCGCCGCCTTCTCCTCGGCCGCCAGATAGGCATCGGCGAACTCCCGCATCTCCTCATCGACGAGGATGTCGGGTTGCATGACCCGGCTCTGTGCCGTGTAGAGGAGGTTGGGATCGGAGGGAAGGGTGTTCGCCTCCTCGAAGTACGGGCGGAAGGACTCCTTGATGTCCTCGGCGTCGTTGACGAAGTCCAGTACGGCCAGGTCCGCCTGCGACTTGCGGTCGGCGGTGCGGTTCAGACGGGAGAGGGTCTGGACGGCGCTGATGCCCGCGAGCTTCTTGTTCACGTACATCGTGGTGAGCAGCGGCTGGTCGAAGCCGGTCTGGTACTTCTCGGCGACGACCAGGATGCGGTACTCGCGCTGTGTCGCCTTCCCGCCGGTGCGCACGGCCTTGTCGTCCTTGCGTGTGTACGCGAACGCCTTCGGCAGCGCGGACTCGGCCAGGCCGCCGTTCTCCTTCGGCTCGGTCGTTTCCTCGCCGTCGTACGTCAGGCTCCCGGAGAACGCGACCAGGACGCCCGGGTCGGCGTATGCGCGGTCGTCGATGTACTTCCTGATCGCACGGGCCATCTGCACGGCGCTGTGCCGGGAGGCCGTCACGACCATGGCCTTGGCACGCCCGCCGAGCCGGCCGGCGGTGTGTGTGCGGAAGTGCTCGACGATCACCTGCGCCTGTTGCGTCACGGTGGAGTCGTGCGTGAGCGCGTACCGGGCGAGCAGCGGATTCGCCTTGGAGGGATCCACCTCGCGTTCGTCCGGATTCTTGTTCACCAGCTTCCAGTACGTGTTGTAGGTGACGTAGGTCCGCAGGGGGTCGAGGATGAAGCCTTCCTCGATGGCCTGGCGCATCGAGTACGTGTGGAAGGGGACGTACGTCGGCTTGCCGTTGACGCTCTCCAGGGTGCCGAAGAGTTCGAGCGTCTTGGCCTTGGGCGTGGCCGTGAACGCGAAGTAGGAGAGGTTCGCGGCCTTGCTGCGCTGGGTGGCCTTGCGGATGAGCCGGGCATCGGTGGTGGCTGCCGCCGCTTCCAGCTCGGTTGCCCCGGTCTCGTCGGAGTCCGAGTCCAGGCCCAGGTCACGCAGCGCCGCGCGTACGGCCGTGGCCGCGTCGCCGGACTGCGAGGAGTGTGCCTCGTCCACGATGATCGCGAAGTTGTGGCCCTGGATCTCGGTGGGGTTGCGGCGCAGGTAGTCGATGAGGGCCGGGAAGGTGTGCAGAGTGACGGTGATGATCTTCCCGGTCTCGCGGGACAGTGCCTTGGCGAGTTGGTCGGACTTCGCGCCGTGCTTCTCGTCGATCTTCACGACCAGACCGGCGGTCCTCTCGAAGCTGCCTACGGTCTCGCGGAGCTGGGCGTCGAGATTGCGGCGGTCGGTGATGATCACGACCTTGTCGAAGACCGGCGCGCCGGGCTTGAGCCCGGCGGCCAGGGCATCGGGGTCGATCTCGGTTGGGTCGGTGGGCGTATGCAGAGACGACAGGCGGTGAGCCAGCCATCCGATGGTGTTCGACTTGCCGGAGCCGGCGGAGGCCATACCGAGGTAGTTGTGACCGGCGCCGTGACGGGCCGCGTGGCCGGCGAGCTTCTTGACGATGTCCCACTGGTGGTAGCGCGGGAAGATCAGCTTCTTCCGGGTCCGCCCGTCCGCGCCCTTCTCTTTGCTGAGGTGCACGAACCGCTCGATCAGGTCCAGCCAGGTGTCCCGTTCCCAGATCTGCTCCCAGAGGTACGAGGTCGCGTACGTCCCGGGGACGGTGGGCGCAGGATTCCCCGCGCCGCCGGGCTTCCCCGGGCCCTCCGACCCGGTGTTGAACGGCAGGAAGCGCGTCGGCTTGCCCCGCAACTCCGGCGCGACGAACACCAGGTCCGTGTCGATGGCGAAGTTCGCGATCACGCGCCGCGCGAAGATCAGCTCGGTGGGGTCGCGGTCCGTGCGGTACTGCTCCTTGGCGGCCTCCACGCCCTGGCGCGTGAGAGCGTTCTTCAACTCGGCGGTCGCCAGCGGGATCCCGTTGAGGAAGAGGGTGAGGTCGAGGCGCTTGCCCTTGTCCGCCTGCTTGTCGGCGTACTCCAGCTCCTTGACGAAGGTCAGCCGGTTCGCCCGGTAGTCGTCAAGGACCGCGTCCGACGCGACGAGTGACGGCTTGAAGTACGCGAGCCTGATCAGGACACCGTGGTCCTTCACGCCCTTGCGGAGCACATCCAGTACGCCGTCGGTCGCGATTGCCTGGTCCACGCGCTTGGCGAACCCGGCCTGGGCGGTGTTGGGATCCCCGCCGTAGAGGGCGATCAGTTCGGCCCATTCGTCGGCTTGGGTCTTGCCGATGAATTCGAAGAGCTGGGCGGTGTCCAGGCCGAGTTGGGGGCGATAGTCCTGTCGGTTTCCTTCACACCACTTGCGCTCCAGCAAAGCGGCGACTATGGCGTTCCCGAATGCTGCTTCGTCGTGGACGGACATGAGCGGCTATTCCCCCCGCTTTCCGGTGACCAGATAGGTGATGTCGCGGCAGAACTTCTCGAACGAGGATGAGTTGGCGCGGGCAAGGTCGAGATCGATGACGTCAGTCAGTGCTGCCTGGTCCACCCGCGGGCGGTACCGCACCCCGTCGCGCCGGTGGTGGGTCAGCCAGCCCTTGCAGTCGCGTAACGTCTCGCTGTTGGCCGGAACCTCCAACTGTTCGGCGAGACCCGCCCGCCCACCGAGGGAGGGCGCCGACGCGAGGAACCACGCCTCGAACTCCCGGTTCGCCAGCACGACGGCCGTGCGGCGGTCAGGGCGGGCGGCCTCGGCCCGAGCCAGCAGCGAAGGCCCGAGGCTGGCCGGGCAGTCGTCGTCGGCGTCGATCACGACCAGGATGCCCCCGGGGTGGTCGGCAGGTACGCGCCGAGCCTGGGCCTCCACGGCGGCTTCCAGACCGCCCGGTCGGACGAGCCGGCCACGGTCGACCAGGAAGGGCGGCTGGATGTCCGCGTCCCAGATGTGCGCCTCGTACATCAGCCGCCGGAGAAGGACGGGCAGTGCGCTGATCTCGCCCTCACCCTCCACCACGGAGGCGATGGTGACCCTCGGGTGGTTCACTCCTCACCCTCCGGCTGCTCGTCCGACTGGTCTGGGGGTTCGACGACCGGGCGCAGCTGGTCGGAACGCAGCAGTTCGGCCGTGGTCGCCAGGCCGTCGGCGACGATCGACCGACTCACCGGGTCCACTTCGCCGATCACCGTCACCCCGTGCTCGGCGGCGACCATGCGGATCGCCGACAGGTCGGCCTCTTTGCGGTCAAAAAGTTCCGCGCTCTGCGTGGTGGCGAGGACCTGCACGTGCTCACTTGCTTCCGTAAGCGCGTCGTAGAGGGCTCCGGCCGCGAGCGGGTGCAACGCCAACTCGGGCTCTTCAACGGCGACGAGCGGAATCCAGCCTTCCCGGGCGTCGGGCTGGAACAGTGCGGTCAGCAAGCCGATGGCGCGGATGGTCCCTTCCGACACGGACTCGGCCCGGAAAACGTGCGGTTCGGTCTCGCCGTCGGTGGCGAAGCTGATCCGCGCCGCAACGTAATCGGCGGAGGGGTCTGTGGGACCGACCTCCACAACGCCGGGCACAATCACGCCCAGGTACTGCGAGACGCGCTCACGCTCCTCATCCCCGAGTACGGCCAGGGCTGGGCCGAGTTCGCTGCCGTCCTCACTCAGAGCTCCGGCGGTCGGGGTGTTCGGGCTGGCCTTGCGGAGATTGGACAGGGCAGGACTGTAGAAGAACATCTCCGTGAGGGCCGCGAAAAGGTCATCGAACGCCTCGCCCTCACTCAGCTGCGAAAGTCGTAGTCGCTTCTGGCGACGCCCCTTCCCAGCTCGGTCGCATACCAGGAAGCGCTCGGCGTTTGCCCGACCCTTGGAACCAGGGTGGCGCATCTCGCAGAACTCACGCTGGATACGGACACCGGGCCCCGCATCTCGCCCCACCCCAGGGACGGTTGGCGGCGCGAGGGTGATCTCGTACCGCCCCACCCAGGGCTTCGCGTCGTCGGCGATTGACGGCAGGTGAAACTCCAGACCGATCGTGCAGGAGGTTGCCGGCTCAGGAACCCTGCGCAGCACCTCCTCCCACCCGCCGCGCGCCGCCACGGCCTCGGCTGGGCCATCTGTGAGCGCGTCGCGGACGAAGCGCAGAGCATCGAGGAAGTTCGACTTCCCTGCGGCGTTCAGCCCGAGCAGCACGGTGAACCGGCCGAGAGCCACGTCACAGTGAGCGATGGACTTGTAGTTTTCCACCCGGACACGGGTGATGAACGGCATCGGGCGGTGAGGCGCGGCGGGACTCATGGCGCGATCATTCCTCGATCCCTTGTCCGCTGGCAGTGGACACGTCGATCTGGCCGATGACGGCGGCGGTGACCAGGGCTTGGCGGCGTTCGGTGAGAACTTTGAGTTGACGGTCAAGCACTTGACCGGCAGTCGCAATGTTGTCGAGTGCCGTCTGAGCCCGCTTGGCCAGGTTGCGCTGTTCTGTCACGCTCGGGAGCGGGATGGGAAAGCTTAGAATCTTGTTACTGTTCGTTGACGCGAGGTTAGTCGTCTTGACTCCTGTGCTTTCGAAATAATTTCGACCATGCAGCGTCCTCGTCATGAGGGCCAGATAGTCTGCGTCAAGACTATCGCTTTCCGGACGCAGGGCGAAGACGTGGTTCTGATGCAAGCATCTGGAGACTTCTCCACGCCAAACAGTGCCGCGTCCGAGCTTGTCCAGATCGCCGCCTTCGGTCATCAGCACATCGCCTGCACGAAGAGTTGCGCGACTGGCGATGTCAGTCGGGACGGTGATTTCGTTGAGATTGTCAAGATCCACTCGTCCCGCTTGCACGTTGGCCACCCGTAGGTACGGGCGAGTCACCACATCGCCCTTGACTTCCCGCTTTCCATCAACGGTAAGGCCGGTTTGCAAGCGGCACACATATCCAAGGCGCACGAGCGGGCGATCTGCTGGCATTTTCGGAAGCCACACCCATGGCCAGATTTCCACAGGGCTGGAGAGGATCCCGGGTACGAGAATTTCCGACACCGCGGCGTATTCTCGCTCATCTAGGAGTGCACTCTGAGCTTTTCTCAGTGAGCTCAAGGCGTCGATGCGAGCGGTCTCTGCGTGGAGGAACTCGGCGATGCGACGCTGTTCATCCATCGGGGGCACCGGAACCCTCAATTGCTCAATATCCGGCATGTAAATCGTCTTGTGAGTGGACCCCGTCGCAATACGCTTAAGATCCGGAGCCATTGCCCTAAGGCAATGAAGGAGGTATCTGGGATCCAGCTTAGGCCCGCACGTCCAGGTGGCAAAATCTTGACTCGTCGCCATATCCGCACCCATGATGGCGGAGAAGCCGACCGACGCAGTACGAGAGAGGATCACAGTGCCAGCCGGATGCTTTACCGCTGCTGAATTGGCCAAGCCCAGCTTGCTGACCTTTTCTTTTGTCTCCGTGATTACATCTGTAGCGCCGCTGCGCAGCTGCCATACGTCTGCCAGGGTGATCCAGGGAACTGTGCAATCATCCCAGTATTCAGGGACGCTCCGGCTGGGCGTGTGCCCGGAACCAAGCCGGGCAACAAGCCGAATCGGCACGGTTGGCCAGTGGGACCCTTCAAGCCAGGGGGCGACGGAAGTGCTTGTCACTTCGTCACCTCCCCAAGCAGCGTCTGGATCTCGCCCTCCAGAGCCTTCAGCTCCGCGTCGATCTCCGCCAACGGCCGCGGCGGCTTGTACACGTAGAAATGCCGCGTGAACGGAATCTCGTACCCGATCTTCGTCTTGCTGTGGTCGATCCACGCGTCCGGGACATGCGGCAGCACCTCGCGCCGCAGGTACTCCTCCACGTCCTCCTCCAGCGGGACGTTCTCGTAGTCGCGCAGCTCCGGGTCCGGTTCCCGCTCGCCCTTGATGCGCTGGACCTCGCCCTCCGGGTCTCGGACGCCGACCGCCTCCCGCAGCGCCTTGCCGAACGGCGCACCCGTCGGCCACAACAGGCCGGCCGCGACGACCGCGTCCTTCAGGTCGATCCACGCGTCGGACTTCGTGGTCCAGGACTTGCCGACCAGCGGGCGCAGTGCCGCTGCGAACGCCTCGGCGTCCGTGGCCCGTGCGATCGGCTTCGACGCGGTGATCGCCGTCAGTGTCTCCTCCGTCACCTCGAAGCGGAGCTTCAACGGCCGTTCGACGGTGATCCGGTGATACCCGAAGTCCTCGTTGCGGAAGACCCTGATCTTCCCGGCCCGGTCGGCCAGGTCGTGGCCGCCGCCCTTCTCCGCCGCGTCGAGGACCGCCAGCGCCTCCGTGTAGAGCCGCGTGATCTCGGAGATGTGCTGCTCGCCCAGTTCCTTGCGCTTGTCGCCGAGCGACTTCCGCATCTTGCGCCAGTAGTCGCGCGCGTCCAGCAGGACGACCTTGCCGCGCCTGTCCCTGGCCTTGCGGTTGCTGAGCACCCAGAAGTACGTGGAGATGCCGGTGTTGTAGAAGAGCTGGTCGGGCAGGGCGACGATGCCCTCCAGCCAGTCGTTCTCCAGGATCCACTGCCGGATTCTGGACTCACCCGACTCCGCCGCCCCCGTGAACAGCGGGGAGCCGTTGAAGACGATCGCGATCCGGCTGCCGCCCGACCCCGACGCGTCCACCTGCTTCATCTTCGAGATCATGTGCTGGAGGAAGAGCAGCGAGCCGTCGTTGATGCGCGGCAGACCGGCCCCGAACCGCCCGCTCTCACCGAGGCGTTCGTGCTCGTCCTCGACGGTGTCCCTGACCTTCTTCCACTCCACGCCGAACGGCGGGTTGGCCAGCAGGTAGTCGAAAGTGGTGGGCGTGTTCTTGTCCCTCTTGGAATCATCGTTGTCGAAGCCGTCGTCGCTGAACGAGTTGCCGAACTTGATGTTCTCCGGGTCCTGGCCCTTGATCATCATGTCCGACCGGCAGATGGCCCAGGACTCGGGGTTGAGTTCCTGGCCGAAGACCTTGACGGTGGCGTCCGGGTTGAGGGCCGTGATGTGCTCCTCGGCCGCGCTGAGCATGCCGCCGGTTCCGCAGGCCGGGTCCATGACCGTGCGGACGGTGCCCGGCAGGGCCAGCGCGTCGCCGTCCGGCGCGACGAGCAGGTTGACCATCAGCCGGATGACTTCCCGCGGTGTGAAGTGCTCACCGGCCGTCTCGTTGGACTGCTCGGCGAAGCGCCGGATCAGTTCCTCGAAGACATAGCCCATCTGGTGGTTGGAGACGATCTCGACCGGCTTGCCGTCCTCGCCGAGTACGACCTCGCCGTCCGCGTCCCTCTTCACCGGCCGCAGGTCGAGGTCGGCGAACCGTCCGACCACCTGGTACAGCAGGTTTGCCGCGTCCAGCCGCTTGATCTGTTGGGCGAAGTCGTACCGCTCCAGGACTTCCCGGGCGTTGGGGGAGAAGGCGCCGTAGTACTCGTTGAGGTACTTCGCCGCGTGGGTGGCGTCGCCCGCGATGGCCTTCAGCGTGTAGGCGCTGGTGTTGTAGAAGCTGTGGCCGGACGCTTTGCGCAGGAAGCGGTCGGGGTTGATGTCCTGCCCCTTGAAGCGGGCGGCGACCTCCAGGACCTTGTCCTTGGTCGGGGCGAGGACACACTCCAGTCGCCGTAGCACGGTGAACGGCAGGATCACCTTGCCGTAGTCGGACTGCTTGTAGTCGCCGCGCAGGAGGTCGGCGACCGACCACGCATGATTCGCCAGTTCCGTGTGCTTACTGCTGTTCAACGCTGTCCTTCCGGAGTTTCGCCGTCCCAGAGGGAGGGAGAGGTCAAGTCTGGCCGTTCGCGGTGCCGGGCCGCAGGTTTCACGCCGATCCGTGACCGTGTGGCAACAGCGCGCCGCCGGTGAGTCCGGTGCTGAGGAGACGTGTGATGTCCTCGGCGGCCTGGTCGGCACGGCGGGCGGCGGTGCGCAGCTCGTGCAGGTGGCGGAAGGCGGCGCCGTAGCGCTGCTGCTCGGCGAGCGGGAGCAGGGGAACGCGTAGTCGCCGGGGGTCCACCCGGATGATGGACGTGCCGGTGGCTGCGGCGTTGAGGTTCTGCTCCGCTGCGAGGAAACCGGCGAGGAACCACGGGTCGAGCCGACTCCGATCCGGGCGGAAGAGCAACAAGTGGGGCCCCAGGAAACAGCCTGCCTCGCCCGGCTCGACGACCCGGGCCGCGGCGGTATGCCCCACACGGAGGACCTCTGTGAGCAGCACGTCACTTTCCTGGATCAAGGGAAGAGCGGTGTCGGTGGGAAGGTCCGCTTCCGTTCCGGAGGCGGGCCGGTTCTTCATCAGGTCGGCAGCCGTGAGCGCCGGTCGTCCGCCGAGTTCTGGGCCGGGCTGCGGCAGCGGTTGGCCGCTACGGGTCCGACGGCCTGCGGGCGCGGTGCGAAGGAAACTGAGAGCGCCGCCGCGTAGAAGATCCGCGACCGTTGCGGTGCGCCAGTCGCGGGGGCGGTCGTCGGCCGGTGGCCAGTCGCCGTCGGCGCCGAGGCCGGTCAGGTCTCTTGCGGCTTGATGTAGTTGGTCGTACAGCTCCGATGCCTGCCGGGCCAGTAGGGCGGGGCGCAGAGCTTGCCGGGAAGCCGTCCGGATGTGGCGGACCGGCGTCAGGTCCACAGCCTCGTTGAGGAGGTCGGTGATCGGCACGGCGCCGGCGCTGCCTGGGGCTCCTGTGAAGCCGTCCTGGTCGGCGAGGTACGACCGCCACGCCGAGAGCACGGTGTCGTCGATGGCGGCCCAGTCGAGATCCCGGTTCTCGCAAGCGGCGGCATCGATGAGCAGGACCGTCCCCGGGGCTTCAGCCTGCGGATCGGGCCGTTCGAGCACCCACAGGTGCAGGCCGATGTGGAGCGGTGTGGCCGCGCCCTGCGGAAGTGAGACGACTGCGCGAAGGGCTCCGTCGCGTACGAGTTGAGCCCGGATACGACGGCCTGCGGTGCGCTCCGCGACGGCCGGCGGCATGAGAAGTACGGCACGGCCGCGGGGAGCCAGGTGGGCCAGGCAGTGCTGGACCCAGGCGAGTTCGGGCTCGCCCTTGGGCGGCACGCCATAGGCCCAGCGTTGGTCGTACGCCAGATCCTCGTGCCCCCACTCACGGACTCCGTACGGAGGATTGCACAGGACGGCATCCGCGGTGAGGCCCTTGAAGGCGTCGGAGCGCAGGCTGTCCCCCGTGCGTACGGAGATCGCCGCCTTGGGGGTGCTCAGCCGGAGCCGCACGGCGGCCTGGGCGGCCCGGGCGACCAGGACGTCCTGGCCGCGCAGTTCGGTCGCCCCTGCGGATGCCGCCGCGGCGAGCAGCGATCCGGTGCCGCACGCGGGGTCGAGAACGCTCGCGGGAAAGGCGCCCGCGCTGTCCGTCAGAAGTCGGGCCATGAGGTCGGCCAAGGGGCGCGGCGTGGGGTAGGTACCGGTACCCGCAGTGTCCTCAAGTAGGCGTTCGGCCAGGACATCCGTTGCTGCCTTGGCGCCGTCCACGACGACGCATCGCACCAAGGCCCTCAGCGGCCCGGCCACGTCGGCGCTGTATGCGGGGCTCTCGATTCCGGGAATGTCGTCCGCTCCGTCGGCCGCGACCGACCGGGCCCATTGCAGTAGTGCGTCGTCACTTAGTTCAGGGAGGGCTTCGCGCTCCCTCCGGCCCAGCCGGGCGGCTGCGACTACCGCGGGGAGCAGGTGTAGGGCCAGTTCGCCGTCGCCAGGGTGGCTGCGCAGCGCGGTGCGGAGTTCGTCCGCCGGTGTGTCGTCCGGGAGCTGACCACGGGCGAAGAGCCAGGCGCGCACGGCGTCGAGGTCGTAGGTGGGGCTGGTGTCCGTGCCTCCGGCTGGGGCGGGAAAGTCCGGATGCCGACGGCGCCAGTTGCTCACCGTGGCCCGGGTGACCCCGGCCAGCCGGGAGATGTCGGCGGCGGTCACGAGGGCACTGGCCTGCTGGTTCATGGGCTCCTGCCGGTGACGTAGGGCGGGCGGGCTGGACGGCGCCACTCTATACCGACATCCTTCTGACGTGAAGTGTTTGACAGTGCTTTCAGTTGCCGCTCTACTGGATGTGCTTTCACTCGGCCTCCCGGTTCCCTCGGGACTCCCAGGCCTCCCCCTGCCCATAACACCTTGGATGGAGCGGCGCCATGGCAACCAGGACCTCCAGCACCTCCAAGCGCACCCTGTACCGGCTCACGGGTGTCGCTCCCACGGTCGACGCGATGTTCGACGTTCTCGCCCCCGAGCGGCTCGAAGACGTCGACGCGGAACTGCACTTCCCGCAGGAGCGGCTGAGGGTTCCGGCACTGCTGGTCACGGGCAGCTTCGAACAGTCGGTCGCGAGTTGGTGCGGCGAGATCAACCGCACGACCGGGTGCGAGGTGTCACGGCCGGTGAACCGGTCGGCCGGGCTGCTGATGCTCGCGGTCGACGGCGAGGTGTACGCCATCGGCTACGACCAGGGATTCCGCCTGGTGCCCGATCGCGTCAAGGACCGGCGGTTCGGGCTGAGTTTCGTGATCCGCAGAGTGGACCCCGCTCAGATCCGCGACCTGGTCTCCCATACGCCGGGCGGCGGACGGACCGACATCACCCTCGTGCCCGGCGGCACTCCGGTCTGGAGCCTGGGCGTCCATGAGCATGCGCAGATCGTGCGTCGGCTGGGCGGCCAGTTGGACGGGATGCAGCTCACGATCGGTCAGGAGAACCGTACGAAGATCTCCAGCGTCGAGGGCGGTACCGGCCTGCGGATGCGGCTCGGCGTCGACGCCGCGGACCTGGTCGCGGACATCCGGGCCATCGCCCGTGTCCTCCGGGACGAGGCTCCGAGTCCGGCACTGGAATTCGTCGAGCACATCGTCCCGATCAAGGACGACGACCTCGTCACGCGGCTGGAGGAGCGGCTCGACGACATGCTCGGCGAGAAGCCGGACGGACGTATCGCGGTCGCCGTCCCGTCCGACCACTGGGACGACTACGCCGCCGCCCGGGCGTTCGCCACCAAGGTCAACCGCTCGGAGCCTCACCTCACCGACGACTTCAGCCTGGCGTACGTCCTCAACCGGGCACGCGTGCACAGGCCGGGAAGGCGCTTCGCCGCGCTCCGGGACGGCATGGTCACCCTCTACTCGCACCCCCGGGCAGCGAAGGACGACGTCATCTGGACGTCGCACGTGCTGCGCTGGATCGAAGCGGAGGTTGCGCTCGGCGACCGCCGGTACTTTGTGCTGGACGGGCAGTGGTACGAGATCGGCGAGGCGTACTTGGAGGCGATCCGTTCGCAGGTTGAGCGGCTCATCACCGGCACGCCCTCGGTCGACCTTCCGGCCTGGGTGCTCGGGGACACGGAGCGGAAGTACAACGAGTCGGTGCCCGACCTGCGGCCCGGGTACGTCTGCTTCGACCGTGACAACGTCCGGACGGCGCTGCACCGGGGCAACGGCGTGGAGATCTGCGATCTGCTGAGCCCGGACGACGTCCTGGTCATGGTGAAGCGGGCCAAGGGGTCCGACGCGCTGAGCCATCTGTTCGGCCAGGCCGTGGTCGCCGTGCAGACCCTGCTGCACTCGCCGCAGGCCGCGGACGGGTTCGCCCGGAAGGTGGCCGTGGCCCGGCCCGGCCGGGCCCTGCCGGAGGGTTTCCGGCCGTCCACGGTTGTCTTCGCGATCCTGCTGAAGAGCGGAACCGACCTCACCGCCGACACGCTGTTCCCGTTCTCCCAAGTCACCCTCGTACAGACGGCCAAGATGCTTGAGGCATGGGGCGTCGCCGTCGAGGTCGTCGGGATCCAGGCCGTAGGAGCGCCTCCGGGCCGGGCGGGAATCCGTCACCTGGCCGCGTAGCGGGGGCTTCAACGCACATCTGATATTCCAGCAGGATTTTGCTGTCTGACCTGCGGGGTTTCACCGGGCGGCGGGAGGATACGGAACGACCCGGGGCGGTCTCATGGAGACCGCCCCTCGATCGCGCGACTCCGCCGCAGGCAGTGACAGTGGCGGGCAACTGCTTGGCGTCGTCGGCGCCAGTTCGACCGGCTCGCCGTGTGGCGTCGGCCTCGGTGTCCACGCAGGCGCGAGCGCCGGAGACGACATCCAAGGCGTTCGCTCTCCCCGGAACAGATGACCTGAGTTTTCTGCCGGCTCCTGCGTTTTACTCGATCCGGCCGCCCCGGGCCGGAGCCGGTCCCGCGAAGCAGATCGCTGCGCGGGACCGGCATTACCGACCGGCGCCGGACCCGGTCACTGCTCGCGGATGCCCCACGGGGAGCCGTACTCCGTCAGCAGGTCAAGGAAGGGGCGGGCCGGGAACGCCTCGGGGCCCAGCACGCCCGCTCCCGACCAGGCGCCGGTGGCCAGCAGTTCCAGGGCGACAACGGGATTGACGGCCGTCTGCCACACCACCGCCTGGCACCCGTACTCGGCCATGGACCACTCGTTGTCGACCACGTGGTACAGGTACACCTCGCGCGGCGCGCCGTCCCGGGTGCCGCGCACCCAGGTGCCCGCGCAGGTCTTGCCGCGCATCCGCTCGCCCAGGGTCGCCGGGTCGGGCAGGCAGGCGGCGACGACGTCCCGGGGCGAGACGGCGACCGGCCCGTCCGGGCCCGGCACGGTGACCGGCTCCGTGCGGTCCAGACCCAGCAGGTGCAGTGTCTTGAGGGTGTCGATGAACTCGCGGCCCAGACCGTACTTGAAGGTCACCCGCCGCGCGTCGACCCAGCGCGGGACCAGCAGCACCTCCTCGTGCTCCACGTTCACGCACTCGACCTCGCCGATGCCCTCGGGGAAGTCGAACACCTCCGGCTCGCTGAACGGCTCGGTGGTGAACCAGCCGCGCCCGGCCTCGTAGACCACCGGCGGGTTCAGGCACTCCTCGATGGTGGTCCAGATGCTGAAGGACGGCGCGAAGTCGTAGCCGTCGACGGTCAGGTTCGCACCGTCGCGGACGCCGATCTCCTCGATCTCGTCGAAGAGTTCGTCGGCGGCGTACCGCGCGAACACGTCGGACAGGCCCGGCTCCACCCCCATGCCGACCAGCGCGAGCGCGCCGGCCTTCTCCCAGTCCTCCGCCAGCGCGAACTGCTCGTCGCCCAGCATGACCCCGCACTCCTCGTACGGCTGCTCGGGGTGCGGACGGGACAGGGACATCGCCATGTCGAGGTAGCCGGCGCCGGCCGTGCGGGCCGCGCGGAACAGCGGCATCACGAAGCGCGGGTCGGTCGCGTTCAGCAGCACGTCGCAGCGGTGCCGGGCGAGCAGGTCCGCAACCGCCGCCTCGTCGCTCGCGTCGACGCGCTCGGCGGTGAACCGGCCGTCGTCGACGGCCGCCACGGCGGACTCGGCCCGCCCGCGGTCGTAGTCCGCGACGACCATCGACTCAAGGAACGGACGACGGGCCGCGATCCGGGTGATCGCCGTACCCACACCACCGGCACCCACGAGCAGTACACGCATGACCTGGACTCCCTCTCGGCTTTTCTTCGCTGAGCGTCGATAACATCGCCGCGCGGCACGTAAGGTCAATGGCGTTGGCATAAGGTCGGCGTGGAGTCCGAGGAGGTCGGGATGCCGAAACCGGTGGTCCCCGAGGAGAAGCGACGGCGCCGCCGCCCCACCCGGAGCGGCACCGTGCTGTCCGAGACACTGATCGTCGACACCGCGCTGCGGCTGCTGCGGGAGCACGGCAGTGTGGGGCTGACCGCCCGCCGCCTCGGCCTGGCGCTCGACTGCGACCCGAGCACCCTCTACCGCTACTTCCGCGGCATGGACGACCTCACCCTCGCGATCGGGGACGCCCTCATCGGCCGGGCGCTGGCCGGCTGGGAACCCACCGGGCGATGGCGGGCCGACCTGCGCGAAGTGGGCCTGCGCATCCACTCCGCGTACACCGCGCATCCGCAGGCCGCGGTGGTCACCGCCAACCGCGTCTCCGGCCGGACCCACGAGCTGGCCGCCGACGAGGCCGTCCTGGGCGTGCTGCGCGGTGCCGGTTTCCCGCTGCCCGACACGGTGCGGATCTACCACGCCTTCGTCGACCAGACCCTCGCCTTCGCCGCGCTCGACGCCGCCTCCCTGGCCCTGCCGAGCGCCGCCCTGCGCGCCGACGAGGAGATGTGGCACTCGACCTACGCCCGGCTGCCCGCCACCACGCATCCGCGCATCGCCGAGGCGGCGCCCCTGCTCGCCACCCGCATGGTCACCAGCGCCTACCCGACCGCCCTCGACATGCTCCTCGACAGCGCGGCCGCCCGGCTGGAGCGCGTGCGCGCAGGCGGTCCGGATCCGGAGGGTCCGGGGACCCGGCCGCTGCTGCGACACTGAACACCGCACCGATAGATGTAACGAGCAACCAGGAAGCCCGTGGACACCAGCGAGAGCACCGGCAGCAGCACCGCACCGCAGAGCGACGCTCCCGACCCGTCCAGAGCCGTCCGGCGCGGCTGGCGCCGCTGGGCCATGGACACGCGGCCGCTGCGCCGCCCCGCCTTCCGCCGGCTGTGGTCCTCGACCATCGTGACCGCGGTCGGCAGCCAGCTCACCGCCGTCGCCGTGCCCAAGCAGATCTACGACATCACCGGCTCCTCGGCCTGGGTCGGCTACGCCAGCCTCGCGGGCCTGGTCCCGATGGTCGTGTTCGCGCTGTGGGGCGGCGCGGTGGCCGACACGGTGGACCGCCGCAAGCTGCTGCTGATCACCAACTGCGGTATCGCCGTCACCTCGGTGCTGTTCTGGTTGCAGGCCGCGGCCCGGCTCGACTCGGTCGTGGTGCTGATGGTGCTGCTCGCCGTGCAGCAGGCCTTCTTCGGGCTGAACTCCCCGGCCCGCAACGCCTCCATAGCCCGGCTGGTCCCGGCCGGGGAACTGCCCGCCGCCAACGCCCTCGGGTCGACCGTCATGCAGACCGGCCTGGTGGTGGGCCCGCTGCTGGCCGGCGCGCTCATCCCCGTCATCGGGCTGCCCGAGCTGTACCTGATCGACGCCGTGGCGCTGTGCGTCACCGTGTGGGCGGTGTGGCGCCTGCCCGCGCTGCCGCCCCTGGCCGGAACCGCCGTGCGCCGCGCGGGGCTGCGGGAGATAGCCGACGGCTTCCGCTACATCTCCGGGCACAAGGTGCTGCTGCTGTCGTTCCTCGCCGACATCATCGCCATGGTCTTCGGCATGCCCCGCGCGCTGTTCCCGCAGCTCGCCGCCGAGACGTACGCCTCCTACGGGCAAGGGCACGCGCTCGGCCTGCTGTTCGCGGCCATCCCGGTGGGCGCCGTGGTCGGCGGGCTGTTCTCCGGCGCCTTCTCCCGGGCGCGCCGGCACGGCTGGATGGTGATCGGCGCGGTCACCGCCTGGGGAGCGGCCGTCACCGGGTTCGGTCTGAGCCGCAGCCTGTGGTTCGCGGTGGTGTTCCTGGCGGCCGCCGGAGTCGCCGACATGGTCTCCATGGTGTTCCGGGGCGCCATCCTGCTGTCCGCCGCCACCGACGAGATGCGCGGCCGTATGCAGGGCGTGTTCACGGTCGTCGTCGCGGGCGGTCCGCGCCTGGCGGACGTCCTGCACGGCACGGCCGGCTCGGCCTTCGGCCCGCGCGTGGCGGTGGCCGGCGGCGGCCTGCTGGTGGTCGCCCTGATGCTGGGCCTGGCGGCGGCCGTCCCCGCGCTGCGCCGCTACCGGATCTGACCCACCGGACGACGGGTCAGTGGGTGCGCCGGGGGATGGTGTACTGCTCCAGGAGCTTGCCCCGGGTCAGCTCCAGCCGGTGGGCGAGGACCTCGGCGACGGTCCGCACCAGCGACAGCCCGAGCAGCGGATCCTCCACGGACAGCGCGAGGACCGCCGAGGCGTCGAACTCGTAGGCGCGGACCTGGCTGAACGCCGACGCCCCGAAGTCCCACTGGTACGGCGGGAACAGCCAGGACCAGCCGAGCAGGTCGCCCGCGCCGAGGGACGCCACCGTCACCCGGCGGGTGGGCGTCACCTGCTGGGACAGGTGCACGGCGCCGGAGCGGATGACCCAGAAGCGGTCGGCCGTGCCTCCCGCCTCGAAGATCCTCGTGTCCTCGGGGAAGGAGACTTCACGCGCGACCTCCATCAGGCGCTCGCGTTGTTTCTGGGGGAGGGCGGTCAGCAGTTTTATCGCTTTGGTCATGACCCGAAGCTCCTCGCCGGCGATGGGTTCCCCGCATGTGCCTCCTCCCCATTTCAGCCGCTGCGGATCCCCCGGGCACCTCGGCGGAGGCGACTTCTCACCGTCCTCACGCGCGGGGACGGCTCGTCACCCTCCGCTCATCCTCCGCTCACCGCTACGAGGGCCCGCCGGCCCGCGCTGGAAGGTGGCGTACAGCAGCCACAGCGAGGGGACCAGGAGCACCGCGCCGACGCCCAGCGACACCAGGACCGCCGTCAGCACGGAGGAGTTCGCCGCGGCCTGCGCGACGGTGGTGGTGCCGACCAGCATGGCCGGGTACTGGGCCGCGCCCCACGCCCACAGGATCGCCGCGACCGCCAGGGCGGCGGCCCCGCGGGCGGCCACGAAACGCCGCCGGGACAGCAGGCCGAGACCGGCGAGCCCGGCCACCGCGCTGACGATCACCAGCGGCAGCGCCCGGTGGGTCAGCCCGTGGAACAGTGCCGGGGCGTCCGCGTGCAGCACCGCGATCCCCGCGAGGGCCACGACTCCGGCGGCCAGCCCGCTGAGTACGGCGTCGCGGGCGAAGGCCGCCGCCAGCTCCGGCCGGCCCTCGCGGTCCGCGTCGGCGCACAGGTACACCGCGGCCAGGTGCGCACAGGCCACCACCGCCAGCACCCCGCCCAGCACCGACGTCGGATTGAGCCAGCCGGTGATCACATCGCCCGCCGCGAGCCCCGGCGGCACGCGCCCGGAGGCCACACCACCGGCGACCGTGCCGAGGAAGAAGGGCGTGAGCAGCGAGGACAGCGCGAAGCACGCCCCGAACAGCCGCTGCTGCCACAGCTCGGTACTGGCCTTGCGGAAGGCGAAGGCGGCGCCCCGCGCGATGATGCCGAGCGCCGCCAGGGTCAGCGGGATGTACAGCGTGGACATCACGGCGGCGAACACCGGGGAGAATGCCGACCACAGCAGCACCACCACGAAGATCAGCCACACATGGTTGGCCTCCCACACCGGCCCGATGCTGTGCTCGATCAGCGCGCGCCGGGCCCGCCCCCGCTCGGCACCGCCGGCCAGCAGGTCCCACACCCCGGCGCCGAAGTCCGCCCCGCCGAACAGGGCGTAGCAGGTCAGGCCCAGCCACATCACGGCGAGCGCCGCGTTCGCGAGCACGGTCACCTCCAAGGGGGCGTACGGCGGGGCCAGGCGGGCCTCACACGACGGGGTAGCCGGTGACGTCCGCCTCCTGCGGTGCCTGCGGCACCGGGGTGCGCCGGGCCAGGCGGCGCAGGACGTACACGGTGGCCGTGGTCATGGCTGCGTACACCACCAGCACCAGCCACAGGCCGGTCATCAGTCCGGGGGCGGGGTTGACGGCGTCCCGCACACTCATCACGCCCCACACGATCCACGGCTGGCGGCCCAGTTCGGTCACGGTCCAGCCGCACTCCAGCGCCACCACGGCGGCCGGGCCGGCGACGGCGGCGAGCGCCAGGAACACGCGGGGCATGCTCAGCTCATCGCCGCCGGTGCGGCGGCGGTGCCACCACTGCCACAGCAGCCACACGCCCATGAGCAGCAGGAAGAAGCCGATGGCGACCATCAGGTCGAAGGCCCAGTGCACACCGGTGACCGGCGGACGCAGGGCGACCGGTACGCGGTCCAGGCCCCGGACGACGGTGCCGGGGCGGTAGCCGACCAGCAGGGACAGCCCGTCGGGGACCTCCAGGCCGTACTTCAGCCGGTTGTCGCCCGCGATGCCGCCGATGGTCAGCGGGACGTGGGAGCCGGTGCGGTACACGCCCTCGATCGCGGCGAGCTTGGTCGGCTGGTAGCGGGACAGGAAGCGCGCCGCCCAGTCGCCCACGACGATCTGGAACGGGGCCACGATCACGCCGAGCGTGAACGGGATGAAGAAGCCGGCCCGGTGGTAGGCGTCCCGGCGCCCGCGCAGCAGGGCCACCGCGTACACGGCGGCGGCCAGGAACGAGGCCACCATGAAGGCCGCGAGGATCATGTGCACGGTCTGCGGGGGACTGGCCGGGTTGAGCATCGCCGCCCACGGGTCGACGTGCACCACCTTGCCGTCGCGCAGGGTGAAGCCGCGTGGCTGGTTCATCCACGCGTTGGCGCACACCACGAAGAACGCCGACGCGGTGCCCGCGACGACGATGGGGATGCCGGTCAGCAGATGGCGGCGGGGCGACAGCCGGTCCCAGGCGTAGAGGTAGATCCCGAGGAAGATCGCCTCCAGGAAGAAGGCGATGCCCTCCAGGGCGAACGGGAGCCCGATCACCTGACCGAACCTGCCCATCAGCCCCGGCCACAGCAGCCCCATCTCGAAGCTGAGGATGGTCCCGGAGACGGCGCCCACCGCGAACAGCACGCCCATGGCGCGCGCCCACCGGCGGGCGAGCAGCCGGTGTGCCGGATTCCCGGTGCGGATGCCGTACCACTCCGCGAGCAGGGTCAGCACCGGCAGCCCGACCCCGAGACAGGCCACGACGATGTGCCAGGCGAGGGAGAACCCCATCTGCGCCCGCGCCGCCGCGAGGTCTCCCTCCGTCGCCCGGCGCACCGTGTCCACGGCGAGTACCGCCGGACCGGAGAGCAGAGCACGCATCACGAGGACTGCCAGTACCCGGCTGAAACGTCCCGAACCTGGATTCTTGGTCCATTCCCGGCTGATCGCATGAAAAAGCCCTGGCTGGACGGGGGAGGCCAGCCAGGGCCGTTACAAGGCGGCGTACGGGGGACACGCCGGGTCGACCCCGTCGCCGCGTATGGGTGAACCGTAAACCCTCCACGACCGTTTCGCGCAGCCGCAGCGGGGTCGGGTGAGCGGACTCACTCCGCCCCTCAGCTCCGGTCGGGATGCCGGCCCGGGACCAGGATCTCGTCCAGCACCCGCAGGACGGCCTCGTAGGTCAGGACGCGTACGGCCGCCTCGCGCGCGGCGTCCGGATCCGTCGCCCCGAGGGTGTCGCGGCGGTCCCGCCATCGGCGCTCCTCCTGTACCGCGCACGCCCTGGCGCGCTGGATCCGCCGCAGCAGTTCGTCCGAGTGCACCACATCCGTCATGTCCTGCACCTACCCGCTCCGACGCGCCGTGATGGCGGCACGAAGCAGCCATTGTGGAACCGGGAGGGAGCCGGCGGGGGAGCGGTATGGGCGAAGAACTGTCAGAAGTGGAGTTTGCCACTCCCACTGCCGGGCAGACGGAACCTCGTGCTTCGGACCGGAGGCGCGTCAGCGGAAGCTGTACCTGCTGCTCCGGGAGGTCTCCGGACGAACCGGACGGCACCACCTCTTCCGCGGTCAGTCCCTGAAACACCGTTCAGGAGCCATACCGCATGCTCATCGACATATCGACAAGCCGCCCCGACACTCCCGCAAACCAGTCGGCGCCCGCCCGTCGGCCGCACGACGACGCCCCCGACACCGCCGCCCTCTTCCAGCGCCTTGCCGCCGCCGGGGACGGCCCCGAACGGGAAGCCGTCCGCGACGAACTCGTCAGCGCCTGGCTGCCCATGGCCCACCGCATCGCCGGCCGCTTCCGCGACCGCGGCGAGTCCCTGGAGGACCTGCGGCAGGTGGCGGCACTCGGGCTGGTCAAGGCCATCGACCGGTTCGACCCGGACCGCGGCGCCTTCGAGAGCTACGCCGTGCCCACCATCACCGGCGAGGTCAAGCGGCACTTCCGGGACCGGATGTGGGCCCTTCGCGTGCCCCGCCGCGTCCAGGAACTGCGCAACAAGGTCCGGGTGGCGCGCCGTGAACTCACCCAGAACCCGGGCAGCCCCGAACCCTCGGTCGCGGCGATCGCCGCACACGCCGGACTGACGGAGGAGGAGGTCAACGCGGGGATGGAGGCGATCGACAGCTTCAGCACCCTGTCCCTGGACGCCGAACTCTCGGCCGGCGGCGGCGACGGCTACAGCCTCGCCGACAGCCTCGGCGCGTCGGACTCCTCCTACGACACCGTCGTCGACCGCGAGTCGGCCAAGGAGGGCCTGCGCCGGCTCCCCGAACGGGAGCGCGCCATCCTCTACATGCGCTTCTTTGAGGACATGACACAGAGCAGGATCGCCGACCGGCTCGGCATCTCCCAGATGCACGTCTCCCGCCTCATCAGCCGCAGCTGCGCGCGTGTGCGCGACGAGGTGCTGGCGGAGCGGGCGAACCGCCCCGGCGACGGACGACCGCGGCCGACGACCGATCCCACCCCGTGAGGGGCCGACCTCCCCGGCTCGTGCCGTCGCCCCGCGCCGCCGGTCGCGCCTTTTGTGTCTGAGCGGGCGTTCGCGGGGAACACGGAGCCAATGAACGATGACGAGCTTCCGCCCGACGGCCGGGCCGTGGAGGTTTATCTCGATCTGCTCCGCGTCCGGATGCCCGAACAGGACTACGAACTGCTGCTCGACGTCGTCGACCCGGTTCTGCGGGCCATCGACGAACGAGGCGTGCCCTCCGCGGACTTCCCGCTGGAGGGCGCCCAGGCGCAAGGCCTTCCGCAGGAGATACGGGACGAGGCCGCCCTGGTCATCGCGACCGCCGTCACCGGCAGGCTGGACAACGAGTTGGTCGTCCTCGACATCGAGGAGACCGGCCCGGTCCGGGTGGTCACCGACGCGGCGACCGCCGCCGACCCGGCGCGCCTGACCGAGATCGCGGACTACATCCGCGACCGGCACCGGGAGACCGAGGAGCTGCGGGGCATCGCCGAAGCCAGCGACCTGCCCACCGACTTCTGACCGCGGTGACGGGCCGGGGACCTGCCCCGGCCCGTCACCGCGCCGGTTTCGACACCGGGACGTCCAGCGGACGGGCCAGGCCCACGACCGCCTCGTCCAGGCGCTGGAGATGCCGCAGCACCCGGTCGGTGATGCGCCCGAACCGGGGGACGCCGGGCGCCCCGTCCGGCTCCAGCAGCGAGGCGATGCTCGGACCCCGTTCGACCTCCGCGGTGGCGGACTCCTCGGCCACGTGCGCGCGGATCGTCTCGATGTTGCGGGTGATCCGCGCACAGGCCTGGCGCAGTCGGGGATCCGCGGCTATCGACGGATGCGTGGGCAGCAGCTCCGCGGTCGCCGCCAGCGACCGCGCGTGGTAGGCGCAGGTCTCCAGCAGCGCCACGACGTACTGGGCGGTGTTCCGCCGGGCCCGCAGCGGCGTGATCGGATGCGTCAGCGGCTGCGTGGCCGCCCGCAGGTCGCCCAGCGCCTGGTCCAGTTCACGCGCCCGGTCCAGCAGATCGCCCGCCGGACCGCCGCTGAGCTGCTCGACGGCGACGGCCGTGACGTCCGTCAGCCGCTCCAGCACCCGGCCGAGCAGCTCGTTCGTACGGCCGTGGGTGTGCACCGGCAGGACCAGCGCGGCCGCGATGATGCCGCAGGCCGCCCCCAGCGCAGTCTCCTCCACACGCAGCACGAGCACCGCCGCGCTGTACCTGTGCAGCAGCGTGTACAGCAGCCCCAGGGCCGCGGTGACGAAGAACGACATCAGCGTGTAGGACAGCGGCGCCGTGTAGAACATCGCGAAGACGAACAGCAGCACCAGGGCCAGCGCCGTCCACGTGTGCGGCCCCACCAGCCCCGCCAGCACGATCCCGGCCACCACGCCGAGCACGGTGCCCACCAGACGCCGGTAGCCCTTGACCAGGATCTCGCCCGTCGACGAGGTGTTGATGAAGACGATCCAGCAGGTCAGCACCGCCCAGTACCAGCGCTGGCTGGAGAGGAACTCGCCGCCGACGATCGCCAGCGACGAGCCCACCGCGACCTGCACGGCCGCCCGTGTGGTGGGCCGCCGCCACCCGGTCGGGGCCTGCTCCTCCCGCTCGGCCTCCTCGGCGCCCTCGATGGCGGCGCTCTCCGCGTCCAGCTCTTCCCTGGAGCGCACCGTCGCCGGCGCGTCGTCGGACTCGTCCTGCGGGCCGTCCAGCGCGATCCGTAGACCCATCACGGCCCGAGCGGTCTCGCCGATACCGCGGAAGACGTCCTGCACGGCCGGCGAGGCGGGCGGCAGGTTCTCCTCGTCCCGGTAGCCGAGGAGCCGGTTGCGCACATGCGCCAGCGCGGTCCCGCCGCCCTCCCCGACGGGCCGCAGTACGAGCATCGCCAGCGCCCCCAGGTCGCGGCGCAGCGTCTCGGTCGCCTCGTCCCGCACCGGCAGCCGGCCACTGGAGGGCACGGACGCGCCGGGCAGGTGCAGGGTGAGCGTGTCGGTCCGCTCGGCGCTGCGGGCGTTCAGCAGAAGCAGCCCCAGCCGCTCGGCGGCGATCTCGGCGTCCGCGATCCGCCGCTGCACCAGCCGCG
This sequence comes from Streptomyces sp. NBC_01788, assembly GCF_035917575.1. Classification (GTDB taxonomy): domain Bacteria; phylum Actinomycetota; class Actinomycetes; order Streptomycetales; family Streptomycetaceae; genus Streptomyces. Next base: position 706,623 of record NZ_CP109090.1, on the reverse strand, counting down.
CCACGGCCTCGTCGGAGGTGCCGTCCGCCAGCCGCGACTGGATCATCATGGCCGTGTCGTGCAGCCGGGCCGTGCCCAGGCGCACCGCCTCCACGACCTTCTCCACCTCGTCCGGACCGGCGTCCAGCAGCTGCAACTGCGCCGTCACCAACTGCGCGAGCCGCACCCGGAACGCCTCGCGCAGGCGTTGCAGGACGCCCGCAGGCGTCTCGTACACGATCACGAACCGGACGAGGGCGCTGGAGCCGAACGCGACCGCGATGACGCCGTAGAGCCCGGGCAGCGCCGACGCGGTGGCGCCGACGAACAGGGACATGAAGTAGAGCTGGAAGCCGATCAGGCCGAGCGCGTTGCCCCGGTCGCCGAACCGGCGGCTGTAGACCGCGCAGAAGATCAGTACGACGAAGAAGACGTCCCCGGCCACCACGAGCGGGTTGAGCAGCGCGCCGAGCGACACGGACACCAGCGCCACCGGAAGCCCGAGGGCGAGCGTGACCGCCTGCTGCGAGCGCTGCTTCTCCCGGATGGCGAAGGTGGCCGCCATCGACGCGATCGCCCCGGCCACCAGATGCGTCACGGGCACGCGCAGCGCGCCGAGTACGGCCAGTGTCAGCGCGATCGAGCCCGCCGTCCGCGATCCGGCCGCCAGCCGCAGCAGGCCGGGATCGGACGCCGCGAAGCGATCACGCAGCCGCGACCGGACCGGCCTCTGTGCTGCTCCCACGCCGCCGCACCCTCCCGTTTCGCGTCCCCGTCTCCCGTCATGATCCGCCCGACCAGCATGGCACGCCACGGCCGGACCGCCCGTCGCGGCCCGGCCGTGCCCGGCGGGAGGGGCCCTGACCCGGTGCCCTCCGGGTGTCACATCTGCCGGGGGCGGGCCCCCTCGACGTGCTCCCGCACCTGCTCGGGCGTCATGTACGCGTCGGTGTACTCGAAGTCCTTCAGCTTTGCGGCCTTGCGGGCCTGGAATCCGGTGCGGACGAAATCGTCCCCGGCGACCGCGTTGAGCAGCCAGTTGGTCGCGACCCTGGTCTTGGCGACGTTCGTGCGCAGCGCCCCCAGGTGGTAGCCGCGGGCCACGGCCTGGGCCGGGACACCGCGCAGTTCCACGCCGAGCGGTTTGGAGACCGCGTCCGCGCCACCGAGGTCGACGACGAGTCCCAGGTCCTTGTGCTCGTACGGCCGCAGGGGCTGTCCTTGCAGGGTCGCGATGAGGTTCTCCGCGACCCGCCGGCCCTGCCGCGTGGCATGCTGCGCGGTCGGCGGGCACACCGCGCCGCCGCCCTTGCTCAGGTCGGGTACGGCGGCGGAGTCCCCGAGCGCGAACACCCCGTCGTGGCCGGGCAGGCACATCTCGGCGGTCACGGCGAGCCGGCCCCTGACCGTCTCCGCGCCGAGGGTCGCGATGAGCGGGCTGGCCACCACGCCCGCGGTCCAGATCAGGGTGTGGGTCGGCACCACCCGGCCGTCGGTGAAGGTGACCTCCTCCGGCCCGGCCTTCGCGATGGACACCCCGAGCGAGATCTCGATGCCCCGGCGGCGCAGCACCTCCTGGGCGCTGCGGCCCAGCTTGTCGCCCAGCTCCGGCATCAGCTTCGGCGCGATGTCGATCAGGTGCCACTTGATCAGGGCCGGGTTCAGCCGCGGATAGCGCTTGACGGCGGCGTGCGTGAGGCGCTGCAGGCACGCCGCGGTCTCGGTGCCGGCGTACCCGCCGCCGACCACCACGAACTGCAGCCGCGAGGCGCGCTCTGCGGGGTCCTCGCTGGCGTCGGCGAGGTCGAGCTGGGTGATGACGTGGTCGCGGATGTAGGCGGCCTCGGCCAGCGTCTTCATGCCGAAGGCGTGGTCGAGGAGCCCCGGGATGTCGAAGGTGCGGGTGACGCTGCCGGGAGCCAGCACGAGGTAGTCGTAGGGCTCGTCGACGACGCGGTCGGTGAGCGTCCGCACGACGCACACCTTCGCCTTCAGGTCCACGCCGACGGCGCCGCCCGGAATGATCCGGGTGCGGTATTTCCTGCTGCGGCGCAGGGAGATGGCGACCGACTGGGGCGTCAGCACCCCGGAGGCGACCTGGGGCAGCAGCGGCAGATAGAGCTGATAGGACTGCGGCGTCACGAGGGTGATGTCCGCATCGCTGGGAGAGAGCCTGCGCTCCAGACGGCGCACGCACGCCACTCCGGCGAAGCCTGCGCCGACCACCAGGATCCTGGGTCGTGTCACGATGTTTCATCCCTTCTGCGGGGCTCCGGGCGGCTGCATCGACGTCCTTGCGTCTGCCCGGGGACGGCTGCTTCGCACCTCACCGGTCCATCGGGTCCATCCCGTCCGTCGAGCACCACGATGCCCCCACCGGGCCGCGTGCGCACCGGACGCCGCTGTCCCCGCGGCCCGGAGCGCGTCCGGACGGCGGGGGCCGCCCCGGCGGGTTCCCTGGATCCGCTGCTCCATGGGTCGTTCGGGCGTTCGGGCGTTCGGGCGGGCCCGCGCCGCGCGGTGCTACCGCAGGTGGTCCACGCCCGCCGGGATCCGGTCCGGTTCGCCTCCGGCCGCGCTGTCGATGTGGCACAGCAGGAGGCAGACGTCGTCGTCGCGTTCGGAGTCGCTCAGCAGCGGGCCGAGGAGGCGGTCCGCCGAGCCGTCCAGGTCGGCGTCCAGCTCGGCCGGGTCGAACGCGCCCAGCGCGGTGGCGAGGCGGTCGATGCCGGGGTCGATGCCCAGCGCCCGCCGCTCCACGAGGCCGTCCGTGTACAGAGCCAGGGTCGCGCCGGGGGAGAGGCGCACCGTGTGGTCCTCTATCTCCTGCCGCAGCGGGATGCCGAGCATGGCGCCGGGCTTGGCGTCCAGGACGTGTACCCGGCCGTCCGGCAGGCGCAGCACGGGTGGCGGATGGCCCGCGGCGGCCCAGGTGACCGTGGGGTCGTCCGGGCTGAAACGGGCGATGACCGCGGTCGCGAACAGGTCGGGCTGCAGATGGTGCAGGAACACGTGCAGGCGGGTCAGCAGCCGACCGGGGCTGCCGCCGTCGACGGCGTAGGCGCGCAGCGCGGTGCGGAGCTGGCTCATCATCACGGCGGCGTGCAGGCCGTGGCCGGTGACGTCGCCGATGACGGTGATCAGGCTCCCGTCGGGCTGCCGGAAGGCGTCGTACCAGTCCCCGCCGATGTTCAGCCCGTGTGTAGCCGGCATATAGCGCGCGGCCAGGCGCAGGCCCGGTGTGGTGGGCAGGTCGGTGAGCAGGGCGCGCTGCAGCGTCTCGGCGATGTCGCGGTTGTGCTCGAAGCGGCGCGCGTTGTCGAGGGCGACGCTCGCCCGCCGGGCCAGCTCGATCAGCATGACGGCGTCGTCGGGGTCCCAGCGGGCGCCGGGCGGCGTCAGGGTCAGCACACCGAGCGGTGTCCGCCGGGCGAGCAGCGGGACGCACAGCAGGGGCCGGCCGGGGTCGAGCGCCGAGGGCGGCTGGTCGTCGACGCCCGGCAGGTCACCGGGGTGGTCGGCCGCGTACTGCGGGCGGCCGGTACGGGCCGCGAGCACCGCGGCCGCCGGATGCGGGGCGGGCCGGTGCCGGTCGCCCTCGTGGTCGAACAGCCATACGTCGACACGGTCGGCGTACCGGGGTACGAGCAGGCCCGGCAGCCGCCGCAGGATCTCCTCGTGGTTCAGCGAGGTCGTCAGCAGCGCGCTGGCGTCGGCCAGGAACCGCAGTCTGCGGCGGGCCTCCTCGGCCTCGGTGCGCGCGGCGCGTTCGGCCGCGAACGCCTCTCGCTGAGCCCGCCAGGCGGTGTCCAGATCGGCGTGCAGGGCCAGGACTCCCTGGTTGGTCTGATGCAGCTCCTCCCGATGGAAGGCGACCAGCTCCTCCTGCTCCGCGAGCCTCTCCAGCACCACCGCCGTGTCGTCGTCGGCCCCGAGCAGCGCCTCGGCCAGAGCAGCCGCGTCGTCGCCCACCTTCGGCTCCGACTCCGCATCCGGCGACACCTCGCCCTCGGGGCAGGCGGCGACGGACATCCGCCACGAGGTCTCCCCACCGCCCTGCGGGTCATGGACCGGCGCGACTGTGATGCGGAGGGTGCCTGCGTCCACGTCCGCCTCCGGGACCTGGAGGGTGACCGTCCAGGTGCCGCCCTTGGCCAGGCAGTGGCGCAGACGGGTGCCCAGGGCGGTGGTCAGACGGGTGCGTTCGAGCGGGGGGACGCCGTACGCCGCCGCCGTGCGGGCCGTGGCGATACGGGCCCGGACGGCGTCGGTGGCGGTGCTGATCTGCCAGGTGCGCGTCATGGGCGGTCCGGCGGGGCGGGGGTCAGGACGGCCACGGTGGTGTCGTCCCGGACCGGGCTGGCGGAGCTGCCGGTGTCACGCACGGTCAGGGCGGCCGTCACCGCGGGGTCGGCCGCCGTGGGCAGAGCGGCCGCGCCGGGCGGTGCCCACCGGCTGGACAGGCCGTCGCTGTGCAGGACGAGCAGGCGGTCGGGAGCCCAGGCCACCTCGGTCTCGGGCAGCGTCGTGGGCCGGTGCATACCGACGATGCCCGGCCGCGACAGCAGGTGGCGCCAGGTGTCGCCCTCGCGCAGCCGGGCCCCGACATTGCCGATCCCGCAGAAGCGCAGCCGCCCGGCCCGCAGATCCAGCTGGGCCACGGCGACGGCCGCGCCCCGGGTGCCGCGCAGCGCCGTGTCGAGCCGCCGGAGCAGCTCGGTCGGTGTGAGACGGGCCGAGCGGTGCAGGGTCTCGACCGCCGCCGACGAGGCGCGGGCCGCCTCCCGGCCGTGGCCGAGGCCGTCCGCCAGCATGAGGGTCACCAGCTCCCCGGCGCCCGCCCAGGACCAGGCGTCACCCGAGTACTCCGCCCCGGCGTACGGGACGGTGACGCCGCCCGCCCGCACCGCCCCCGCGTAAGGGAGCGCGGCATCGTCGGCCCGGACCGCCCCGGGCCGGGGCGCGGTGGCGCCCACCCGGGCGAGCGCCACCGTGCCCCGGCCGACGACGCTGTGCAGGTGGAACTCGTCGGCCGCGCGGCGGCAGGTGCCGAGCCCGGCCCCGAGCGAGCCGCTGGTCGAGAACCCGTCGTGTCGGGCGGCGGCGACGTCGGGGATGCCGGGACCGTGGTCGACCGCCGTCATCTGCACCACCGGCGCCGGATCGCCGTGACCGCACGGAGCGCTCGGCGGGGGCACGACCTCGACCAGGAGCCGCCCGTCCTCGGCGTACTTGAGCAGGTTGGTGGCGAGTTCGGTCGCCACCAGCGCGGCGGCGGCGGTGCGGGACTCGCCGAGGCCGGCCAGCGCGGCCGCCTCCTCGGCGGCGACCCGCGCGTCGCGCACCCGGGTCGAGTCGGGCACCGGAACCTCCCAGACGCGCGGCATCAGGCTCCCTCGTACGGCCGCACCGGCCGGGTCGCCCAGGAGGTGACGGTGACGGTGGTGCCGGCGCCCGGGGTGCTGTCGATCGCGAACTCGTGCACCAGCCGGCGGGCGCCCCCCAGGCCCATGCCGAGGCCGTCGCCGGAGGTGTAGCCGTCGCTGAGCGCCCGCTCCAGGTCCGTGATGCCGGGCCCCTCGTCGCTGAACGCCAGCCGGAGCCCGTGCACCTGCCCGTCGACCACGTGGGACGCCTGCATCTGCCCGCCCCCGCCGTGCACCAGCGTGTTGCGCGCCAGCTCGCTGGCCGCGGTGACCAGCTTCGTCTGGTCGACCAGGCCGAAGCCGAGCCGCCCGGCCGCCTGGCGCACATGCTGCCGTACCCACACCAGGTCCATGTCCGACCGGATCGGCAGGCAGACCTCGACGCCCGCTGCTGTCCCCATCACCGGCTCCCCGCCTGTGCGCCGCCGGGGCGCGGCGGCGTGGGCCGGGCGGTGACGAGCCGCAGGGCGTCCTCGGCGGTGAGCGCGGTCCGCAGCCCGGGCAGGGTCAGACCCAGTTCGACCATGGTGATCGCCACCGCCGGACGCATCCCGGCCACCACGGTCTGCGCGGCCAGCAGCCTGGCCTTGGCCGCGATCTCGGCCAGCACCCGGCCGAGGAAGGAGTCGACGATCTCCACTCCGGAGACGTCGATGACCACCCCCGTGGCCGTGTGGTGGGCGATGGCCTCGCCGATGTCCTGCTGGAGCTGTTCGGCGGTGCTGTCGTACAGATCGCCCTGGAGCGTGACCAGGAGGACGTCGCCGAGTCTGAGTACCGGCACCTGCCCCGAGCCGGGCGTGGGGAGACGATCGGTCACCGTTCACCCACACCGTGGGGTGCCCGGCTCACGATGTCCGCGCCCAACTGGTGCAGGGCGTGGGCGAGCGCGTCGGCGAGGGTCGCGCGGGTGACGACCGAGCCCAGGTCGAGGCCGAGGTGGACGATGGTCTGCGCGATGGCCGGGCGGATGCCCGAGACCACGCACTCGGCCCCCATCAGCCGGGTGGCCGCCACGGTCTTCATCAGGTGCTGGGCGACCAGCGAGTCGACGGTGGGCACCCCGGTGATGTCGAGGATGGCGAAGCGGGCCTGCTGGTCGACGACCGCCTCGAGGAGCGACTCCATCACCACCTGGCTGCGGGCGCTGTCCAGCGTTCCGATCAGCGGTACCGCGACGATGCCGTCCCACAGCTTGATGACCGGGGTGGCCACCTCGAGCAGCTGGAGCCGCTGACGGTCGATGAGGTCCCGGCCCTCGCTGAGCGCCGTCTGCATCACCACGAGCCGCAGGGTGCCGATGAGCACGGTCAGGACGTTGGCGCACTCCCGCAGGTACTCCTCCGGGGCGCCGGCGAGCTCGGCGGTCAGCAGATCCAGCGCGGGCGGCCGCAGGGCGTCCACGTCCCGCGAGACCTCCGCGGCCGTCAGACCGGTCCTGCCCCGCACGGCGCCCATCCGCGCAAGCTGCTCGCGCACCGGCAGGAAACCGTCGGCGTCCGGGTCGGACACCCGCTCGGAGGCGGCCACCGCGCCCAGGGCGTCGACGACGGCGCGGCCCGCTTCCACCGCCTCGTCGCGGGAGACGGTGAACACGGTCCGGAAGATCGGCTCCTCGGCCCACCGCTGGGCGATCTGCTCCCCGCGACGGCGAAGGAAGTCCCCGACCTCGCGGGCCGGCGATCCGTGCTGTGCTACCGCTGCGTGCTCCGGCACCTGTTCCACTCCTCATCCGCGTTGCACCGTTCCGAATCCGCCCTCCGGGCGGCACCGCGATGCGACTCTTGCCGGGCGACAACTGTTACCACAGGCCGACCAGGGGGGCGAGCTGACAGCCACCGCCAACCCTGCGAGAGTGTCAGCGTGACGTCCTCCCACCCGCGCCCGCGGTCGCCCGGCGAGGCGGCGCGCGCGACCTCCACGGCGGCGGAACTGCTGGAGGTCCTGTGGGGCCGCGCGTCCACAGCTCCCGTCTCCGCCTCCCAGCTCAGGGTGCTGTTCGTCCTCGAACGCAACGAGGGCATCAACCTGCGCACCCTCGCCGCCACCCTGGGCTCCACGCCGCCGTCCACGAGCAGGCTGTGCGACCGGCTGCAAGCGGTGGGCTTCGTACGGCGGCAGGTGGCCGCCACCAGCCGCCGGGAGGTGGAACTGCGCCTCAGCCGCCGCGGCCGCGCGTTCCTGGCCGACGTGCGGGCGCGCCGGGAGACGGAGCTGCGGTCGGTGGTGGAGCGGATGCCGGCCGGCCAGCGGACCGCACTGCTGACCGGGCTCGAGGGGTTCTGCGCGGTCGCGTCGGCACAGATCCACGCCGCGGGCGCGGCGGCCGACGACGGCCCTGCCCGACGCTCTCCCTCCGCGCACACCGAGGCCTCCGCGCCCGCGTCCGCGCTCACTTCGCCCCCGGCTCCTCCGGCTGACGGTCCACCAGGGCCAGTGCCTCCTCGGCGCTCCGCGAGACCGGCACCGTGATGCTGACGCCGGTGAGCTCCAGGATCCGCAGCACCGCCGGGGCGGGGGCGATGATGTGCACACTGCCCGCCCGCTCCCGGGCCTCCTGGTACACCCGCAGGATGATGTTCATGCCCGAGGAGTCCATGAAGGGGACGGCGGACAGCTCCAGCAGGAAGTGCCGTCGACCGTGGTGGAGCTGGTTGGCCAGATGGGCCTGCAACTCCGTGGCGGTGTCGACGTCCAGGTAACCCTCGACCGTGAGCAGGGCGACATCCTCCCGCGGCAGGGTGACCTCCACGGACAGCGGATTGTGGGCAAGGGGCACGAATACCTCCAACGAATGCTGACGCCGGCCAGTGCCGGTTACCCCCGGCGACGCCTTCGACGCACACCGGACCCGCACCGGTGACGTGATCCGTTTCTCATCACCGGTGACGGGAGCAACCCGCACTGCGCCCCCGCGTCTACCCCTGAACCGGGCTCTCATGCCTCGCCACCGTCCATGCCCGCTCGCCGTCGGACCCGCCCGCCGTCAGGCGACCCGGATGCCCACGATGCAGGTGTCGTCGTCCGTGTCCGACTTGCTGTACGTCAGCAGCCGGTCGAGCTGCTGGTCCAGAGTTTTCGGCGCCGAACGGGCCGTGGTCAGCAGATGGCTCAGCGACTCCTCCACGGAGCGGTCCCGGCGCTCGATCAGACCGTCGGTGTACATCAGCAGCGTGTCCTGCGGCGCGAACTGGAGCTCGTCCTCCTCGTACACGGCCTCCGGCACCGCACCCAGCAGCATGCCCCGGACCAGCGGCAGCGGAGCCGCCTCCGCCCCGCGGACCAGCACGGGCGGCAGATGCCCGGCCCGGGCCCAGCGCAGGGTGCGCCGCCCGGGGTCGTACAGGGCGCAGACCGCCGTGGCGGTGACCGCGCCGGTCAGATGGTGCGCCACGATGTTGAGCCACGACAGCAGCTGGCCGGGCCCGGCCCCGGTCACGGCCAGGCCCCGCAGCGCGTTGCGCAGCACCACCATGCTGGTGGCCGCCTCTATGCCGTGGCCGGCGACGTCGCCGACGCACAGCAGCACGAGCCCGGAGGGCAGCACCACCACGTCGTACCAGTCGCCGCCCACCAGATGCTCGGTCTCCGCCGGCCGGTAGCGCACCGCGACGTCCAGACCGCTCACCCGCAGCGGTGCCTGGGTCGGCGGCATGATGGCGTGCTGCAGCTGGAGCGTCAGCCGGTTGCGCTCGGTCGCCTGCTGCTCGGTGTGCGCGAGCTGGTCACGGGTGGCGGCGAGCGCGACCTCCGTCCAGTGCTGCGCGGAGATGTCCTGGTAGGCCCCGCGCACCACGAACAGCCGCCCGTCGGTGTCCAGGACCGGCTCGGCCACCACCCGGATGTGCCGGGTCACCCCGTCCGGCCGCTGGAGCCGGAAGGCCGCGGAGGCCGGACGGCGGTGGTGCAGCAGCGTGCGCAGGAAACGTCGGATGGCCACGGCGTCGTCCGGGTGGGCGTGCGCGGGCAGCTCCTCCAGCGGCACCGGCGTACTCGAAGGCGCACGGCCGTAGAGGCCGAACAACTGGTCGTTCCAGGTGATCTCACTGGTCAGCAGGTTCTCCTCGAAGCCGCCGATCCGGCCGAGGCGCTGCGCGTGCTGGAGCAGACTCGCCAGCCGCGCCGTCTCGTCCTCGATGCGCCAGATCAGCAGCACGCAGCCGCCGTGCCGGCTGATGCTGATGTCCGCCACCGCCGACAGCGGCACCTGGTCGACGAGCGCCGTCAGATGCATGCGCTGCGCCCGGTACGCCTCACCCGTGGCGTACACCCGCTCCACCCGCTGGAACAGCTCGCTCTTCCCGGCGGCCATGGGGAAGGCCTCCAGCAGCAGCGCGCCGTTGACCACGGCCCGCGGCCGGCCGGCCGGGTCCAGGAAGCGGCTGTTGACGTGCTGGATGCGGAAGTCCAGCAGCTGCCCGTCGCCGTCGACGTGCGGGACCAGCACCAGGGCCGGGTCGTGCAGTCCGTCGGCCAGGTCCATCAGCTCGGCGGCGTCCGGCAGCACCCGCGGTTCCTGCCCCACCTCGTGGCGCAGCGTGGACGTCTCCAGCGTGTGCGCGCACAGTTCGGCGAGGGCCTCCACCTGGCGTACGACCTGGGGCGGCTGCGGCTCCAGCGGTCCGGGCCAGGCGATCTCCAGCACCCCGTGGATACGGCCGCCGGTGCCGGCGGGCACCGCCACCCGGCCCCCGTCCGGATGCAGGTGCCGCCCGATGGTGGGCAGTCCGGTCGTGGCGAGCGAGGTGAACCACTGGCCGGTGCGCTCGGTGAGCCCCCGGCGCGCCACCGTGGACACCTCCGGTGGCACATAGCGCCACCGGGTGGCCTCCGCCGGGGAGAAACCGGCGCTGCCCGACAGGGTCAGCGAGCCGTCGGCGCCCGCCGCCCAGACCGCCACGGCCACCGCCCCCAGCGGCCGCAGCGCGTGTTCCAGCAACGAGTCGGCGACGGCCTGGGTGTCGTCCGCGGCCAGCGCGCCGCTCTCCGCGGCGCGCAGCCGCACGGCCGAGGCGCGCTCCAGCGCCCCCTCGGCGGCGGCCAGGAAGGCGTCGGTGACCTCGGAGACTCGGTCGCGGGCGGCCTGGTTGATGACCTCCACCGCGAACTCCAGCGGTGTCACCCGGGCCTGCTCGGCCAGCTCGGCGAGCTGCCGGGCGGCCTGCGCCGGACCGCAGCCCAGCCGCTCCACCAGGATGCCCTTGGCGAGTTCGACCAGGGCCCGGCCCTCGGCCTCCGCCTGCGCCGCCCGCACCTCGCGGCGCAGCCGCTCCACGGTGGCGGCCAGCCGCCCCACGGGGGACGTGGAGTTGGGCGCCGCTGAATCGGACGGCGCCGGGTCGCCGGTGGGCGACGGCGTCCCGGACGCGGACGGCCCTTGACCCGGTCCGGCGGCGGCCGGATCGCGCTGCTGCTCGGACGTGCTCACGATCGACAAGCTCCTCGGCTGAACGGCGCGGGGGTGCGGGAGGTGCCGCGGCGGACCGGGCCCGCCCCGCCGGTGCGGGAGGCGGGCGCCGACGCGCTCACGCGGACAGCCAGTGCCGGACGCAGGCGATGAGGTCGTCCGTGTCCACGGGCTTGGTGACGTAGTCGCTCGCCCCGGACGCCAGCGACTTCTCCCGGTCCCCCGGCATCGCCTTCGCGGTGACGGCGATGATCGGCAGTTCGGCGTACCGCGGCAGCCTGCGGATCTCGGCCGTCGCGGTGTAGCCGTCCATCTCCGGCATCATCACGTCCATCAGGACGAGCGCGACGTCGGGGTTGCCGACCAGCGTCTCGATGCCCTTGCGCCCGTTCTCCGCGTGCAGCACCCGGAAGCCCTGCAGCTCCAGGATCCCGCTGAGCGCGAACAGGTTGCGCGCGTCGTCGTCGACGACGAGGACGGTACGGCCCGCGAAGGCGCCGACGGGCGGTGCGAGGTCCTGCGGTTCCTCGGCCCGCACCAGCGACAGCACGTCCCCGGGCTCCTCGGCCGACAGGTGCAGGGCGATGCGCTCGCGCAGCTCGTCCAGGCTGGAGAGGAACTCCAGCGAGCCGTCGTCCCCACGCGAGCGCAGCGCCTCCGCGCGGGCCACCTCCGGACGCCGGCCGCTGTGCACGAGCACCGGCACGCCCGCCAGCGCCGAGTCGCCCTGGAGCGCCTGCAGGAACCGGGACGCCTCCTCCTCGGGCATGTCCAGGTCGAGGACGACACAGTGGCACGGCTCGGAGGCCAGCGCCCCCGCGGCCTCCTGCGCTCCCACGGCGGTGATGATGTCGACGGTGGGCAGGGCGCCCGTGTCGTCGGCGCCGTGTCGGACCACGTCCGCGACCACGCTCTCCGCGACCAGGGTGAGCAGCCCGCGGGAGCGCTCCTCGACGACCAGCAGCCGCCGTCTGCGCGGCCCGTCGCCGAACGGGAGTACACGCCCGGTCTCCCGGTCCGCCGCGGCGGCCGGCACCAGTTCGGCAGGCGCCTTCTGCGGGGCCCGGCCGCCGCCGAGCACCTGCTCGAAGTCGGGGCGGGTCACCGGCAGGAAGAGCGTGAACGTGCTGCCCCGGCCGGGCACGCTGTCCACGGCGACGGCACCGCCGAGCAGATGCGCGATCTCCCGGGTGATGGACAGCCCGAGGCCGGTCCCGCCGTACTTGCGGCTGGTGGTGCCGTCCGCCTGCTGGAACGCTCCGAAGATCGTCTCCAGATGCTGTTCCGGGATGCCGATGCCGGTGTCCTTGACCCGGAAGGCCACGACCGCGCCGCCCCGCACGACACCGCCGGGCACCTCGTCGTCCGCGGCCGGCTCGATGCACAGCTCGACGCAGCCCTGCTCGGTGAACTTCACCGCGTTGGACAGCAGGTTGCGCAGGACCTGGCGCAGCCGGGAGTCGTCTGTGAGCAGGTCCGCGGGCGCGCCCGCCGCGGTGGTGACCGCGAACTGGAGGCCCTTCTGCGTCGTCATCGGCTGGAAGGTGGCCTCGACGTAGTCGATGAGCTGGCGCAGCGACACCCGCTCAGGGGTGACGTCCATCTTGCCCGCCTCGACCTTCGACAGGTCCAGGATGTCGTTGATCAGCTGGAGCAGGTCGCTGCCCGCGGAGTGGATGATCCCCGCGTACTCGACCTGCTTCGGGGTGAGGTTGCGCGAGGGGTTCTGCGCGAGCAACTGGGCCAGGATGAGCAGGCTGTTGAGCGGGGTGCGCAGCTCGTGGCTCATGTTCGCCAGGAACTCCGACTTGTACTTCGAGGCCAGCGACAACTGCTGGGCGCGGGCCTCCAGTTCCTGCCTGGCCTGCTCGATCTGGAGGTTCTTCGCCTCGATGTCGCGGTTCTGCTCCGCCAGCAGTGAGGCCTTGTCCTCCAGTTCGGCGTTGGAGCGCTGGAGCTCGTCCTGTTGGGACTGCAACTCAGCCGAGCGGGCCTGGAGTTCGGCGGTCAGCCGCTGGGACTCGTCAAGCAGTTCGTCGGTGCGGGCGTTGGCCACGATGGTGTTGACGTTGACCCCGAGGGCCTCGCGCAGCTGTTCCAGGAAGTCCCGGTGGACCGGCGTGAACGCGGCCACCGACGCCAGCTCGATGACGCCGAGGACCTGGTCCTCGAACAGGATCGGCAGCAGGATCAGCGCGCTCGGCACCGCCCGGCCGAGCCCGGAGGAGATGGTGACGTACCCCGCCGGCAGCTCGTCGACCGTGATGGTACGGCGGCTGCGCGCGGCCTGGCCGACCAGCGAGCGGCCGAAGGAGAAGCGGGTGGGCCGCTCGTCGTCGGGGCTGCCGTAGGAGCCGACGAGCCGCAGCTCGGGGCCGCGCTCGCCGTCCTCGGCCAGGTAGAAGGCGCCGTACTGGGCCGACACCAGCGGGGTCAGCTCGTCCATGATCAGTTCGGCGACGACCGGCAGGTCGCGGTGGCCCTGCATCAGGCCGGTGATCCGCGCCAGGTTGCTCTTGAGCCAGTCCTGCTCCTGGTTGGCCCGGGTGGTCTCGCGCAGGGACTCCACCATGGAGTTGATGTTGTCCTTGAGCTCGGCGACCTCGCCGGAGGCCTCCACCGTGATCGAGCGGGTCAGATCGCCCTCGGCCACGGCGCTGGCCACCGCGCCGATCGCCCGCACCTGCCGGGTCAGGTTGCCGGCCAGCTCGTTGACGTTCTCCGTGAGCCGCTTCCAGGTGCCCGAGACGCCCTCCACCTCGGCCTGTCCGCCGAGGCGTCCTTCGGTGCCGACCTCGCGGGCGACGCGGGTGACCTCGTCGGCGAACGCGGACAGGGTGTCGACCATCGTGTTGATGGTCGTCTTCAGCTCCAGGATCTCGCCGCGCGCGTCGACGTCGATCTTCTTCGACAGATCGCCCCTGGCCACCGCGGTCGTCACCAGCGCGATGTTGCGGACCTGACCGGTGAGGTTGTTCGCCATCGAGTTGACGTTGTCGGTGAGGTCCTTCCAGGTGCCCGCGACGTTGGGCACCTGAGCCTGTCCGCCGAGTCGTCCTTCGGTGCCGACCTCGCGGGCGACGCGGGTGACCTCGTCGGCGAACGCGGACAGGGTGTCGACCATCGTGTTGATCACGTCGGCCAGGGCCGCGACCTCGCCCTCGGCCTCGACCGTGATCTTGCGGGACAGATCACCCCGGGCCACGGCGGTGGCGACCTGGGCGATCGAGCGGACCTGGCCGGTCAGGTTGGACGCCATCACGTTGACGTTGTCGGTGAGGTCCTTCCACGTCCCGGAGACGCCCTGGACGTCGGCCTGTCCGCCGAGGCGTCCCTCGGTGCCGACCTCGCGGGCGACGCGGGTGACCTCGTCGGCGAAGGCGGAGAGCTGGTCGACCATCGTGTTGATGGTGTTCTTGAGTTCGAGGATCTCGCCGCGGGCGTCGACGGTGATCTTCTGGGAGAGGTCGCCCTCGGCGACCGCCGTCGCCACCTGGGCGACGTTGCGGACCTGGGCGGTGAGGTTGCCGGCCATGAAGTTGACCGAGTCGGTCAGGTCGCGCCAGGTGCCCCTGACGCCCTGGACGTCGGCCTGTCCGCCGAGGCGTCCCTCGGTGCCGACCTCGCGGGCGACGCGGGTGACCTCGTCGGCGAACGCGGAGAGCTGGTCGACCATCGTGTTGATGGTGTTCTTGAGTTCGAGGATCTCGCCGCGGGCGTCGACGGTGATCTTCTGGGAGAGGTCGCCCTTGGCGACCGCCGTCGTCACCTGGGCGACGTTGCGGACCTGGGCGGTGAGGTTGCCGGCCATGAAGTTGACCGAGTCGGTCAGATCCCGCCACACACCCGCCACTCCGGGCACCTTGGCCTGTCCGCCGAGGCGTCCCTCGGTGCCGACCTCGCGGGCGACGCGGGTGACCTCGTCGGCGAACGCGGAGAGCTGGTCGACCATCGTGTTGACGGTCTCCTTCAGCTGAAGGATCTCGCCGCGCGCGGGCACGTCGATCTTCTGCGACAGATCACCCTTGGCCACCGCCGTCGCCACCTGCGCGATGTCACGCACCTGGGTGGTGAGGTTGCCCGCCATGGCGTTGACCGAGTCGGTCAGATCGGCCCAGGTGCCCGAGACGCCCGGCACCTCCGCCTGACCGCCGAGGGTGCCCTCGGTGCCGACCTCCCGGGCCACCCGGGTGACCTCGGAGGTGAACACGGACAACTGGTCGACCATGCCGTTGAACACGGTCGCGATGTCACCCATGAGCCCGTCGGCTTCCTCCGGCAGGCGCGTGCCGAAGTCGCCGTCCCGCACGGCCGTCAGGCCGGCCAGGAGCTGCCGCAGCTCCCGGTCGCCCGGAACGGCGTCGAGGACCTCGGTTCTGTCGCTGGTCATGCGCACCCTCGTCCCGCTCCCCAGGAGTCCTCGCCGGTGAGGACTCACACTTTCTCCACCGGGCCGTCGCAGGCCCGCTGACGTGCGTGCATTTCCGTGATTTCACGGATCTGCGTGATGAGAAATACGGGGCAGGCTAACCCACTCGGCCTGCCCCGAACAAAACTCGCGCGTCCATATCCGGACCCGTGAATTCGCCCCCGCGCGCAGGTGCATGACCTCGTGATTCAGGGGTACGCGGGCGGTTTGACCGCAGGGCGCTCCATGCCGCACGGCACCGCCGTCCGGCATGACGCTCCTTTCGGAAACAACCCGAAGACCCCGGCCCCGGAAGACCCGTATGACGACAATGCCGCCTTCACCCTTCAGCCTCTTCGTCGAGACCCGCGGAACCGCCGTCGCGGTCCACGTGGAGGGAGACCTCGACTACCTCACCAGTCGCGAACTCCTGGACGCGGTGACCGTGGCGCTCACCCGGCGCCACGCGGCACGGCACCCGGTCGCCGGCATACGCCTCGACTTCTCGCGGCTTCGGAGCGTCGACTCCTCCGGCCTGTCCGCGCTGCTGCGGATCCGGCGGCTCGCGGACGAGGCGGGTCTCGCACTCCACCTGGACGAGCGTCCGGCCGTACTGGAGCGGCTGCTGGACATGACCGGAACGCTGGAACTGCTCACCTCCCCGCCCGGGTACGTCTCCCTGCCCGAGGAGACCACCGGGCCGGGCCGGTAGCCGGCGGCCCGAGCGGACGAGGCGAGCGTGCTTCCCCCACCCCTCCCGCCGAATGCCGTGGTCACAGACGGGTAGTTGGTGCGGTGGGAGCCGATGTGCCGGGATGTCGGCCCGACGCTCGTGACACGTCAGCCCGGGGAGGAAGGAGCAGCGTGACCATAGACAGAATCTGGTCGTATCCGCCGCAGGTCGCTCGAGCCGAGGAAGAGGACCTGACCGGTTTCACCGTCGTCGCCGCCGACGGCACGGTGGGCCACGTGGACCGGGAGGGCGGCCGCTCCGGGATGCGGCACCTGGTCGTGGACACCGGGGTGTGGGTGTTCGGCAGGAGCGTGATGGTGCCGGTCGGCATGGTCGCCGGCATCGACTCCGCGGAGCGGAGGATCACGGTGGCCTGTTCGCGCGGACAGATCAAGGCCGCGCCGCGGTTCAGGACCGACAGCGAGACCAGGGACCCGGAGTATCTGACCCGGGTGGGTGCCTACTACCAGGCGCTTCCGCCGAGCGAGGCGACCAGCGCCTGAGCCGGTGCGGCGAGGCCCGCGGTGCGGGTCCCGGCACCGCGTCCGAGCCCGGACCCCGTCCGCAGCCGGGGCTCCGGGTGATCCGGGCTCACCAGGGCAGGAAGACGTGCACGTCCTTGCCGTGATCGTTGACCACCACGCTCACCTGGTCGCACAGGGTGTGGATCAGGTGCCAGCCGATACCGCCGCCACCCCGGCTGGGGCGGAACGGCCGCGGGGCCGGCTGTGTGGTGCTGGTGTCGCTGAGCGTGACGTGTACCCCGTCGAAGGTGCGGCGCATCCGCAGCTCGAACGGGCCCGGCGCGTACTGCACCGCGTTCGCCGCCAGTTCCGTCACGACCAGCAGGATGTCGTCCCAGTGCTCGGGCGCCGCCGGCCCCGCGCGCCGTGCCACCTCGTCGAGGAAGTCCTCCGCGGCGAGTCGCGCACCCGTGACGTGGTGCAACTCGCCCGCGAAGCGGGCGGTGCGGCTCGGAATGCCCTCGCTGGCCAGTGTGTCGTCCCCACGCGGCTCGAATGCCATCTCGCCTTCCGGCCCGGGCTCGTCGCCGGGCTGTCGTCCTTATCTTTCCCTTGCGTCCCACTGTCTTGTTCCCAGGGGCGAGGAGCCTACGCTTGGGGCGTCGCAGGCAGCGGAAAGGCAGGCGGGAGGCGTCAGCGGAAGACGTCGTCGGGCTCGTCCCAGTCGGCCGTCGGGTCGTGCGCGGCCTCCCGGCGCGCGGCGCGGCTCCGCGCCTGGTACATGGCCTCGATCTCGACCGCGTAGTGCTCCGCGATGGCGTCCCTGCGCAGCTTCATGGACGGCGTGAGCAGCCCGCCCGCCACGTCGAAGGGGGCGGGCAGTACCCGGAAGACCCGGATGGACTCCGAGCGCGACACCGCGCTGTTCGCGGCGGCGACCGCCCGCTCGATCTCCTCCCGCAGCGCGTTCTCCTCACGCGCCTCGTGATCCGGCGCGTCCCCCTGCAGGGCCAGCGCCGCACGCCAGTGGGCCAGGAATTCCGCGTCCAGGGTGATCAGCGCGCCCACGCACGGCCGGTCGTCGCCCACGACCACCGCCTGGTGAACCAGCGGATGCGCCCGCAGCCGCTGCTCCAGCGCGGCCGGGGCCACGCTCTTGCCGCCGTTGGTGACGATGATGTCCTTCTTGCGCCCCGTGATGGTGAGATAGCCCTCGGTGTCCAGCTTGCCGAGGTCTCCCGTGGCCAGCCAGCCGTCGTGCAGCACGGCCCGGGTCGCGGCCTCGTCGCCCACGTACCCCTGGAACAGCGACGGCCCCCGCACCAGGATCTCCCCGTCGTCCGCCACCTCGATCGCCGTGCCCGGCAGCGCCTTGCCGACGGTCCCCGACTTCTCCCGGCCCAGCGGCTGCATGGTGATGCCGCCCGCGGTCTCCGTGAGCCCGTATCCGTCGTGCACGTAGATGCCGATGCCCTCGTAGAACAAGGAGAGGTCCCGGCTGAGCGGGGAGCCGCCGGAGGTGGCCCGGACCACCCTGCCGCCCAGCTCGGTCCGCAGCTTGCGGTACACCGTCCGCTCGTACAGGGCGTGTTGCAGCCGAAGGTCGAGGCCGGGGCCCGGGCCGCGGCCCAGCCGCTGCCGCTCCAGCGCGGTGGCGAAGTCCCGGGCCGTTTCGGCCGCCCGCTCGAACAGCGCGCCGCGCCCCGCCTGCTGGGCCGCGCGCAGGAAGTTCTTGTAGATCTTCTCGAAGACGGAGGGCACGGCGTGGAAGTACGTCGGCCTGAACGAGCGCAGCGCCGACGCCAGCGCCTCCTCGCCCAGCTCCGGCTCGTGGCCCATCAGGATGCCGCCGCGCAGGCACAGGCTCTGGATCATCAGCCCGTACACGTGCGAGAAGGGCAGGAAGGCGAGCACCGACGCCTGCTCGCCGGGCGGCGCGGCGGTGTGCCCCCAGCCTGCAAGCAGCGTGTCGCAGGGGTTCGCCAGCGCGCGGTGGCTCAGCGCGCAGCCCAGCGCGCGGCCCGTGGTGCCGGAGGTGTAGGCGATCGCCGCGGTCGCGTCGGGCAGCACGATCCGGCGCAGCGAGTTCACCGTGGTCGGCGGTACCACCGCCCCCTGCTCCACCAGGTGCTCCAGCGCGTCCGCGTCGAGCTGCCAGACGTGCTGGAGCCGGGGCAGCGTCGCGCACAGCGGGCCGACCGTCATCACGCCCTGCTCGTCCTCGACGACGACGGCCACGCACTCCGAGTCGCGCAGGATCCACTCGACCTGCTCGCGCGAGGAGGCCGGGTGGATCGGGACGACCTCGGCGCCCACCGCCCACAGCGCGTACGCGAGGACCGTCCACTCGTACCGGGTGCGGGCCATGACCGCCACCCGGTGGCCGGGCGAGATCCTGGCGGCCACCAGCCCCCTGGCCAGGTCGGTCACCTGCTCCCGCAGCTCCGCGGCGGTCACCTCCTCCCACACCGGGGAGGAGGGGTCGGCGCGGCGCGCGAGCACCGGCAGGTCGGGACGGGTCTCCGCGGTCTCGAAGACGCTGTCCGCGAGCCCACCGGCCGGCGGGGCGACAGTGGACGGAGCGAGGGCGAGGTCGCGCATGCGCTGCTCCTGAGGTTCACGGAGGTGACTGCGCCGGTGACGGACTCGGTCGACGCGGATCGAATGTAGCCCAGGTCCGCACGTCACGGGTCCCGAACTGGGAAGTAGCCCCGCTTCCCGCGCCCCGGCCCGCTCAGGCGGGCTGCGGAGTCAGCCAGAGCGTGGCGAGCGGTGGCAGCGTGAGACGGATATGCCGCTCCTCGGGTTCGCCTTCCGTTTCGAGTGGCTTTGCGTTGGTGACGCCGCCCCCGCCGTAGCGGCCGGCGTCGGTGTTCAGCACCTCGCGCCACACGGTGACCTCGCCCGGCACGTCCAGGCGGTAGCCCTCGCGCACCGCGGGGGAGAAGTTCGACACCGCGAGGAGCGGGACGCCGGCCGCGTCGAGGCGCAGGAACGCGTAGACGTTGTCGTCGGCGGCGTCCACGGCCACCCAGCGGAAGCCTTCCGGCCGGGTGTCGCGCTGCCACAGGGCCGGGGTGGCCCGGTAGACGGTGTTGAGGTCGCGCACCAGGTCCCGCACCCCGCGGTGGTCGCCCGCGGCGCAGTGGTCCTCGTCGAGCAGCCACCACTCGGGCCCGTGCTCCTCGGAGAACTCGCCGCCCTGGGCGAACTCCTGCCCCATGAACAGCAGTTGCTTGCCCGGATGCGCCCACATCCAGCCCAGGTAGGCGCGGTGATTCGCGCGTCGCTGCCACCAGTCACCGGGCATCTTCGACACCAGCGCCCGTTTGCCGTGCACCACCTCGTCGTGCGAGATCGGCAGCACGTAGTTCTCGCTGTAGGCGTACACCATCGCGAAGGTCATCTCGTGGTGGTGGTACTTGCGGTGCACCGGATCCTTGGTCATGTACTGGAGCGAGTCGTGCATCCAGCCCATGTTCCACTTCAGCCCGAAGCCCAGGCCGCCGCTGTCGGTCGGCGCGGTCACCCCGCCCCACGCGGTCGACTCCTCGGCGATGGTCACCACGCCCGGAGCACGCCGGTACACGGTGGCGTTCATCTCCTGGAGGAACGCCATCGCGTCCAGGTCCTCCCGGCCGCCGTACGCGTTGGGCGTCCACTGGCCGGAGTCGCGCGAGTAGTCCAGGTAGAGCATGGAGGCCACCGCGTCCACCCGCAGGCCGTCGACGTGGAACTCCTCGCACCAGTACACGGCGTTGGCGACCAGGAAGTTGCGCACCTCGGTGCGGGCGAAGTCGAACTCGTACGTCCCCCAGTCGGGGTGCTCGGCGCGCTGCGCGTTCCCCGGCTCGTACAGCGGGTCCCCGTCGAAGCGGGCCAGCGCCCAGTCGTCCTTGGGGAAGTGCGCCGGCACCCAGTCCATGATCACGCCGATCCCGGCCCGGTGGCAGGCGTCGACGAAATACCGGAAGTCGTCCGGCGAGCCCAGCCGCGCGGTCGGGGCGTAGTAGGAGGTGACCTGGTAGCCCCAGGACGGCCCGAAGGGGTGCTCGGCGACCGGCATCAGCTCCACGTGGGTGAAGCCCAGGTCCTTGACGTAGGCCGGGAGCTGTTCAGCGAGTTGACGGTACGTCAAACCTGGTCGCCAGGACGGTAGGTGGACCTCGTACACCGAGAACGGCGCCTCGTGCACCGGCACGTCCGCGCGGTGCGCCATCCACTCCTGGTCGCCCCACTCGTGGTGCGCGGCCGTCACCACGGACGCGGTGGCGGGCGGCACCTCGGTGCGCCGTGCCATCGGGTCGGCCTTGAGGAACCGGCCGCCGTACTGCGAGGTGATCTCGAACTTGTACTTCGCGCCCTCCCCGATCCCGGGCAGGAACAGCTCCCACACGCCCGCCGCGCCCAGCGAGCGCATCGGGAAGGCGGTCCCGTCCCAGTGGCTGAAGTCCCCGGCCACCCGCACGCCCCGGGCGTTGGGCGCCCACACGGTGAACCGGGTGCCGGTCACACCCTGGTGGGTCATCGGCTCCGCGCCCAGCGCCCGCCACAGCTGCTCGTGCCGGCCCTCCCGGACCAGGTGCAGATCCAGCTCGCCGAGAGCGGGCAGGAAGCGGTAGGGGTCGTGGACCTCGTACTCGTCCCGCTCGTAGCCCACCACCAGGGTGTACTCGGGGATCGCGGCCAGGGGCAGTACGGCCGAGAACAGTCCGTCGCCCTCGGAGGCGAGCGGGGTGCGCTCGCCGTCCACGACCACGCTCACCGCACGGGCGAAGGGACGCAGCACCCGCAGGGCGATCCCGCCCCGCACCGGGTGCGCGCCGAGCAGCGCGTGCGGGTCGTGGTGGGCGCCGGACAGCAGGCGCTCACGGTCGGCGGCAGCCGGCGGCGGGGCCGTACCGGCCTGTACCGCCGCGGGCAGGACGGGGCCGGACGGCTCGGGAAGTGACGTGTCGCGCAGTGCCATCGGTTCAGCCTCCTCTCACGGCGAGACGTTCGATCGCCGCCATCGGTACGGCGAGCCAGTCGGGGCGGTGCCGGGCCTCGTACAGCACTTCGT
Organism: Streptomyces sp. NBC_01788; assembly: GCF_035917575.1. GTDB lineage: Bacteria > Actinomycetota > Actinomycetes > Streptomycetales > Streptomycetaceae > Streptomyces. The sequence continues at coordinate 685,144 of NZ_CP109090.1, read as the reverse complement.
ACACGGCACGGTCCGTCTCGTAGGCCCGCAGCAGGGCGTGTTTCTTACGGGGGTCCCAGCCGGACAGGGAGGCGTAGCCGGCGCAGTACGCCTCCCGGCAGCGGCGCGCCCACTCCGGGCGCCAGGGGCGGCGCTGGCGGGCGGCGTAGTCGAAGGAGCGCAGCATCCCCGCCACGTCCCGGACCGGGGACTCGGGGATGCGGCGCTCGGCGAGCGGGCGCGACGGCTCGCCCTCGAAGTCGATGACGAACCACTCCCGCCCGGCCCGCAGCACCTGCCCGAGGTGCAGGTCGCCGTGCACGCGCTGGGCGGGCGGCCCGGCGTCGCAACTGGCCAGCGCGGCGAACGCGGTGCGCAGCCGGGTCGCGTACGGGCGCAGCGCGGGGACGCTGTGCGCGGCGGCCTCCAGATGCTCGGTCATCGTCGCGGCGGTGCGTGCGATGTCCTGATGGGCGCCGGTGGGGAAGGCGTCGGCCAGCGCCAGGTGGACCTCCGCGGTCGCCTGCCCCAACTGGTGCGCCTGGGCGGTGAAGTCGTCACCGGTGGCCAGGGCACGCAGGGCCAGCGTCCAGCCGTCGGCGGCGTCGCGCAGGAACGGCTGGAGCACCCCGAGTGTGGCCGGTTCCGGTTGCGTGGTGCGGAACCAGGCCACCGGAGCGGGCACCCGGGTGCAGTCCTGTCCGGCCAGGGCCCACGGCACTTCCAGGTCCGGGTTGACGCCCGGCTGGATGCGGCGGAACACCTTCAGGATGAACTCGTCCCCGTAGATGATCGAGGAGTTGGACTGTTCGGCGTCCAGCAGCCTGGGCACCAGTGCGTCGGGGATCGGTACGGACGCGTCCGCCTCGAAGTGCAGCGGGCCGAAGGTGCCGGGGTGGCGCATCCGCTCCAGGAGCAGCTGTGCCGAACGCGGTTCGCACAGCGCGTCGTAGACCGCGAGGCCGGCCAGCGGCCCCTCCTCGGGGCGGCCGATGAACGCCCGGTGCAGGCGTGGGGCCGGCTCCCGCCGTACGCCGAGCAGCAGTTGGTAGCAGTCGGCGGGCGGCGGGGCGGGTGTGCCGGTGGGGGAGGGGACCGTGCCGGGACCGGAGGCGACGTCCGCGTGCTCGGCGTGGACGAGCAGATGCAGGCAGCCCGGGAACAGCTCCGTCATCGACAGCAGACGCAGGTCGGTGACGGGCCGGTCCTTGCCGGCGAACCAGCGTTGTCGCGGCAGCCATTCGCGCAGCAGCGAGCCGAGCGAGGTCATGGGCCCGGCCGGGCTCCCGGCGCTCGGCGTCGGCGATGCGGTCTTCGGCATGGTCACGCCTCCTTTCGTCGGCCGTACGCTCACCCGCGTCGGCCGGTCCGGGATGCGACGTTGGCGGTGAGCCGGAACCAGTAGAACCCGTGGCCCGCCAGGGTCAGCAGGTACGGCAGTTCCCCGACGGCCGGGAAGCGCACTCCGCCGATGAGCTCGACCGGGTTGCGTCCCTCGAAGACCCGCAGATCGAGTTCGGTCGGCTGGGCGAAGCGGGAGAAGTTGTGGACGCACAGGACCAGGTCGTCCTTGTACTCGCGCAGGAAGGCGAGGACGGCGGGGTTGGAGGAGGGCAGTTCGGTGTAGGAGCCGAGTCCGAAGGCGGGGTTCTGCTTGCGGATCTCGATCATGCGGCGGGTCCAGTGCAGCAGCGACGAGGGCGAGGACATCGATGCCTCGACGTTGGTGACCTGGTAGCCGTAGACCGGGTCCATGATCGTGGGCAGGTAGAGGCGGCCGGGGTCGCAGGAGGAGAAGCCGGCGTTGCGGTCGGGGGTCCACTGCATGGGGGTGCGCACCGCGTCGCGGTCGCCGAGCCAGATGTTGTCGCCCATGCCGATCTCGTCGCCGTAGTAGAGGATCGGGCTGCCGGGCAGGGAGAGCAGCAGGGCGGTGAAGAGCTCGATCTGGTTGCGGTCGTTGTCCAGCAGGGTGGCAAGGCGGCGGCGGATGCCGATGTTGGCGCGCATGCGGGGGTCTTTGGCGTATTCGGCCCACATGTAGTCGCGTTCTTCGTCGGTGACCATTTCGAGGGTGAGCTCGTCGTGGTTGCGCAGGAAGATGCCCCATTGGCAGTTGGTGGGGATGGCGGGGGTCTTGGCGAGGATTTCGGAGACGGGGTAGCGGCTTTCGCGTCGGACGGCCATGAAGATGCGGGGCATGACGGGGAAGTGGAAGGCCATGTGGCACTCGTCGCCGCCGGCGGCGTAGTCGCCGAAGTAGTCGACGACGTCCTCCGGCCACTGGTTGGCCTCCGCCAGCAGCACGGTGTCCGGGAACATCCGGTCGATCTCCTTGCGCACCCGCTTCAGGAAGGCGTGGGACGCGGGGAGGTTCTCGCAGTTGGTGCCCTCTTCGGCGTAGAGGTACGGGACCGCGTCGAGCCGGAAGCCGTCGATGCCGAGGTCCAACCAGAAGCGCAGGGCGGCCAGGATCTCCTCCTGCACCGCGGGGCTTTCGTAGTTGAGGTCCGGCTGGTGGGAGAAGAACCGGTGGAAGTAGTACTGGCCGCGGACCGGGTCGAACGTCCAGTTCGAGGTCTCGGTGTCGACGAAGATGATGCGGGCGTCCGGATAGCCCTTGTCGTCGTCGGCCCACATGTAGAAGTCGCCGTAGGGGCCGTCGGGGTCCTTGCGGGATTGCTGGAACCACGGGTGCTGGTCGCTGGTGTGGTTCATGACGAAGTCGATGATCACGCGCATGCCGCGCTGGTGGGCGGCGTCGACGAACTCCACGAAGTCGGCCAGGTCGCCGAACTCGGGGAGCACCGCGGTGTAGTCGGAGACGTCGTAGCCGCCGTCCCTGAGCGGCGACTTGAAGAACGGCGGCAGCCAGAGGCAGTCCACGCCGAGCCACTGGAGATAGTCGAGTTTGGCGGTCAGGCCCTTCAGGTCGCCGACGCCGTCGCCGTTGCTGTCCTGGAAGGAGCGGACGAGGACCTCGTAGAACACGGCACGCTTGAACCACTCCGGGTCCCGGTCCCTGGCCGGGGCGTCCTCGAAGATGTCAGGGACGGGCTCGTTGACAGTCATGGCGCTGGGGGCCCTCCGATCTCGGACGAGGTGGACGATCGCTGGACGTGGAGCACGTGCGCGGGCCGTTCGCCCGGTTCCAGGCGTACGTAGCCGGCCCTGCCCCAGTGGTAGGTCTCGCCGGTGAGCTCGTCGCGCATCGGCATCGACTCGTGCCAGTCCAGGCCGAGTTGCGGCATGTCCAACGAGACCGTGGCCTCCTGGGTGTGGTGGGGGTCGAGGTTGGCGACCACGACGACCGTGTCCGGCCCCTCGCTCTTGCTGTACGCGATCACGGCATCGTTGTCGGTCGTGTGGAAGCGCAGATTGCGCAGGCGGTGCAGCGCGGGATGGCGTCGGCGGATGTCGTTGAGTTTGGTGATGAGGGGGGCGATGGTGCGGCCCTCGCGTGCGGCGGCCGCCCAGTCGCGTGGTGTGATCTGGTACTTCTCGGAGTCGAGGTATTCCTCGCTGCCGGGTTTGAGGGGGGTGTTCTCGCACAGTTCGTAGCCGCTGTAGATGCCCCAGGAGGGGGCGAGGGTGGCGGCCAGGACGGCGCGGACCTCGAAGGCGGGACGGCCGCCGTGCTGGAGGTAGGCGTGCAGGATGTCGGGGGTGTTGGTGAAGAAGTTCGGCCGCATCCAGGCCGCCGCCTCGCCCGACAGTTCGGTCAGGTACTCGGTGAGTTCCTGTTTGGTGTTGCGCCAGGTGAAGTAGGTGTAGGACTGCTGGAAGCCGGTCTGGGCCAGGGTGTGCATCATCGCGGGCCGGGTGAACGCCTCCGCCAGGAAGATCACGTCCGGGTCGGTGGCGTTGACGGCGGCGATCACGCGTTCCCAGAACACCACGGGCTTGGTGTGCGGGTTGTCGACGCGGAAGATCCGCACCCCGTGGTCCATCCAGTGCCGCAGCACGCGCAGGGTCTCGGCGATCAGGCCGTCCATGTCGGCGTCGAAGGCGATGGGGTAGATGTCCTGGTACTTCTTGGGCGGGTTCTCGGCGTAGGCGATGGTGCCGTCGGGCCGGTGGTGGAACCACTCGGGGTGCTTGTGGACCCAGGGGTGGTCCGGGGAGCACTGCAGGGCGAAGTCCAGCGCCACCTCCAGGCCCAGCTCGGCGGCGCGGGCCGTGAAGTGGTCGAAGTCCTCCAGGGTGCCCAGGGCGGGGTGGACGGTGTCGTGGCCGCCCTCGGGGGAGCCGATGGCCCAGGGCACGCCGACGTCGTCGGGGCCGGCGTCCAGGGAGTTGTTGCGGCCCTTGCGGAAGGTGGTGCCGATGGGGTGGACCGGGGGCAGGTAGACGACGTCGAAGCCCATCGCGGCGATCGCGGGCAGCCGGCGGGCGGCGGTGCGGAAGGTGCCGTGCGGCTGCTCGGGGGTGCCCTCGGAGCGGGGGAAGAACTCGTACCAGGACCCGTACAGCGCCCGCTCCCGCTCGACCAGCAGGGCGAGCGGCTCGGAGGCGGTGACCAGGTCCCGCAGCGGACGGCGGGCGAGGACCGCGTCCACCTCCGGCGTCAACGCCGCCGCCAGCCGGGTCATCACCGGCAGCGTGTCGTCCTGGAGCGCCGCCGCCGCGGCCAGCACGGTGTCCCGCTCCGGCCCCTCGGGCACTCCGGCCGCCGCCCGGGTGTGCAGAGCGGCCCCCTCCTCCAGCACAAGACCCGCGTCGATGCCGGCCGGGACCTTGACGGACGCGACGCGGCGCCAGGTGGTGACCGGATCCGCCCAGGCCTCCACGTGGTACGTCCAGCGGCCGACCGCACCCGGTGTGACCTCGGCGCCCCAGCGGTCGGTGCCGGGGGCCAGTTCGCGCATCGGCGTCCACGGGCCGGCCCGGCCCTCCGGATCCGTCAGCACCACGTTCGCTGCCACCGCGTCGTGGCCCTCGCGGAACACGGTGGCGGTGACAGGGAACGTCTCTCCCGCGACCGCCTTGGCCGCTCGCCTGCCGCCGTCGACGGCCGGACGGACGTCCCGCACCGGGATGCGGCCGATCGCCGGGGCCGTCCAGAAAGCGGGGCCAAAGGCCGTACTTGAGGCGGGACTCGAGGCCTGGATCGGGGTCGAACTCATGGGTGTCACCTCCACCGTGCTCGAGGCCGGGCTCGCGCCCGGCCGGGGATCGGGTCGTGCCGGGCGGGGGGGCCTACCGCCCGGCGCGGGAACGCTTCTGGGCCGCCTTCGGCGGGCCCCGGCGGGGGACGGCGCTCCGGTGCGGCCGGCCGCTCTGCTCCCGCAGGTAGGTGACGAGGCTGGTGCACAGATAACGCTCGGCGGCGTCCGCGGCCTCCCGGGCGCAGCGCTTCCCCATCAGCACGCACAGGGTGTAACCGGAATCCTCGAAAGTGGACCGCACCCGGTTGTCGTCCGGTGACGCGAGCATCGCGCGTTCCCATGCCCGGTAGCGGCGCAAGTGACGGGCGACTTCGGCTTTGGCGGGTAGCAGCATGGCGCCATTCACCTTTCGGATGCGCTCGATGGGCTCGTTCCCCCGACAGCCGGGGCGGCGACCGCGCACGCGTGGGCAGCGGTCCCGTTGACGGCGCTCGAGACTTCACTCATGGTGCACGTTCAACGACACAGCGTCCTGTTGGAACTTCAACAAGCCCGCTGACCTGCTCGTGTTGCACGGATGGCGTAGCGCGCGCACTGTTGATCCTACTCAGAGGCAACATTCGCTCACGCTTCGTGTTCGGAGCTCCTCTCGCGGCATGCGGGAGAGGGGCGCGGGCCTCGCCGGTGAGGAGCCAACGACGATGAAGACCGCAGTGCCCTGTTACTACCACCTCGACGTGGAAGTCAGCCCGGAGCGGGTCGGGCAGGTGAGGCGCATCCTGGCCGCGCACCTGCGTTTCTGGGACCTGGAGGACCTCGTCGAACCCGTGTGCGGGGGCGCCGAGATGCTGCTGAAGGCCATTGACGAGCACGCCACCGACAAGCACACCTCGATCGAGATGTGGTGGACCGGCCAGCACCTGATCACCGCCGTCGCGGAGAACAACCACGACCTGCGCCCCGACCAGGACCTGCGAAGCTGCCTGGCCCGAATCGCGGCGACCAGCGACGGCTGGGGCTGCTGCGCCGCCGCGACCGGCAGCAAGGTCATCTGGTTCTCGCAGCGGGCCCGCGCCGGGGTGCGTGTCCCGCTGGTCCCGACGGCTCCGGCCCCGACCCTGCGCGAGGGGCTGAGGACACCGCGCGAGCTGCCGGTCGCGGCCCTGGCCTCTCCGCTCAGCGGGCCGCAGGCCGTGCTGGAAGCGGCCCCATGACGGGCCGAAAGCGCCGGAAAGGGGTACCCGTGTGGAGCGGGTACCCCTATCCGCTGGGGGCGGTGTACGACGGGAAGGGCACCAACTTCGCGCTGTTCAGTGAGGTGGCCGAGCGAGTCGACCTCGTCCTGGTGGACGACGCCGGCACCCATCGCGGGGTGCCCCTGACCGAGGCCGACGGCTTCGTGTGGCACGGCTATCTGCCCGGTGTCGGGCCGGGGCAGCGCTACGGATACCGGGTGCACGGGCCCTGGCACCCGTCCGCCGGCCACCGCTGCAACCCGAGGAAACTGCTCCTCGACCCCTATGCCAGGGCGGTGGACGGGCAGATAGACAACCATCCCTCGCTGTACGAGCGTGCCGCGCACGGTCCTGACCCGGCCGACAGCGCCGGGCACACCATGCTGGGCGTGGTGACCGACGCGGACTTCGACTGGGGCGACGACCGTCCGCCGCGGCGGGCGTACTCCGACACCGTGATCTACGAGGCCCACGTACGCGGCCTGACCCGCACCCATCCTGCCGTGCCGCCCGAACTGCGCGGCACCTACGCGGGGTTGGCGCACCCGGCGGTGATCGAGCACCTCACCTCGCTGGGCGTGACCGCGGTCGAGCTGATGCCGGTCCACCAGTTCGTGCACGACGGCGTGCTCCAGGGCCGGGGCCTTTCCAACTACTGGGGCTACAACACCATCGGCTTCTTCGCCCCGCACAACGGCTATGCCGCCGGCGGCACACGCGGACAGCAGGTCTCCGAATTCAAGTCGATGGTCAAGGCGCTGCACGCGGCCGGGCTCGAGGTGATCCTCGACGTCGTCTACAACCACACCGCCGAGGGCAACGAGAAGGGCCCGACACTGTCCTTCCGGGGAATCGACAACGCCTCGTACTACCGCCTGGTCGACGGCGACTGGGCGCATTACTACGACACCACGGGCACCGGCAACAGCCTGCTGATGCGCCACCCCTACGTACTGCAACTGATCATGGACTCGCTGCGGTACTGGGTCACCGAGATGCGTGTCGACGGCTTCCGTTTCGACCTCGCGGCCACGCTGGCCCGGCAGTTCCACGAGGTGGACCGGCTGTCGGCGTTCTTCGACCTGATCCAGCAGGACCCGGTGATCAGCCGGGTGAAGCTGATCGCGGAGCCGTGGGACGTCGGCGAGGGCGGCTACCAGGTGGGCAACTTCCCGCCGCTGTGGTCGGAGTGGAACGGCCTCTACCGTGACGCGGTACGGGACTTCTGGCGCGGCGAGGAGTACACGCTCGGCGAGTTCGCCTCCCGGCTGACCGGCTCCGCCGACCTGTACGCCCACAATCGGCGCAGGCCGCGCGCCAGCGTCAACTTCGTGACCGCGCACGACGGGTTCACGCTGCGGGACCTCGTGTCCTACAACGACAAGCACAACGAGGCCAACGGGGAGGGCAACAGGGACGGCGAGAGCGCCAACCGGTCCTGGAACTGCGGGGCCGAAGGGGAGACCCGCGACCCGGCCGTCCTGGAACTTCGGGCCCGCCAGCAGCGCAACTTCCTTGCCACGCTGCTGCTTTCGCAGGGCATCCCGATGCTGTGCCACGGCGATGAGCTGGGGCGCACCCAGGGCGGCAACAACAACGCCTACTGCCAGGACAGCGAGGTCTCCTGGATCGACTGGCGGCTGACCGACGGGCAGCGGGAACTCGCCGACTTCACGCGGCACTTGATTGCTCTGCGCGCCGCCCATCCCGTGCTGCGCCGACGCCGCTTCTTCCAGGGGGAGACGGCGACCCGGTCCGACCAGCCGCTGCCCGACCTGGTGTGGCTGCTGCCGGACGGCCGCGAGATGGCGGAGGAGGACTGGCAGCGCTCCGACGCGCACTCCGTCGCGGTCTTCCTCAACGGCGACGCCATCGCCGAACCCGACCGGCAGGGCCGTCCCCTGGTGGACGACTCCTTCCTGCTGCTGCTCAACGGCTACTGGGAACCGGTCGACTTCCGCCTTCCCGGTCCCGCGTACGGCGACCGCTGGACCACCCTCCTGGACACGGCCGACCCCGCTGATCCCCCGGACGAATCCGAACACAAACCCACCACGACGCTCCGCACGGACCCCCGCAGCCTGATCCTCCTGACCCGGCCCCCGAAGAGCCCTCGCTGACGAGGGGGCCCTTGGGCGATCATCGGCCGGCCGTCGTCGGCCACCTCGGGCGTTCAGGCCTCGCGGCGGGACGTCACCGTGAACTGCGCGCCGTCCCGGTCGCGGAGTACGGCCTCGTCGGGGCCCTCGCGCAGGACGCTGCCGCCATGGGCCTCCGCGGCGCGGGCGCAGGCGGCGACGTCGGCGACGCGGAAGTGGATCTGCCAGTGCGGGCGGATCGTGGGGTCGGGCGCCGCCTCCAGCGCGCCTGACTCGATGCGCGCCACGACCTCGCCGTGGCTGCGCAGCACCACCTCGTCGCCCTCGTAGCGGACCTCGCAGCAGCCGGGCCGCCGTGAGGCCCAGTCCAGCACCTCGCCGTAGAAGATGGCCGCGTCGAAGGCGTCGCGCGTGTGCAGCCGGATGAAGGCCGGCGCGGCCTTGCGCCAGGTCTCCCAGTCCGTGAAGAGGTCACCCTCCCAGATCCCGAAGGTCGCCCCGTCCCGGTCCGCCAGCAGCGCCGCCCGCCCCGGCGGGAAGGAGATCGGCCCGACCGCGGCCGTACCGCCGCGCTCCTGCACCCTTGCGACGGCCTGGTCCGCGCTGGGCACCGCGAAATACGGCGTCCAGGCGACCGCCATCTGCCACATGGCCGCCACCGCGCCGATCCCCGCGACCGGGGCGCCGTCCGCGAGAGCGATGCGGAAGTGGTCGCCGAGTCTGGCCGGCCGCCACTCCCAGCCCAGCACCGCCCGGTAGAACTCCTCCGTTGCCTGGAGATCGCGGCTGGTCAGGCTCACCCAGCAGGGAGCGCCGCACACCGAGTGCGTGGAAACGACGTCGGGGGAACTGCCGCAAGGTGTCCTGTCGTGGTTCATGGCCCGTCCTGGTCGAGTCAGACCGGTTTCCACCAGCCTGACACCAGTGTCCGACCGGCGCGCGGAAGATGCCTGCCGAGTACCCGCGGCGCGCCGCCGAAACGGCGCGGCACGTGACGGCCGCCCCACGGGCGCCGCGGCGCCGCGCCGTTCACCCGGCTTCGGTGAGCAGTTCCTCACGCAGCTGGGCGAAACACCCGCTGAGCAGGCGCGAGACATGCATTTGCGAGATGCCCAGCTGCTGCGCGATCCGGCTCTGCGTCATGCCCCGGAAGAACCTGAGGTACAGGATGGTCCGCTCGCGTTCGGGCAGCGCCTCCAGGCAGGGCCTGACCGCCACCCGGTCCACGACCAGGTCGAACCGCGCGTCGGCCTCACCCAGCCCGTCGCCGAGCGCGTAGCCGTCCGTACCGGGGACCTCCGCCTCCAGGGACAGCGCGGCGAAGCAGTCCAGGGCCTCCATCCCGGTGTGCACGTCGCTCACGCTCAGCTGCGCGTACTCGGCGATCTCGGCCACGGTCGGCGTCCGGCCGGGCGTGGTCTGCGCCAGCTCCTTCGTGGCCCGCCGTACCCGGTTGCGCAGATCCTGGACCCGGCGCGGCACGTGCAGCGTCCACATGTGGTCGCGGAAGTGCCGCTTGATCTCCCCGGTGACCGTCGGCACGGCGTACGCCTCGAACGCGTAGCCGCGTGCCGGGTCGTAGTGGTCGACGGCCTTGACCAGACCCAGCGCGGCGACCTGGTACAGATCCTCCAGGGCCTCGCCGCGCCCGCGGAACCGCACGGCGATCCGCTCGGCCATGGGCAGCCACACCTGGACCAGCTCGTCCCTCAGCGCCTTGCGCTCGGCGCCCTCGGGCATACGGGAGAGCCGCTCGAACGCCTCGGCCGTGTCGGGGGCGTCGTCGTGCGGATGGGTATTCGTTCTGCCGGTGGTACGCATGCGCTGCGCCTCCCTCAGCAGGTGCTGGATGGACGGACACCTTGGGAGGGGCGGGGCTCGGACCTACGGAGTTGAACATCGGGGCCCGGCGCGCCGGCTCCCACGGACGTGCCTCCTGTCCGAAGCACTGGACTCGGGATTCCCGAAGTCGGCGATTTCGTAACTGTTCCGGGAATGCGGTGACATTATGCAACCGCACGAATCTCAATTGTTGTCCAGATTCCGGGGAATCGCCACCGGAGGAAATGCGCTCATTTCCATGGCGGCGTGAATGCGGGTCCGGCCCGGCGGTCCCGCGCCGTGCCGGACCCGCCTCCGCGCTCAACCGCCGCCGTGTCCAGCGGCATCCTTGACCGGCCCTTGGGGTTTTACCTCTGCCACAGAGGTAATCTCGCAGACGTGACACCGGAGACCTTCCCCGAAGAGCTGGCCGACGCCCTCGTCGGCGTCCAGCGGCTGATTCGCCGCCGGCTGCGCGACGGGATGACCGTGCCCCGTCCGCGCGGCGCCGAGATCGAACTGCTGCGTCTGGTCGAGAGCCGCCCCGGCATAGGCGTCTCCGAGGCCGCCAAGGAGTTGCACCTGGCGGGCAACTCCGTCTCGACACTGGTCAACCAGCTCGTCCGCGACGGTCAGTTGATACGTGAGACGGACCCCGCCGACCGGCGCGCCGCGCGCCTGCTGCTGACGGAGGCCGCCGGAGCCCGCCTGCGCGACTGGCGGGAACGCCGCGCCGCCCTCGTACGCCATCTGGTGGACCGGCTCGACGAGAAGGACCGCGACGCGCTGCGCGAGGCGATCCCCGCCCTGCGCAGACTGACCGAGAACCTGCGCGAGGAGGCCGACCGCCCATGAACCGGAACGCTGCCGCCGAGCCCGTCGCGGACGCGGACGCGGTCGCCTGCACCCGGCTCGCCTACGCCTTCGGCGACACCAACGCCGTCGACGGCGTGGACCTGTCCGTGCGTCCCGGCGAGGTGTTCGGGCTGCTCGGCCCCAACGGCGCCGGGAAGACCACGGCGATCCGCTGCATCACCACCCTCCTGCCGGTCCCCTCCGGCATGGTCCGCGTCTTCGGCCACGACGCCGCCACCGAGCGCATGCCGGTGCGCCGCATGCTGGGCTACGTCCCGCAGCAGCTGTCCGCCGACGCCGCCCTCACCGGCCGGGAGAACGTGACCCTGTTCGCCCGCGTCTTCGACGTCCCGCGCCGCGAACGCGCCGACCGGGTCGCCCAGGCGCTGGGCGCGGTCGGTCTGGCCGACGCCGCCGACCGCCTGGCGAACACCTACTCCGGCGGCATGGTCCGCCGCCTCGAACTCGCCCAGGCCCTGGTCAGCTCACCCCGCCTGCTGATCCTCGACGAGCCGACCATCGGGCTCGACCCGATCGCCCGCACCGGGGTGTGGGAGCACATCGGCGCCGTCCGCGCCGCCACCGGCATGACGGTCCTGGTGACCACCCACTACATGGACGAGGCCGACATGTACTGCGACCGGGTCGCCCTGATGCACCGCGGCCGCATCCGGGCCCTCGGCACCCCGGCCGAGCTGCGCGAAGGGCTCGGTGAGCGCCGCCGTGCCCAGGGCGCCCCGGCCACGGATCCGCTGCCCACGCTGGAGGACGTCTTCCGCGACGTGGCCGGCAGCGGCCTCGACGACACCTCAGGAGACTTCCGCGATGTCCGAAGTACCCGCCGCACCGCGCACCGCGTCGGCTGACGCCGTCCGCGCCGACGACATCGGCCTGCTGCTGCGGCCGCCGCAACCCCGCGCCGGCTGGCGGCTGCTGCCCGCCCGGGTCGTCGCCATGTGCGCGGTGGAACTCCAGAAGCTCCGCCACGACCGCACCGAGCTCTACACGCGCGCGGTGCAGCCCGCCCTGTGGCTGCTGATCTTCGGTCAGACCTTCACCCGCATCCGGGCGATCCCCACGGGCGGCATCCCGTACATCGACTTCATGGCCCCTGGCATCATCGCCCAGTCCGCCATGTTCATCGCGATCTTCTACGGCATCCAGATCATCTGGGAGCGCGACGCGGGCGTCCTCAACAAGCTCCTCGTCACTCCGACCCCGCGCTCCGCTCTGGTCACCGGCAAGGCGTTCGCCGCCGGGGTGAAGGCGCTGATCCAGGCGATCGTCGTGATCGTCATCGCCGCCCTGCTCGGCGTGGGACTGACCTGGAACCCGCTGCGGCTGCTCGGTGTCGCCGCGGCCGTCGTCCTCGGCTCGGCGTTCTTCGCCTGCCTGTCGATGACCATCGCCGGCATCGTGCTCAGCCGCGACCGGCTGATGGGCATCGGGCAGGCGATCACGATGCCGCTGTTCTTCGGCTCCAACGCCCTGTACCCGGTCGCCGTCATGCCCGGCTGGCTTCAGGCCGTCAGCAAGGTCAACCCGCTGAGCTACCAGGTCGACGCCCTGCGCGGGCTGCTGCTCGGCACCCCTGCGCACCTGGCCGCCGACTTCGCCGTCCTCGTGGTGGCCGCCGCGCTCGGCATCGCCGCGGCCTCCGCCCTGCTCGGCCGGCTGGCCCGCTGACGGCGCCCGGCGGACCGCCCACGGTGCCGCCCGTCGAAGTGATGTGCGGCACGCCCGGCGGACCGCCCCGGCGGCCCGTCGGCGAATTCCCGCTGCCCACGGCTTGATCAGCGATCAAAGACGGTGAATTCCCCGGCCACGGCGCATTCCGCACATTTGACAGTGCGCTGAGCGCGCGGATAGGAAGCAGCTCTTGGAAGTCGAGAGGTGCATTGTGTACGAGCCGAACGTGGTCGGTGACTGGCAGGAGTACGAGGAGCATGCCGGTCTGCGAGTCCGCGTCCACAGCCTGGAGCGGTCCGAGCCGCCGCGCGGGCGCGACGACGCCGCCGAGGGGCTGACGTACTTCCGCCTCCGCGTCACCGTGGAGAACCGCGGCACGCGGCGTTTCGGCGTCCACCTGGAGGACGGGCAGATCGACGTGCGGCTCGGCCCCGACGGCGAGGGCGCGTTCGTCGACTGGCGCAACTCGCAGTTCATCGAGGGCTACGACGTCTATCCGCTGCGCCGGGTCACCGCGGTGCTGTACGCGGCGGGGCCGGAGGCGGCCCTGTCCCAGATCGACGCGCAGATCCAGCTGCGAGTCGACGAGGAGTGGACGTCCCGCGCGCTGTGGACCGGTTGCGTGGACGGGCACGAGGAGTCCGCCGGAACCGGCACGCACGCGGCCGCCGGGCAGGGCGGGCTGGCCCACCAGATCAGCAGCTTCCTGCGCGACCAGGCAGGACCGGGCACCGCGGGCTGACCCGCCGCCCTCGCCGTACCCTCGGAGATCTCCGCCGGGCCGCACTCCGCTGCCCCGCCGTATCCCCGGAGCCCCTTCGTCGTGCCCCGCCGGGTCCGCGCCGTACCGCGCCGGCCCCGCGTCCTCAGTGCGGGATTCCGTCGATGATCTCCCGGGCGCCCTGGCGGAGCAGGGCGACGGCGACCGACGTGCCGAGGGTGGCCGCGTCCAGCTGGCCCGCCCACTCGTGGGCGTTCAGCCGGATCTTGCCGTCGGGAGTGAACACACAGGCCCGCAGCGAGAGTTCCCCGCCCCGGTCGACGTGCGCGTACCCGGCGATCGGGCTGTTGCAGTGCCCCTGGAGAACATGCAGGAACATGCGTTCCGCGGTGGCCGCGCGATGGGTGCCGGGGTCGCCGAGCGGCCCGACCGCCTCGATGAGTTCGCCGTCGCCCTCCCGGCACTGCAGGGCGAGGATGCCCGCGCCGATCGGCGGCATCATCGCTTCCGGGGACAGCACCTCGCTGATGACGTCCGCGCGCCCGATGCGCTCCAGGCCGGACGCGGCGAGCAGGAGCGCGTCCGCCTCGCCCGCGGCCAGCTTCTGCAGCCGCCGGTTGGCGTTACCGCGGAAAGGCACGCACCGGAGGTGCGGGTGGGTCGCCGCGAGCTGGGCGACACGGCGCACCGCGGACGTGCCCACGCGGGTGCCGGCCGGAAGCCGGTCCAGGGTGAGTCCGCCCGGGTGGACGAGGGCGTCGCGGACGTCGTCCCGCTTCAGGAACGCGGCGAACGTCGTGCCGGCCGGCAGCGGCCGGTCGGCGGGCACGTCCTTCAGGCAGTGCACCGCGAGGTCCGCCTCGCCGGCCAGCAGCGCGGCGTCGACCTCCTTGGTGAAGGCGCCCTTGCCCTCGACCGCGGACAGATCGCCCAGCCACTTGTCGCCGGTGGTGCGCACCGGGACCACCTCGGTGCGCACACCGGGGTGCGCGGCGGCCAGTTCGGCGCGGACGCGTTCCACCTGCGCGAGCGCCATGGGGGAGTCACGGGAGACGATACGGATCAGTTCGGGGACGGACATGCGGGACACCCTAGACCTCCGTGCGGGCGGCCCGGGAGGTTCAGGACAGTCCCGGTGTACGGAAGTTGACGTCCCGTCACACGTCCCGATCTTCGGGCGGGTCCACCACCGCGGCCTCCTCCGGTGTGAGATCGGTGCGCAGCCGCAGCCAGGAGGGCTGGCGCAGCATCCCCGCCCGGGTGCGCACGCTGTAGCGGACCTCGCCGACCAGGCGCGGCAGCACCCAGTGCGCCCCGCGTGCCGCCGGTACGGGGTCGAAGGGGCACACATCGGTCGCCAGGGCCGCCAGCAGCGCGGCGAGCTCGGACCGCTCCGCCTCGCTCCAGCCGGTGCCCACACTGCCGACGTAGCGCAGCCGCCCGCCCGCGAGCCGGCCCATCAGGACGGCGCCCGGCAGGCCCGTCAGCCGCCCCTTGCCGGGCAGCCAGCCGCCCACGAGGATGTCCTCGCTACGCATGTTGCGGATCTTGATCCAGGCCCGGGAGCGCACCCCCGGCTCGTACACCGAGTCCAGCCGCTTGCAGACCAGGCCCTCAAGGCCGTGCTCGCGGGTGGCGGCCAGGGCCTCGGCGCCGTGGCCGACGACCGCCGAGGGCGTCGACCAGTAGGGACCCGTCAGGCCGAGGCCTTCCAACTGCTCGCGGCGCCGGAGGTAGGGGAGCGCGAGCAGCGGGTGCGCGCCCAGGTGCATCACGTCGAACAGGACGAGGTGGACCGGGATCCGTGCGGCCCGGCGCGCGGCCCGGCCGGGGGCGTGCGCCAGCCCCATGCGCCCCTGGAGCAGCTGGAAGCTTGCCCGGCCCTGCTCGTCCAGCGCCAGCACCTCCCCGTCCAGGATCGTCGGCGTGGCTCCGAGCACCCGGCCGAGGGGCCGCAGTTCGGGGTAGGCGGCGGTGATGTCCTCGCCGGAACGCGCCCGCAGCAGGAGCCCGCCGTCACCGGGCAGATAGGCCACCACGCGCTGGCCGTCCTGCTTCGTCTCGTACGCCCACCGCGCGTCCTGGGCGGCCGACGGGAGTGAACCGGGCGTGGCGAGCATGGGCGGGATCAGCGGCAGGGTCACGGCAGAGATGTCGACGAACCGGCCCGCCGCCACGCGTGCCGCCCGG
Organism: Streptomyces sp. NBC_01788; assembly: GCF_035917575.1. Taxonomy (GTDB): domain Bacteria; phylum Actinomycetota; class Actinomycetes; order Streptomycetales; family Streptomycetaceae; genus Streptomyces. The sequence goes on along the minus strand of NZ_CP109090.1, from coordinate 669,447 downwards.
CACTTTCCCCTGAAAGGGTCCCCGGCGGCAGCCTGTGGGCGGGCCCGCCGACGGGGGAGGGGAGGCCCTGTCGCCGGGGACGGGAAACGCTGACACGATCGGCGCAGACCGTTACGACGACCATTTCGGAGCGCGGGGATGACGACGGACACGGGCACAGCGGGCGGGCGGCGGACCGGCAGGATCGAGGTCAGGCCCGTCGCCGGGTACATCGGGGCCGAGATCACCGGAGTGGATCTGGCCGGGGAGTTCGACGAGACCGTGGCCGCGGAGATCCGCGCGGCGGTGCTGCGCTGGAAGGTGGTGTTCTTCCGCGGGCAGCGGCTGGACCACGCCTCCCACGTGGCCCTCGCCCGCCGCTTCGGTGAGCCGGTGGTCCTGCGGCGGCGCGGCGGCGCCTCACCGTCCGACGTGCCCGAGGTGGAGACCACCGCGGACCGGCTGGAGCTGGGCGGGCGGTTCGGCATGGACCACGACGAGTGGCTTCGGCGGCGCCGGCACACGCTGCTGCGCGGCTGGCACTGCGACCACGGCGCCCGCGTCGACCCGCCGGCCGCGACGATCCTGCGCGCCGAGACCGTACCGCCGTACGGCGGCGACACCACCTGGGCCAACCTGGCCGCCGCGTACGCCGGGCTGTCGGCGCCGGTGCGCGCCTTCGTCGACGGGCTGCGTGCCGAGCACCGGCTCGGGGTCGGCTACCAGCCGCGGCCCGGGGACGACGCGTACGTCCGGCATCTGATGGACCATCAGATCGCCACCGTGCACCCGCTGGTACGCGTCCACCCCGAGACCGGTGAGCGGCTGCTGTTCGTCAACGGCTACTACGTCGAGCAGATCGAGGGACTCTCCCGGGCGGAGAGCGCGACGATCCTGGAGATGCTGCTCGAGCAGGCGGTCCGGCCCGAGTACACGGTCCGGTTCCGCTGGGAGCCGGGCAGCGTGGCCTTCTGGGACAACCGGGCCACCATCCACCTGGCGCCCGGCGACAGTGCCCACCTCGGCCACCCACGGATCATGCACCGGGTGATGCTCGCCGGTGACGTACCGGTCGGGGTGGACGGCACACCGTCCGAGCCGGTCACCGGCAGCGAGCCGGGCCGCTGGTGACGCGGCCCGCCGGTGACCGGCCCGCGCGCGGCCGGCGCGGCTCCGGTCAGTTCAGGGGGATGACGACCTCGTCCTCGACGGGCGGGTCGATCTCCTGGGCCCGTCCGCCGGTCGCCGCGAAGCAGCGCAGCCGGACCGCCTCCCCGGTGACGTCGAGCCGCAGGAACGACTTGAAGAACGGCGGGCTGAACGTGGCCGAACCCGGCGAGAACAGCTGGGTGTAGAGCTTGCGCACCGGAAGGCGGAAGCGGGCCCGGCGCTCCGGGCGGCGCCCGGCACCGAGCAGGCTCGCCACCAGGCGGACGCGCCGGGTGACCCGTACGGGCTCGCCCCCGGAGCGGACGGACGGGACGCCTAGCCGCTCGGCGACGACGGCCATCGCCTCGGCCTCGCTGAGCGTGAGGAGGCGGCGCAGCCGCAGCCGGCGGGCGTACACCTTGCTGTAGAAGGCCAGGGAGTCGCCGCGCAGCGGATAGCAGCGGAAGCCGGACTCGGTGACGTTCGCCACCGAGACGCGCGGGATGGTGTGGGTGGCGTGCATGAACGCGCCCCCGCCGCCGGAGACGACGTACTGCAGGGTGCGGCCGTCCACGTCGACCGGGTAGCGCTGGTAGTTGTGGATGTCGCCGCCGATCGCGGCCACATAGCGGTGGGCCGGGTCGCGCACGATGTCGTCGACGGTGCCGCCGCCGTCGATGGGGCAGGGATGGTGCTCGCCGTCCACGTACAGCGGTGATCCGGTGAGGAGGATCTTCGGGCGGGACCCCCGCGACACCTCGCGCAGCCAGGCGCCCTGTTCGGCGTCGATCGTGCCGAGCAGACCGGTGTCGATGCCGACGATCCGAAGCGGACCCGCGTCGATCGCCCAGTACGGGCCCGGCTGGTCGGCCTGTTGACCCGGCTGCGACCGCAACTTCCTTGCCTCGGTGAGGCTTTGTTCGTCCGCCGGACGCGGCCGGTGCCACAGCAGCGCACGCCACCAGGCGCGGCCCGGCGGCCGGGGTTCCGGCTCGGGCGGCAGCGGCGGGGCGTCGTCGCAGAAGACGCGCATGAATCCGCCGAGGTCCTCGTACCAGTCGTGGTTCCCCGGTATCGCGTAGATCGGGGCCGGATAGTCCTGGTACGGGCGGAAGAACTTGGTGCCGTAGTCGTCGGTGCTCCCGACCGGGTAGATCACGTCACTGGCGATCACGGCGAACGCCGTGCCCTGACCGGCCTTCAGCAGGCCTGGTACGACGGCGTACTGAGAGTCGTCGCCCGCGCCGGTGTCCCCGATGACCAGGAAGGAGAAGTCGTCGCCCTCCGGCCGTCGTATCACCTTGTCCGCCGGGGCGCCGGCCGCCGCACGCTGCGCCACCCACCGGGACCGGGTACGGCCGGTCGGATCCCCGAACCAGGAGGCGACCACCCCGTTGCGGGCGGCCCACAGAACACGTGGGTCGAGCCAGGACAACTTCCGTACCCTGGCGGGCAGTAACTGCCGGTAGGAGCCGGGTTCGGCGCCCGTCCAGCCGGCGCCTTCGACGGTATCGCGTGAGGAGTCAGACACGCGGTGCACCGTAACAACGATCATGCCCGGCGTACGAGAGGGGCCCGGCCAACTGCTTGCCGGGCCCCTCCGTGGTCAACTCGGGCTAGTCCAGGGGATCGAGGGTCAGGTATGCCTGCTGCGGATCGCCGTCGTGGACCAGGGACTCCTGGTTGCCGACGTCGTCGAAGGCGAACGCGTAGGCCTTGGAGTCGGCCATCCGGTCATGGATGGCCCGCGCGTAGTGGTTGGTCACCGCGTCCTGGTAGAAGTTCGCCGCCGAGGCGTCCGGCTGCTCGGAGTTCACCAGGAGCGTGGAGCGGTTGAACGCCGCGCACAGGGTGCGGGAGATGGGGCCGCGCACAGTGTCGTTCGGCGCGTCCAGCAGCTTGTGGCAGCCGAAGACGCTGTCGGCGTCCGGCTTCTGGAAGCTGGTGACGACGGCACCCGAGGCGTCGGTGAAGTTCATGACGTCCCCCGAGACCCGGCCGTAGTACCGGATGTCGGGTTGGTCCCCGAAGGGGGTGACGGTGAGCGTGGTGCCGGCGTACTTCTGCCACACCCGGTCGACGTAGTCGTCCATCACGTTGCCCGGCAGGTCGCCGTTCTCCATGCCGTGCCCAGGCGCGAGCGCTCGCAGCACGGTGCCGTCGGACCGGGTCTGGATCAGGCCGCCCCAGCCGGACTGCGCGCGCAGGGCGTCGAACACGGCGTGGTAGCCGCCCGGCTTGAGGCGGCCGGTGGTGACGGTGCCTCCGTCGGCGCGCCGGACACCCACCGAGTACGGCGCCGAGAACATGTCCACCTGGGTGCTGTTGAGCCACAGCCCGGCGTCGTTCAGCGTGTACTCGGACCAGTTGAAGAGGATGTCGTGGTTGGGGTCGCTCGGGTTCTGCACCGCGGGCTGGACCAGTCCGCCCGTGGTCAGCCTGAAGTCGAGCTTCCGGCCGTAGGAGAAGTAGATCCTGCCGGAGAACTTGGGGATCCGGATGGTCGCCGACTGCCCGGCGGCCGGACCGGGGATCGAGGCGTCGGGCGCGGGTGTCGGCGGGTTCCCGCCCTCCGGCCACGGGTGGAAGGCTCCGTCCGCGTCGGCCCAGCCCTGCTGACCGGTCGCGAGGGACGTGCCGATGTCGTAGATGTACAACTGCTCGCCGCGGCCGGAGTCGTTGGTCACCTCCAGCGGGATCGTGTCGGGCACCGCCGCATCGGCCGTCGTGGGGAGACCGAATCCGAGCAGCGCGCCGACCAGGGCCGTGGCGGCCCCTGCCGACGCGAGCACCTTGAGTCTGCTGAGCATGCTCCACCTCCGTGGGGGGGGGGTTGGGGGGATACGGAGTTGGTTGGTCCGTACCTGAAGTGAGAGCGCTCTCAGAATTCCGTCTAGGGTGCGTGCATGTCAATCAGCGGCCTGTTGTGCGGGCGTGCGCGGCCCCTTGTGCGGGCGTCCGTGACCGGTTGTGCGGGCGTCCGCGGGAACCCCGCGGCGGCGGACGCCCGTAGCCATGGGCAGCCCGCCCCGCGCCCAGCGCCCCCTATTCGAACCGCGAGATGTCGCCCGCGCCCCGCCGTACGATCTCCGCCTCGCCACCGGAGAAGTCGATGACCGTGGTCGGTTCGGTGCCGCAGTCGCCGGAGTCGACCACCGCGTCCAGCACGTGGTCGAGCCGGTCCTTGATCTCCCAGCCCTGCGTCAACGGCTCCTCCTCGTCCGGCAGCAGCAGCGTGCTGGACAGCAGCGGCTCGCCGAGCTCCGTGAGCAGGGCCTGGGTGACGACGTGGTCGGGGATGCGCACCCCGACGGTCTTCTTCTTGGGATGCTGCAACATGCGCGGCACCTCCCTCGTGGCGGGGAGGATGAAGGTGTAACTGCCGGGCGTGGACGCCTTGATGGACCGGAAGACGTCGTTGTCGATCCGCACGAACTGGCCGAGCTGCGCGAAGTCCTGGCATACCAGGGTGAAGTGGTGCCGGTCGTCCAGGTGCCGGATCGTCCGGATCCGCTCGATACCGTCCCGGCTGCCCAGCCGGCAGCCCAGGGCGTAGCACGAGTCGGTCGGATACGCGATCAGCGCGCCGTCGCGCACGCTGTCCGCGACCTGACGGATCGCGCGCGGCTGCGGGTTGTCGGGGTGCACGTCGAAATACTTCGCCATCCGCCGAGCTTAAGCCGAACCGCCCGCACGGCTGCGCAGGGGCCTGCCCACGGCGGGTACGCGCCGCGGTGCCGCTGTGCGGCCACCGTGTCACTCGCCCGCGCCGTGTCACTCGCTCGCGCCTGGAATTCATAGGCGTACTTCCCGGATCCGGGGGAAACAGGGTTCTGGAACCGCTCGGGAGCTGTCCCCCCGGCCCCGGGCGTGCGGCTTCGCCGGTGTTCACCATCCCCCCTGTGAACCTCCGGCGAAGCCGCCTTTCCGCGTGCTTGCCCGATCGCGCGGTGTCCTGGTCCGGACCGGAGGGATACTGCCTGGTAACGTCGCCGACCGGAAACAGCGAGGTCAAGGCCACGGACATGCGACGGATGAGGAGAGAGCCGACATGGCCGGGCGAGAGGATGCGACCGACGGGGCCGCCGGAGCGCACGGACGGGCCGACCGGGCGTCCTGGGCCGAGGGACTCCTCGACCAACTGCGGCCGACCGGGCGGGACGTGCGCAAGGTCGTCGCCTGGCTCGCCGCGTCCGTGCGGGGAACCGGCTGCCTGCTGGACGGCAGCGGCACCCTGCTGGCGGGGGAACCGGTGCCCCTGGACGAGAACGTGGTCGCGGACGTCGTCTCCGGCCGGTTCGCCTCCGCCGCCCTGGAGGACCGCGGACACCATGTCCGTCTGGTGCGGGTCGGAGGCCCGCATCCGCAGTCGGCCCGGGCCCGGGTCCTGGCCGTCTCCCGCGCCGAGCCCTTCGACCGGCAGGCCGCCGAGATGGTCACCCGCACCGCCGGGGTGCTCGAACTGCTGCTGCGCGCCCACGAGTCGGCCGTGGCCGGGCACCGGCTCGAGAAGGCGACGGCGGCCCTGCGCCTGGCGATCCTGCAACTGCTGATGGTGGAGGACACGGTCTCGGCCCGCCGGGTGGCAGCGGGCCTGTGGCCCGGACTGCTCGACACGGACGCCGCCTGGGTCTACGTCGTCGAGGCCCACCGCGCCGAACGCGACCGGCTGGCCGCCGAGTGCCTGGACGCCACGGGGGAACGAGCGCTGGTGGTGCTCTGTCCGGCGGTGGACGAGCACGTGATCGTGGTCGCGCCCGTCGAGACCGACGGCCGCCACCTGCGCTCGCTGGTCGGCACGCGGCCGCGCACGTTCCTCGGCGGCAGCACCCGGCACAGCCTGGCCCGGACCGCCACCGCGTACGGGCAGGCCGTGAGCGCCCTCGCGGTCGCCCGGTTCCGCCCGGAGGGGGCCGCCGTGTACGCCGAGCGCAGCCACCCCGAACGCCTGATGGACCCCGAGGCGCTGCGCGCCTGGTCCACCCGGCTGCTGCGGCCGCTGGACACGCTGGCGCACCACACACGCGCCGAACTGCTCGCCACCACCCGGCTGGGCTTGGAGTTCACCGCGGTGAGCGCCGCGAAGGTCCTCGGGGTGAGCCGCAACACGGTACGGGCCCGCATGGAGCGGGTGGAGGGACTGGTCGGCGCGGACTTCGGCAGCCTGGCCGCCCGGGCCGCCGTCCACCTCGCCCTGAACACCCAGGCCGGCCTGGACCACCAGCCGGCCGCGGGTCCGGCGCCGCCGACGGGCCCGGTACGCTTCGGCGACCTGCTGACCGGACCGGCGCTGCGTACCTGGGCACGCGAACTCCTCGGCCGGCTGGCGGCGGACGCGCGGGACCTGCGCGGCACCCTGCGCACCTGGATCACCGCCGGCGGCAACGCCGAGCGCGCCGCGCAACTGCTCGGCGTGCACGCGCAGACCGTCCGCGAGCACGTCCGCGGTGTGGAGCCCGTCCTGGAACGCCAGCTCCTCGCCGCCGGCAGCGACCTGTACGAGGTCGTCCTGGCCCATCTGGCACTGGGCGACCTCGAACCACCCGCCCTCGGCGCGGAGTAAGGCGGGCATTTGGGACTCACTTGTGCACGGGTGAGCCCTCCACCGGCCCGAAGGGGCATCGGCGCGATACCCAACGGCTGCCCGCTACACGTAGGTTCGACGAGCCGCGGACACGGGACCGGAACGGGGGACCGGTCCCGTGCCGCCGGCCTCCCACGTGGAGCATCCGTAGATACCTTCCGTCGGCCGAGCGCCCGAAGGTGCCAACCAAGTACTTTCTCTGATGAGACCGCGTTTGAGATCTAGTGGGATTCCAGCCATGCGGTGTACCAATCGCGGAAGTCCGGCCCGGGGGTGAGACCACCCCACACGCAGTCGTCGAGCCACCCTTGTCCGGCACCGCTCCCCGTTACGACCAGACGGGCGAAGGTGCCGCAGCCGGACTCGCCGAGGACCAGCGTCCCCGCCACCGAGTAGTCGGCGTTGCCTCCCCTGCCCGGCCCCGGCCACTCCCTGGTGTGTGCGAACGGGGTGGCCAGGAAGCCCACGTGCAGACACTCTGCCCGAAGGTCGTGCAGGGCCTCTTCGTCGTCCCCTTCCTCTGCCAGGCCCAGGAGCCAGTAGTCCGGCCCCGCTCCGCCGTCGGCGACCGTACCCAGGAAGCTTCGGTAGGAAGCAGGAAGGGTAATGCCGTGCAGCTGCTCGAAGGATCGGATCGTCGCTTCCGTCAGGGGCGGGTAAAGCCGGTACCCGTGATGAGAGGCGCCGAAACGGCGACGCTCGGGGTCCTCCCGGCCCATCGCGGCAACACGAGAGCGCACTGAGGCACCGTTCCAGACTCCGCTTGGTGCGGCAGCGTCACTGGTCACGCCGGAACAGTACCGGCGTCCGGCCGCGCGCCGCGGGACTACTTCACGTGGACGAAGTCACCGGTGGCGTTGACTGCGGGAGTCGAGGTCGTACCGGCGAAGCTCCAGCGCCAGTAGCCGTCTTTCGCAGCCTTGACCGTGGTCTTGAGCGTGCCGGTGTTGGAGCTCTTCACCGTTTTGACGGTGGTGTATGTGCTGCTGTTCTTCTTCCGGAACTGGAGTTTGACCGACTGGGACGTGTAGCCCGCGTACTTACGGGTGTCCCAGTTGGCGCGGTCCAGCTTGCCCGTGACCGTGATGGTGCTGCCCTTCTTCACGGACTTCGGGGAGGCTTTGGCCGTCAGCCGCGACAGCCGCTGGAACCTGACCGAGGAGAACTTGCCATTCTCGGTGAAGCTCCCGTCCTTGCCCCATGCGCCGGCGTAGACCCGCCAGGTCGTGGCGTTGGTGTTCCACAGGTATCGGGGATCGACCGTGATGGTGAGGGTGCAGGTCGAGGTTGTGGCTTTCGCGGCCTTGCACTTGGCCCTTTCCTTGTCCGGGTGGAACCCGAGGTCGTACAGGTTCGGGTTGCTGTCGCGGCCCCTCCAGAGGTAGGAGAGAGCGTCGTCGATACCCGAGGAGTGGGACGCGGTGACGGAGACCGTCACCTTCTTGGTGGCGGTGGTACCGAGCACGATCGGCTTTCCACTGTTCACAACGACCTTGCTGATCACCGGGGCGGTGTCCGCCCCCGTCAGCGCGAACGAAGGGCTGCTCGCCTGAGAGGCCGGCACGGCGAGGGCGGACAGGGCCAGGGCGCCGGAGACAGCGGCAACAGTGGCACGAATACGCATTTGTTCCCCAAGTCTGCTCTGTGGGTCTGCTGAACCGACAGACCAGACCTGGTGCGCACGTGAAAGGTTGTACCCAAGGTGAAATCTTCGCGAAGATCGATTTGAGACGGCCAACGCCCCGCTCCGTCCCCCCAGTCGAACCAGCAGTCCCTGGCCGGCTCCGCCGTCCGTGACGAATCTTCTGCAGCCGGCAGGCCCGTACCCCCGACAGATCGAGGACTATGAGCGCAGGCAGCCTGGGGCGTCCCTGGGCCGCCGGCCAGGTGGTTCTGTTCACCAGATTCGCAGACAGCAGGTGCTGACCACTTCGGGAGACGCGAGAGTCTGGTGCTGTTCGATTGCCAGACCGCTAGAAGAGGCCGGCCGGCCTGTCCTGCGTGAGGTTCTCGAGGATCGTGCGCAGCCACGGGCTGCGCACGGCCGGCAACCGGACCACGGTGTGCTGGAACGCTCCCCGGTCGGCCCGGAACAGGTAATTGGGGCGCGGCGGCAGCGGGTCGTCGCGGAGGACGTCTTGGGGTATGCCACCCGACGCGGGAACCGGCAAGTAGGGCTGGGGAGAGGTCAACCACAGCCACACCCCCAGAGGCAGCGGCACCGGGTATGCCGATGCGGCCGGGCCGGCGGGGGTCCAGGTTTGACCCGTCTGCGGATGGACCGGTACGAGCAGGATGTCGACGCCTGCGTCGGGCGCGGGCCGTCCCGGTCCAGCCAGGACCGCGCGCCGCTTCGGCGGGCCTGCGGGCAGCAGCGCGTCGAGCGTTCGCTGGAACACGTCCGCGGTCAGACCGTTGGGAACCTTCACCGGCTGTCCTTCGGAGGCCGCCAGCAGGTGGGCGAGCGCCCGGCCGGCTGCCGCCTCCCATTGCGGACTCCACGACCAGTAGTGGCTCGGTCCAAACCGTCCTCCCCACGTGGCAATCGGCTCGAACGGGGGCGTGCTCTCCCCCTTCTCGATCAGCTCCGCCCAGGAGAGCGGCGCAGCGTGGACACCGTCAACGAGGACGCGGTGCACGGCGTCTGAGCTGAGCCGCACTGCCTGCCAGAGCGAGCAGTCGTCGACCCTGGCCGCCACGGGCAGGTCGCACGCCTCGCAGGCCAAGTTGGGCCCGTCTGCCCCATCTGGGCCGCAGCAGGCACCGCCGCTCTTCTCGGGGATCAGCCGTGTTCCGCGGACATCTCCGGGCGCGATGACAATCGCCCCGGGCGCGCTGTCGGACAGGGCGTAGGCCGGCGCGTAGATGCCGCGTGCCTCCGCCTCGTCCGGATCGATCTCGTGCCACATCCGCCACGGCCGCCCCCAGGGGTCCGGGTCCACGGCAAACGTTCCTGATCCCATGAGCACCGGAAGCTGGGCCCCGTTCCCGTATTTCTGACGAGCGTGGGCCGGAAGGGAGACCTGGGACAAGGGGACGGTCAGCTCGGCAGCGCACCTCGCGCAGACGAAAACGAACAAAGGCCCCCCTCCGCATGGGAAACAGCTGCATCGTCGCAGCTCGGCGGCAGCCAGCCAACGTATTTTCTCGTCCGTCGCGCGGACGGCGCCTGCCACCGTCGTGGAGCATGAGCGCAGCACGGGTGACGCTTGCCGCCGCCACCAAGGAGTGTCCGCACCTGCTGAGCACCGGGCCACACCGTGCGGTGACTTGTAGGCGAGCACCTTGCTGGAAGCGTCACCAGTCTCTAACAACTCCTATCGGAAAGAGCCTTCGAATCAGGAGTCGATCTCCCAGTGGAGAGCGCCGGTCTGGGCGGGTGCCTCCAGGGTTTTCACGAGTGCTGTCGGATCCGTGCCCGGCGGGAGGTCCACCGCGAGGTAGGTCCCCTGGAGCCATTCGTGAGGCAGGTCGGCCTCGACGACCTTGGCGTGCAGGAGTTCGTGCAGCTGGTCCCGATCGGGGTGGTCGACGACGAGAGCGACCCGAAGGGTGCGATGGCCGGATTTCTCCAGCACGGCGGTTACCAGGTGGTTGCTGTCTACGGTCACCACGTCGCGGTAGCAGATGCCGTAGGTGAAGAAGGGCAGGCAGGCCACCTCGAACCGGTCAGGCGCGAGCTGGCGGGTCCAGAGCTGTTCGCTCCAGCCGTCCTGCCGGTCTGACAGGTCAGCGTGAATCAGGTAGTTGCTGCGGCCCCGGCCGATCGGGTCCTCGTGCGTGATGACGGTGATGGGGTGCCTCCTGGAGCCGGGTCCCGACCCCCGGATCCTGTACCAGCGGCTTCGGTAGGAACAAGGCGGGGCGCGATCGCCTCCACGCAGGATGCGACCGCGCCTGACGAGCCGAACGGCGGGGACACCTTGGTGGTGGCCCCGCCGCAGCGCGCCTGCCACGGGCGGCGGTAGTGGGGTATGAGCGTCTGCCGCTGAGGCCCGGTGATGCTGCACACCGGGCAGCGACGGCTCGCCGCGGTGCTCGAGGTCGAGTGGCAGCGCCGGCCGATGTGACCGGTGGCGGCGCGCGGTCAACAGGGCCTGGTGGCTTCCGGTGTCACGCCCGCGAAGGCCACCCTGAAGCCCGGGGCTTCCCTCGCCTGCAAGTTCCGCCTGACCGTGCGTTCCACCGCCCCCAAGGGTGTGGATTCGCTGGGCGCGTCGGCAATGATGTTTTCGAAGGGACGGCTTACGCCGCCTCCGCGGAAGCCCGGGGCGCCACGGTTCGCTGAAGCCGGACTCACCACAGTGATGTGGCGATGCGTGTGCTTCCCAGTACGGATCCAGCGAAGCTCCGAACGTCCGGAGCTTCGCTGGGCGATGACAATGAGGACTCGGACCGTGCTCGGTCAGCGGGACGCTGGCGGGATGCTCTGGTCGTACTGGAAGACGTTGCGGGCCGTGTCCTCTCGACCGCCAATGGGTGCGAATCGGTCCCTTGGGGGCCTTTTGCGCGAAGCGGACGTTAGCGAGGGTGGCCGCGGTGGCCTGTCCCGACACGCTCGCAACCACGGCCGAGGCGCGTTCAGCCGCCCGGCAGGCCGACCGGGAGCGTGGGTCGGTCACCGGGTGGCGGGATTGTGAGTTCAGGTGGGTGTGCGAGATCGTTTGAGGCGATACTGCCGGTGTCGTCTGCTGGAGGACCTCCGTGACCGATCCTGCGCCCGCGTCGCTGCCCGCTCCGCCCTACTACGCCGTGGTGTTCACCGCCGTGCGGACCGTCGGCGACAACGGCTATGCGGAGGCGGACGAGCGGCTGATGAAGCTGGCTGCCGACCAGCCGGGGTTCCTCGGCGTCGATTCCGCTCGCGGTGCGAACGGCCTGGGGGTCACGGTGTCGTACTGGAAGGACGAGGATTCGATCGCCGCTTGGCGGGATCACGCGGAGCACGCCCTGGCCCGTGCGGACGGACGCGAGCGCTGGTACACCTCGTTCTCACTCCACGTGGCCAAGGTCGAGCGCGCCTACGGGTTCACCCGCCCGGCAGATCTGTAGGCACCACCGCTTGGGCAGTGCCTGTCCCGGACCTGCTGCCTCTCATCCGAGAGCGTGTGCTGTGGCCCGTATGGCTTGGGGCTGGTTGAGCAGATCAGTGCTGTCTGCCCACTGGTCCACGCCTCCCACGAGCGCCGACGTCCGAAGGTCCGGGTCCGTGACCGTCTCCGCGAGTGCCTGCGCGAAACGCTCGGCGCGCAGAACCTGGAAGGGACGCGAGTGGTAGGGCCGCCGCCTCGGGTCCACCGGCGCGTTGAGCCCCGATGCGTTCTGCAGGGCAGCGACAACCTCGTACGCGTCGCACAGATGCGCCTCCCGGGTCCGGTGGTCCGTCGCCGCCAGCGCACCACGGAGAGCCGGTTTGAGCGACTCCGCCGCAGGCAGCCGGCCGAAGGCGCTGCCGAGCCACTTGCCGTAGGGGGCGTAGCGGCGCTCCAGCAGCAGGCAAAGGCGCATCAGATCACGCACCAGCCGAGCGGCCACGACGGCCGAACCGATGTCGTCACCGACTTCCGCGCAGCGACCCACGAACGCTTCTTCCCGTGAGACGCGCTGCCACTGGTAAGCCAGCAGATACCGCCATACCTGGCCGGGATACCAAGCCAGCCGCCTCCGGACGTCGGTGAGAGTACCGAGCCCGTCATGGAACACCGCTCCACCAGTGGTCTCAGCGAGCTTCTGTTGTGGCATCGCCAGCCATTCACGAGTGGTCGGCTCTGCACCGGCCGGACGCACTCCGAGTTGCTCGGCCAGCCAGCTGTCCACGTCGTGCACGTCTACGCGATGGTTCACCGGGCCGTCGGTCGACTGCATACGCCCGACCGGATCCAGCGGATCGTCGCTCTCCTCGAAGTGGGTGGGCCAGCCCCGAACGTCCTTCGGCAGCCGTTCAGCCAGGGTGCGACAGATCGCACCACCGTGCTGAGCCCGGTCCTCGGCTGTCAGGAAGATCTCCAGCCGCGGGCCCCACTCGTGATCTGCCGACCGCGGTGTGTCGAAACCGAGCACCTCGGAGCCGCCGCCGATCCGAGCAGCCGCGTAACGCAGCCCTGGAAACGCATCCCGGAGGATCGGCTCCACCGCCTCCTCGTACAAGACCTCGGACAACTCGAGGCCAGGTATGAACCGGGGTCCAGAGATCGCCATGGCCCAACTGTGCTGGACCTGCTCACCCCGGGGCCACCGGTTATCCGCCCTGCCATCGGGCCGGGTTGGGGGGCGCGGGCGGTCAGGCCCTGGCTATGTTCCTGCCCGGCATCGGTTCCGCGAGCGCCGTTCGCCATTCCGGGGCGCCGAAGGCGTCCGCGAAGTACTGGGTCTCGTGCACCACGTGCCCGTCGGCGAATTCCATGATGCTCACCGAGTAGCTGGGCACCCCGTCGTACGTGATGACGCACTCGCTCACCCACAGACTTCCGCCGCCCATGATCCGGTGGACGGTGAAGTGGCGACTGGCGGGGTGCCCGCCACGTTGCGCCGAGATCGTGGCGCGACCCCGGAACCGTTCACCCGACTGGGGATAGTCGAGGACGGCGTCCGCGGCGTAGATGGCGTGCTCGGCCTCGGTGTCCCCACGTTCCGATGCCCGCCAGTGTTCCTCGATCGCGGCCCTGGTCCGGATGTCAGGATCCATCGCACCGTCCCTTCCGCATGCGGCCGGGCAGGTCGCCCGCCGATCGCACGCCCCGCGTGCACGCCTCCACGACCCCGCCCGGGCCCCCGCACCCCACGAACGCCCCCCGCCTGGCCTGAAGCAGGCTCACCTGCCGGGCGGGTTCCAGCCCCCCGGCACCGTACCCGGCGACGGCCACACACGGACGCATACGTCCAGGGAACGGCCCGCCGGCCTCGTCGGCAAGACGGGCGCCGGCCATGCGGCGACGGGGGAGCCCAGTGGTCGGCAGCCTGAGGGTGCGTGGATCAGCTGTCGCGACGCACGAATCTGAAGCCAGCCTTGAAGCGGCTAGTGATCCGATCGTATTCTCCACCTCTACCTGGCCAACCGGGGCATCCTGCTCACCCCGTTCCACAACATGACGCTGATGTGCCCCGACACCACCGAGCAGGACGTCGACGCGCACACCGAGCTCTTCGCCGCCGCCCTGGCCGAACTGCTCGGCTGACGGCAGGGCCTACGCTGGGGCGAGCCGGCCGGGAGAGGGAGAGCGACACACGTGGACGAGATCGACCGGGCCATCCTGCGCGAGTTGCAGACCGACGGACGGATCGCGTACGCGGACCTCGGCCCCAAGGTCGGTCTGTCCGCGTCCGCCGCCCGCCAGCGGCTCCAGCGCCTGCTGGACTCCAAGGCCGTCCAGGTGGTCGGCGTGACCGATCCGATGGCCATGGGCGGACAGGCCATGGCCCTGCTGGGCATCGGCGTGGACGGTGACCCGCGGGCGGTCGCCGACGAACTGGCCGGCCGCCCCGAGGTGGTCTACTCGGTGCTGACCTCCGGCGGCTTCGACCTGTTCGCCGAGGTCGTCGCGCCCGGCCCGCGGGACCTGCTGGACTTCGTCAACGACGTGGTCCGTCCCATCGAGGGCGTACGGCAGGTCCAGTCGTTCCCGTACTTCGGCATCCACACCCACCGGTTCCTGTGGGACGTGGGCTGACCTGCCCCTCTCCGGCCGTTGTCAGCCACCCTCCGGCGAGTGGGGGGGCAGCGCGGCCGCGCTGCCGGGCCGGTCAGTCCGTGTCGCGCGTCAGCTCCGTCTCCGCCGCCGCGAGTATCTCGGTGACCCGGAGGCCGAACGCGGCGTCGCACGGATGAGGGCGGCCGGTGCGGGCGGCGGTGAGCAGCGCGTCCGTCGCGCGCGTGTAGGCGGCGACGGCGTCCTCGGAGGCCTCCGGAAGCAGCGTCACGCCGGCCTCGCCCCGCAGTTCCACGGTCGCCCCGGCCGCCGCAGGGGGAGCGGTCAGGCTCAGGGTGAGGGTGCTGGACGCGCCGCCGACGTGGTCGAGGACCGCGTGCACCGTGTCCCCGGGACCGTGCGCGGCGGCCGTCACGCGCCGTACGTCGCCGAGGACCGGCAGCAGCACCGACAGCGCGTGCGGGCCGACGTCCCACAGCGCGCCCTTCTCCCGCCGCCAGGGCGAGTCGGCGAACGGGCTGTCGCCGGTGAACACCGCGCCCAGCCACTGCGCCCGCGCCGTGAACCACTCCCCCCGGGCGGCCTGCTCGGCGATCCAGGCCGCCGGTTCGGGCTGGAAGCGGGTGGTGAAGAAGACCACCGAGGCCACACCGGACTCCCGTACGGCCCCGACCACCGCGCGGCCCTGTTCCACCGTCGCGGCGAGCGGCTTGTCGAGCAGCAGGTGGCAGTGTGCCCGCGCGGCCCGCACCGCGAGGTCGGCCTGGATGTGCGGGGGCAGCGCGACGGCGACCGCGTCCACCTCCGCCAGTAGGGCGTCGAGATCGTCGAAGGCGTGGGTGCCGTGTCGTTCGGCGAGATCCTTCGCGGCGGCCGTACGGCGCCCCCATACGCCGGCGAAGTCCAGCTCGCCGTGCGCGCTCAGGGCGGGGGCGTGGACCATCCGTGCCCAGGGGCCGGTGCCGAGCAGTCCGATGCGCATACCGGTGCCTCTCCACTGTGCCGGACAGAGTGACGACCGGCCGTACGGGCCGGTCGTCACCGAGCGTGTCACAGGACCCGGGTACCCGAGCAAGCCCACCGGCGAAAGCGGGCACGGAACGGGCCCGGCGGACGCACGCCCGGCGCACACCCGCGTGCGCACGCGGGCCGGGAGGCGCGCCGGCTCAGGCGGTCCGCCGCCGCTCGCCGGAGGCGGTCGGGCCCGACGCGGACGCGACCGGGCGGGCCTCGGGCCCGGAGCCGCGGCGGCCACCCGGGAGCAGCCGCAGGTGTCCGCTACGCCCGGCATGACGGCCCCGCGCCGGAGCCGGATCCAGCATGCGCTGCTCCACGCGGTCCATGACCACCAGCAGCACGGACACGAGCGGTAGCAGCAGTACGGCGACGAAGACCATGACACCCCCTTGTCCGACAGAGGATCCGGGTGCTCCGTACCGCGCGGTTGATGGGTGCCGTCCGGTGAAGAATTCGTGAGGATCGGGACAGACCGTGATGCCGTCACGGGCCGTCGTCGGACGGTGGACTGGTCTGGGAAGATGCCGGTTCCCTAGGATGTACTCTCCGTCCAACCGGCCCAGTTGGCGCGGTGGAATCGGCGAATCTGGGGGACTGATGCCTGGGGAGAACCAGCTGTCGACGAACATCGACGAGAACGTTCCGACGGCTGCGCGTATGTACGACCACTACCTGGGTGGCAAGGACAACTACGCGGCCGACCGGTCCGCGTGCGAGGAACTCGACAAGGTCGTCCCCAGCACCCGCCGGCTCGCCCTCAACAACAGGCGCTTCCTGCAACGGGCCGTCCGCACCCTCGCCGAGGAACACGGGATCCGGCAGTTCCTCGACCACGGCTCCGGTCTGCCCACCCAGAACAACGTGCACCAGGTCGCCCAGCGCGTCGACCCCGAGTCGCACGTGATCTATGTCGACAACGACCCCATGGTGCTGGTCCACGGCCGGGCCCTGCTGCAGCAGGACGAGCGCACCGCGGTCATACACGCCGACATGCGGCAGACCGACGAGATCTTCTCGCACCCCGAGACCCGGCGCCTGATCGACTTCTCGCAGCCGGTGGCCGTGCTGTTCAACTCGGTGTTCCACTGCATCCCGGACAGTGACATCGACGGCCCGCTCGCCGTGGTGGAGCGCGTGCGGGAACGGCTCGTGCCCGGCAGCATCATGCTCATGTGCCAGCTCGTCAGCGAGGACCCCGAAGTGCGGGCCTTCGTCACGGACTTCATGGACAAGGCCACGCAGGGCCACTGGGGCCGGGTGCGCCAGGAGAAGGACGTCGCCGAATGGTTCGAGGGCCTGGAGCTGCTCGAGCCGGGTCTGGTCGAGGTGTCCACCTGGCGGCCGGACACCGAGGTGGCGCCCCGTCAACTCACCCATGAGTGGGTGGAGTTCGGCGGCATAGGCCTGATCCGCTGACACATATGACAAACGCCCCGTCCAGGACCCGGACATCGGGTGTTGGGCGGGGCGTTCGTCTCATCCGGCTTTCGTGCGGCCTCGGCTGCCGTCTCCGGGCCGGGGGGGGCGAAGAAGCTAGTGCCCCGACAGGCAACGTTCGCCCCGTCGCGACGCCCGGCACGCTCCCCCGAGCTCTTCGAGCAGGGGGGACCCCCACTCGCCGCACCGGCCGAAAGCCCAAGTACGTCCAGTACGAGGACTTCCGGCCGGCACTCCCCCAAGCTCTTCGAGCAGGGGGACCCCCAGAGCACGCACCGGACGCCGCTCCTTTACGGGCAAACGTTGCCTGCCGCGGCACTAGGACGCGGACGCGTAGCGGTCGTTGGCCGTCTTGCGCAGCAACGCCAGGGACTCCTGCGGTGTGAGCGCCTCGTCCGCGAGCCGGTCCAGGGCGATCCGGTACTCCTCCGTCTCGTCGCGGTCCTCGAGGAAGTTGGCGCTCCTGATGTGTTCGAGGTAGACGACGTCGGGCAGGTCCAGGCCGCCGAACCGGAGATACGTGATCGGGATGGCGGGCGCGGACGCGTTGGTCACGTCCAGCGGGACGACCTGCAGGGTCACGTTGGGGCGTTGCGCCATGGCGACGAGGTGGCCGAGCTGCTCGCGCATGACCTCGCGGCTGCCCAGAACGCGCAGCAGGACCGATTCGTCGATGACCGCCCACAGCTGAGGCGCGTCCTGCCGCAGCAGCAACTCGGCCCGGCGCGTGCGCAGTTCAATGCGCCGCTGTACCTCGTTCGCCGAGGCGGTCGGCAGCCCGCGCTCCACCACAGCCCGGGTGTACGCCGCGGTCTGGAGCAGCCCGGGCACGTACTGGATCTCGAAGGTGCGGATCGCGGCGGCCGCCTCCTGGAGGCCGACCAGCCGGTCGAACCACTCGGGCATCAGCCGCTTGTCGTAGCGCTGCCACCAGCCGGGCTCGCCCGCCCGACGCAGCAGCCTGAGCAGGACCGAGGACTCGTACTCGTCGGTGCCGTACAGCTTCAGCAGGGCGCGGACGTCGCCCTCGGCCGGAGGACGGCGTCCCTTGCCCGACTCGATGCGCGAGAGCTTCGCGGCGCTGAAGCCGAGTTCGCGCGCCGACTGCTCCTGGGACATCCCGGCGTCCTCGCGGAACCCCGCCAACTGGACGCCGACCAGCATCTTCAGCAGAGTCGGGGCAGGCTCGGTCCGGTCCAGATAGGGTTCGAGGCGGGAGATGCGATGTGGCTCGGCGGACATCCTGGCTCCCAGTAGACCGGCAGACTGAGCAGTCACCGTACCGCACCGTACGGCTGCGGAGGGCAGCCGCCGGGGGAAGTCGGCACGTTCCCTCCGCTTCTTGGCTGACGGCCGCGTTCACAGCAGATGGTCGAACTCGCCGTCCTTGGCGCCGGCCAGGAACGCGGCCACCTCGGCGGGGGTGTAGACCAGCGCGGGACCGTCGGGGTCACGGGAGTTGCGCAGCGCGATGTCGCCGCCGACCAGGGCGGCGACCTCCACGCAGTTGCCTTCGGCGTTGCTGTGCCGGCTCTTGATCCAGCGGGCGTCCAGCGAACTGGCCCGCACTCCGTTCCGCACTGGTGGCACCGCGGTCTCCTTGCTGTTCACGTTCGCACGTCCGCTCGCACTTTCACGAGAAATTTCGCGTGCAATTGCACGCGGACGCTGTCAGCGTGGATAATAGCTGGGGCGTCAACCCCTTGTGGACGCCGTTCGGTGACGTCGCATCAGGGAGATGACGTGCCCTCACCAGTGAGCCGTGCACTCGAAGTGCCGAGCGCGGCCGCCGTGATCGCGCCGTGGGCGGAGGGGACCCCCGGCGCGATCGCGGCCGCGGCACTTCGGATCGACTGCGGCCGGGAGGGATTCGCCCGGGCCCGCGCCTTCACGCGCGAGACCCTGGGCAGATGGTCGCTCGACCACTGCGCCGACGACGCCGCCCTCGTCGTCACCGAACTCGCCGCCAACGCGGCGACGCACGCGGTGCCGTACGCCCCGCCCGGTGACACGGCCGTGTGGCTCGGACTCGCTGTCGACGCCGCACAGCTGATCATCACCGTCTCCGACCCCTGCGCCGGCCGCCCCGTACGCCGCACCCCGGCGGGCTTCGGCCTGCTGGAGCACGGCCGGGGCCTGCGCCTGGTCGACGCCCTGGCCGAGGACTGGGGCTGGACCCCGAGGCCCCCGGCCGGCAAGTCGGTCTGGGTGAGGCTGCCGACGCGTTCACCCCACTGAACCGCCCTTCCCCTCTTACGACCGCCGCCGGAAAGGACGACGCCATGCGCACCGTACCGATGGAGCAGCCCGGCGCTCAGCGCACCGACCGCGCGATCCCGTTGCCGGGCCTGGGGCAGGTGCCCTGGAGCGACATCAGGGACTCCACCGGCCCCGCAGCCGACATCCCCCTGTTGCTCCGCCGGGTGGCCTCGGTCGACGCCCGGACCGCCGGTGCCGCGCTGGACGAGCTGCGCGGACGGATCTGCCAGTACGGCTTCGTGGTGGAACAGGCCACCGCCGCCACCGTCCCCTTCCTGTGGGAGCTCGCCCAGCTTCCGGGTGTGACCTGCCGTCCGCGGATCATCCAGCTGCTCAGGAGCATCGCCGACGCCCGGCAGTGGGAGAGCGTCGCCGCTGTCTACCCCAAGCTCCTCAACCACCCTGAGAACCCGGTGGTGTGGGAGCGCAGGGCGCGGCAGGCCGTACGGTCCCGCAGCGGCGCGCTGCCTGCGCTGCTGGCAGACCGCGACCGTGACATCGCCGAGGCCACGGCGGAACTCGCCGACGCGCTCGCCGAATGAACCGGGACCCGGGGGTCTCCGGGCGGCCCTGACTGTCCGGACCCCAGGACCTCCCGTCGGCCCTGACTGGCCGGACTCACTGCACGAATTCGGCCACCAGCGCGAAGAATCACTCGCCGAGTGGGCCCGTGGCCGCAGGGCGTCCGCCCGGAGGGGCTCACGGCGGAGTGTTCTCCTGTGCGTCTCCTGCGTGGCGCTCACCCAATCGTGGCCGTGGGGCCGAAAAGCACCTATATTGCGGATACCTCTGCCGGGTCGTGCGGCGCCCTGCCGCCGCAGACGGGAGCTGCCCGGACATGTGCGGCCGAGTGTTCAGCGGAGGTCCCGGTGAGCTTTGTCCGAACGATCGAGAACTGGCGCGAGCGCGGGGCGTGCCGTTTCGAGGACCCCGAGCTGTTCTTCCCGCTCGGGGAGAGCGGTCCGTCCGTGCGTCAGATAGAACAGGCCCGCGCGGTGTGCCACCGGTGCCCCGTGCTGGGCGAGTGCCGGGCCTGGGCCCTGCGCAACAGCGAGTACGACGGTGTCTGGGGTGGCATGACCGCCGGCGAGCGCCGCGCCGCGGTGCGGCGCAGAACCGGGAGCCGCGGCCGGTAGAGCCGGCGGTGCCCCGGTGGCGAGCGGTGGATCTGCCACCGGAAATCGACTGAATTCGGTCAAACATATGTTTGCGGCCGGTCGTTGTGCATGGCACGGCGTGCCGCGGGCATACGGAGCAAAAATCGAAGAGAGGGGCGCTCCGTGCTGGTTCCGGACCCGAAGGTCGTCAGGACGTTGCTGACTCGGTACGCATCGCTGAAGATCGCTCAGGCGGAGAGGGAGCGGGCCGAGACGGCCCGGGAACTGGAGGACGTCAGCTACACCTTGTGCGTCATGATGGGGGCCACCGGCATCCACGAGGCCATCGGCAAGGCGGACGCCCTGCTGCTCGCCCGGGGGAGAGCAGCGGACGCGGGCATGAGCACCGACGTCGAAGAGGACGGCGCCCTGTCCCTGGCGGTCTGAACCCGACCGTCCCAAACCTGGTCGCCCGCCGCCTGGTTGACCCCGCGGCAGACGTACGAGCGGACGCTCTCCTGGCACCGCGTGCCGTCAAGGAGCCGCCGTACGCCTGCCGTTGGCGTACTCGTGTGCGCGTGGGGCGGGATGGCCGAGCCACTTGGCGATGGTGCGGGCGATCGGCTGGCCGGTCTCCACCTCGACGAACCCGAACTGTCCGGACTGGTTGCACTCCAGGAACCACCAGGTGCCGTCGGCGTCCTCGGCGAAGTCGAAGGCACCGTAGGAGAGTTCGGCCTGCCGTAGATAAGTGCGCACCGACGCGGCCACGGGTGGCGGAACCTCGGCCGGCCGCCACGGCGTCTTGGACGTGGCGAACCGGACGTCCACCTCCTCGGGGTCGGCGTCCGCCGGGGTCGTCTTGCGGGCGGCCAGCAGCGTGTCGCCGACCGCGGTCAGCCGGATGTCGGCGCGCTTGGCGATCCTGCTTTGCAGCAGGGTCGGTCCGAAGGCCACCGCGCCGAAGTCCGCGTCCGGGGCGACCCGGCTGGTCGGCACCGCCGTCGGCGGCTCCTGCGGATGCGCACCGGAGATCGGTTTCACCACCAGGTCCGGGAAGCGCTCGGCGAACTCCCGTGCGGCCCGCGGGAACGTGGTGATGAGCGTGGCCGGCACCGGCAGGCCGCTGCGCTGGGCGAGGCGCAGCTGCCAGGGCTTGTGCCGGGCGCGCTCGGCCGCGTCCGGATGGTTCATCCAGCGGGCTCCGCAGCCGCGCAGCATTCCGTACAGGGCCTGTGCGGCCTCCTCGGACAGCCACGCGGACGGCCGGCCCGCCCGGGCGGCCGGAACTCCCGGTCTGCGCACCCATACCGAGCGCAGACGGCTCACGCTCACCAGCCGTCCGGCCACCGACAGATGGCCGTCGAAGGAGCCGTGGGCCCACTCGCCCGACAGAGCGGCGCCCGTGGTCAGATCGGCCGGGTCCAGCCGGACCACCGGGGTCGAGGAGGCGTTCAGGTGCATGACCACCATGTCCGCCGTCACGTCCTCCTCGCCGGTGAGGATCAGTACGGTCATCTCCGCGGCCGTCTTCAGTCGTCGAAGTGCGTCTTGGAGCCCGCCGTGGAGGTCGTGGTGCCCAGCTCCCTCAGCAGCGCGTGGTCGGATGCGGCGATCCGTCCGTCCATGAGAACGTTCAACTGCAGCCCGGAGTCGTAGGCGTACGGCGTGGTGGCGTCCAGTTCCACTGCCGGACGAGCGTAGTTGAGCGCGAACGGTTGCATCGTCTCTCCCCTGTCGGTGCAGCCGCGACCAAGCGGTGTTGCTGCTTGTGGCGTCGCTTGGCCCGCTGACTTCGTTTCGGGTTCCCGAGACTTATACGAATCGAACGGGTGATTGGTTTCCTTACGGAGCGTAGTTTTTCGCGTCCGGATGCCCTCGGTGCCCGAAAAGTCCGGGTCGGCGGGCCGGAGCGGGCAGCCGGTCACCGGCGGCGGCGTGCAGCGAACGCAGAGCCAGGAGCAGCACGCCGATGTCGTCCAGGTACACCGGGTCGGGCAACAGGTCCGTGGGCAGGACGAGATAGACGACCGCACCCCAGAAGACCCAGCGCGGCCCTGTCGGAAGGCCGGCGCGGCGCAGCTCTCGCCGGGTGCGCACCAGACGCCTGAGCAGGACGACGGCCACGGCCAGCACGGCGGCCAGAACCAGTACGACAGCCGTGATGACGGCGGTCATGAGCAGCACCTTCGCGGTGGAGTCCACGGTTGGGGCCCTTCCTGTCGTGCCGCTCGCGGCGCCTTCCCCTTTCGGATGCCCACGTTGCCGCACTTCCATGACCGGACGTCACCCCGGTGCGTCGTCCCGGTGGCGCGCCGGGCGGCAGTTCCCTTGTAATGGCGGGGTAAAGGCGTGTCGCGCTTCGGGGGCGCAGAGGCGGCCGCACCCCTGCCATGGAGCCCAGCATGACCACCCGCTCTGCACCATCCCAGTCGAACCAGGCCGTCATCGACTTCGCCGACGAGATCCACTGGTCCGGGCCGCCCGGCGGCATGGTGGAAGGCGGCGAGGGCGAGGGCGCGGCCGGTGATCCCGTCGGCGGCCTCGTCCGGGCCGCGGTCGACGACCGCCCCCTAGAGGAGGTCCTCCGGCTCGTCACCCTCCTGGAGGGATCGCCCGAGCACACCGAGGCCGTGCGGCACGCCCTGCGCGCGGTCGCCCTCGACCGGCCCGTGGAGGACGTCGCCGGTCTGATCGCGGAGCTGACCCGGCCGCCGCGGCCGGCCGACAGCGCCGACGACACGATCCGCGCCGCGGTCGGCGGCCGCTGCGTGGCGGACGTCACCCGGCTGGTGACGCTGTTGCACCGGCCGCCGCACCTGCCGCACTGCGGCCGGACGGCGATCCACGCGGCCGCCGCGAGCCGCACGGTCGAGGAACTCGTGGAGCTGATCGGGCGACTGGCCGGGGAGCGGCCCGACGAACCGTACGGAGCACCGCACGACGTGCCGGCTGCCGAGCCGGGCGCGGCCCCGCCGCGGGAGCTGGAGGCCGCGCAGGAGCCGGGGGAGCGGGCCGGGCGGTCCGCCTTCTGGCCCAGCTGGATCGCCGCGGCGGCTCTCGTGGTCTGCGGCGCGGCCTACTTCCCACTGCGCTGGCAGGGCGTGCCCCTGTTCGTCTGCTTCCTGGCCCTCACCGTGTCGGGGCTGTGCGGGCTGCTGGCCCTGCTGCTGGCCCTGCGCGCCGGTGTGGCGGCCCTGGTGGCGGGAGCGGTCGTCCCGGCGGTGCCGGCCGCGGTCGGCTACGTCGAGGGCAGGTTCGCCCCGGCACAGGCCTCCCGGGCCCTGGCGATCACAGTGGCACCGCCGCTGAGCGCCGGACTGACCGCGGTGTGCGCGTCGTTGGCCAGCCTGGCCGCGCTGTCGCTGCTGCTGATGGTGCAGGCGGCGGAGCGGCATCCGCCGCCCCGGCCGGCCGGACTGGGCCCCCGGGCGGTCAATCCGCCTGCTCCATAGGTCAGTTGCCCGGTGCCGGGAAGGGCCCCGTTCGGAAGCGAACGCCCAGGGCCCGACGGACGGCGCCGCCCGCGAGGGAGCCGCCCCGCCGCGGCGCGTCCGGGCGGCCTCCCGGACGGGCCGCAGCGCGGACCGAGCGTCCGGACCGCGCCACCCGGCGGGTCCGGGCACCCTTACCGCCGCGAACCGGGGTCAGTCCCCGGTCCGCGGATCCGAGCCTCCGGCCGGCGGGGACGTGCCGGCGTCCCCGCCGGCCGGAGCCGCGCCACCGTCGTCAGACGGGGCCGCACCGGCCTTCGGCCGCCGGTCCTGGGCACTGCCCGGACGCAGCGACAGGGCGGTGCCCTTCAGGCGCCCGAGCCCGCGCGCCAGCTGCTGGAAGGGGGAGCCCGAGGCTGTACGAGCCTGCTTCCCGGCGGGCAGTACGCCCACGGTCTCCGCCTCCCGGTACACGGCGAGGGCCTCGTGGGCGCGTTCGGCGGCCTCCTTGTACAGGTCCCGGGACTTGGTCATCGCCTCCAGGGCCTCGGAGTACATGGTGACGAGCTCGCGCGCCCGGGTGAGCTCCTCCTCGAAGGTCAGCAGCTGCCAGTCCTCGCGCAGCGCGGTGAGCGCCCGGTCGGCGCCGTCCGGCAGGGGCCTGGGCAGCGCAGCGAAACGGTTGACGGCGCCGAGGAGTTCGGCCGGTTCCGTGCCGTCGAGGAACACGCTGCGCACCGAGAAGTCGGCCACGTCGTAGCCGGGCGGCGGGGGACTGCCGGGCAGGACCACGGCGCCGCCGCGGGGCATCCGGACGCCGAAGTCGTCCAGCACCCAGTTCACGGCCCGGAACCGGTGCGGCGCGGCCCGGTGCTCCACCACCCGGTGCCGCAGCCCTTCGGGCAGCGCCCGCACCACCGCCGCGCGGCCGCGCTCGTCGGGCGTCATGGCCTCGTGGACGACGACGTGCAGCGTCCAGGTGTCCCGCGCCGCGTGCCGCAGGATCCGCCGGAGGTCCTTGTCGTCCTCCGGGAGGGGGGTGACCTCGCCGAGCCGCAGCCCGGTGACGGCCTCGTACTGCCAGCCGGCGTCGGGCCCCTGCGGCCAGAACATGGCGGCGGGGGAGGGCCACCGTGGATCCCACGGCTGCTCCGCCTCCGCCATCAGCACCCACTCGTGCTCCTGTCCGGCCTGTCCGGATCCGGAGCCGGTGAGAGGTGACAGCATGAGCCGGGCCCGTACGGTCACCTCGCCGGGTACCAGCCAGCGGGCCTCGAAGACCTTCTCGCCGCCGGGGCCGGCATCCTCCGGTTCGAGGTGGTCGAAGATGACGCCGTCGGCCTTGAGCTGCTTGAGGTGGCGCCGTACGACGTCCTCCGCGGCGGGCCCGGTGTGGCGGCCGCGGGCCGGCCACACCGTGGGCGGTGTCGCGGGACGGGGGGAAGGAGAGTTCGACATGAGCCAATCTGAGAGCGGAGACGGCGTGTGCGTTCAGTATCGCCAAGCCGGATCATGCCCGGTCGCGCGGGGTCCATACGCGCACCGCCGCGACGGCGGTTCCGCCCGCCCGCGGCCGTGCGTGTGACGTGACGGGGTGTTCTCCGTGGTCAGCCCGTCCGAGCGGAGGCCCGCGGCCGCTCACCATGACTCCCCGGCGAGCGACGGCGCGGCGTTGACGTGGGCGCCGGAGCACCGTAACTCCGTCGGGACCGACGTGTCCTGGCCGCCTTCCCCGTTCGGAGCAAGTCAGGCCCTGTGAGGCTGACAGTCCTACTGCATTCGGCGGTGAAACGGTGTTCTGCGGCGCCCGGGACCCTCACCGTGGGAGCGCCCGTGTTCTTCGAGCGACAGGAGTTCTTCATGAGGATCAGAATGACGGCTGCCGCCGCCCTGGCTGGTGCGGCTCTGATGACGTGCGCGGGAACCGCCGCGGCCGACGCCGGCGCGACCGGCACGGCGAGCAACAGCCCCGGGGTGCTCTCCGGCAACGTCATCCAGCTCCCCATCGACCTCGGCCTCAACCTGTGCGGCAACTCGATCGACCTGATCGGCCTGCTCAACCCCGCCGCCGGGAACGTGTGCACGAACCGCTAGGCGACCCGGCGGGGCGGTGCGTGCGCCCGCGCGCACCTGTTTCCCGCACAGCGAGACGAGCCGTGCCCCGTGAGGGGTCACGGCTCGTCTCGTGTCGAAATCCGTGCGGGCCCGAGATCCGTGCGGGCCTGCGGGACTACGCGCCGCTCGCCCGGAGCATGTCCTCGCGTTCGACGATCTTCACGCGCTCGCGGCCCTGCGGCTCGCCCAGGGCCTTCTCGGCGGCGTCCAGGCGGTGCCAGCCCTCCCAGGTGGTGAAGCGGACGTTCCGCTCGGCGAGGAAGGCGTCGACGGCGTCCGGGGCGGGCGAGGCGGGGGTGTGCAGGCGCTCGTTCGCGAAGTCGTCCAGCAGGTTGGCGACCGTCTCGTTGGCGTCGCCCTTGGTGTGGCCGATGAGGCCCACGGGGCCGCGCCGGATCCAGCCGGTGACGTACAGGGACTGCACGTGCTCGCCGGACTCGGCGATGATCCGGCCGCCCTCGTCCGGGACCGTGCCCGACTCCAGGTCCCAGGGCAGCTTGGGCAGCTTGTCGGAGAGGTAGCCCACGGCGCGGTAGACGGCCGTGACGTCCCAGTCCTTGAAGGTGCCGGTGCCCTTGACGTTGCCGGTGCCGTCGAGTTCCGTGCGCTCGGTGCGCAGGCCGACGACCCGGCCGTCCTCGCCGAGGATCTCGGACGGGGACTCGAAGAAGTGCAGGAACAGCTTGTGCGGCCGGTCGCCGACGTCGCGGATCGCCCAGTTCTCCAGCGTCTTGGCGACCATGTCGGCCTGCTTGTTGCCGCGCCGGGTCGCGATGGAGCCCTCGTCGTAGTCGATGTCCTCGGGGTCGACGACGACCTCGATCGTGGGGGAGTGGTCCAGCTCCCGCAGCTCCATCGGGCTGAACTTGGCCTGTGCGGGGCCCCGGCGGCCGAACACGTGGATCTCCACGGCCTCGTTGGCCTTCAGGCCCTCGTGCACGTTCGGCGGGATCTCGGTCGGCAGCAGCTCGTCGGCCGTCTTGGCCAGGATGCGGGCCACGTCCAGGGCGACGTTGCCGACTCCGAGCACGGCGACCTTCCGCGCCGTCAGCGGCCAGGTGCGCGGCACGTCCGGGTGCCCGTCGTACCAGGAGACGAAGTCGGCCGCGCCGTACGAGCCGTCCAGCTCGATGCCGGGTACGGGCAGCGCCCGGTCGGCCGTCGCGCCGGTGGAGAAGATCACGGCGTCGTAGAACGCGCGCAGATCGTCCAGGCTGATGTCGCCCGGGTAGTCGACGTTGCCGAAGAGCCGGATCTGAGGCTTGTCGAGCACCTGGTGGAGGGCCGTGACGATGCCCTTGATACGGGGGTGGTCGGGCGCGACCCCGTAGCGGATCAGGCCGAACGGGGCCGGCATGCGCTCGAAGAGGTCGATGGACACGCCCGGCTCGGTGGCCACGTCGGACTTGAGGAGGGCATCGGCGGCGTAGATCCCGGCGGGGCCGGCTCCGACGATGGCTACCCGCAGGGGGCGGGGCATGATCAGGTTCCCTTCGAGCGAGGATGTTCGACTCGTCGGCAACCTTAAACTAAGGCAAACCTAAGTTAGTACGCGGGTCCCGTCTATGGACTCATAAGCCCGATGTATGGCCCGTCCGACCGCAGGACGGCACGGCGCCGGTCGGGCATGGTGGACGTGTGATCGGGTTGGCCGCGTGCTTCGCCGTGATGGGGGCCGCCAGCAACGCCGTGGGCACGGCCTTCCAGCGCAAGGCGGCCTCCACGGTCGCGCGCGGCGGCGGCCTGCGTCTGCTGCTCGCCCTGGCGCGCCGCCCCGCCTGGCTGGCCGGTATCGGCGGGGTGATGGGGGCCGCCCTGTTCCAGGCCCTCGCCCTGGTGAACGGGCCGATGGCGCTCGTGCAGCCCCTGTTCATCCTGGAACTGCCGTTCGCCCTGCTCATCGCCGCCCCCCTGATGCACCGAGGGCTGCCGCGGGCGGGCTGGTGGGGTGTGGCGGGCATGGTCGGCGGGCTCACGCTGGTCCTGGTCTCGGCCGCACCCTCCGGGGCCCGGGACCAGGCGTCCATGATGGGGTGGATCCCGGCCCTGGCGGTCTGCCTCGGGGCGATGGCCACGGCGGTGGTCCTCGCCCGGCCAGGACGCCCCGCCCTGTTCCGCGCCGCCGTGCTGGCCGCGGCCGCCGCCATCGGCAACGCCCTGACCGCCGCCCTGCTGAAGTCGGCGGCCGGCACCCTCGACGCCTCCGGCTTCGCGGCCTTCCTCACCACCTGGCAGACCTACGGGTTCGCGCTCACCGGGGTCGGCGCCCTGTTGCTGCTGGAGAACGCCCTCCAGGCCGGCTCCCTGGCCGCCTCCCAGCCGGCCCTGACGATCGGCGACGCGACAGTGAGCCTCCTGCTGGGCGTCACGCTCTTCGGCGAACAGATCCGCACGGGCTGGTGGCTGCTCCCCGAACTGATCGGCGCCGGGGCGATCCTGTGGGGCGTCCTGTGCCTCATCCACGTGGTCCCGCACGCCCAGCAGACCCTCCTGGGCGACGGCCGCCGGGCCGCCCCGGCCACCGACCGGCCGGCCCCACCCGGGCACGCGGCTGGGTCCTAGGCTCTTTAGTGTTTGGATCAGGCCGGATCAGGGAGCGGTGCCAGGGCCCGCGAGCCCGGCATGGTCCGAACGAGAGGCCCTAGGAGGCCGTCAGCCCGGGAAGCGGTTCGTGGAGCGCAGGGTCCAGCGGCGTTCCGCGTAGGCGAGATCGTCGCGCCACAGGCGTCCTGCGGCCGCGCGGATCAGTGGCCGCAGCAGCGGTGCCGCGCGGCGGGCCGCGGCGAAGCCCGGGCGGTCGGAGGTGGCGATCACCGCCTCCACGACGGCGGTACGCGGCCGGCCCCACGAGTCGGGGCCGAGCGGCGTGGCGTGTGTCTCCACCACCGAGCCCCGCCCCTCGCCCTCGGTGATGCGCATGACCACCGTGCGCGGCTCGGGGGCGGTGAACTCCGCCCGTACGGGCACGACCAGGCGCCCCGCCACCTTGAAGGACACGTCCACGGTGAAACCGTCGTCGCCCTCCGTCCCGCCACGGCGCGCGGTCCCGCCGCCCGGCGCGACCACCC
The DNA here is from genome assembly GCF_035917575.1 of Streptomyces sp. NBC_01788. Classification (GTDB taxonomy): domain Bacteria; phylum Actinomycetota; class Actinomycetes; order Streptomycetales; family Streptomycetaceae; genus Streptomyces. The sequence goes on along the minus strand of NZ_CP109090.1, from coordinate 640,662 downwards.
TGAGGTCCACGAACGAGTACGGGTGGAACCAGGCGCCGTGCCAGGGGTCCAGCCGGTTGGCGACCACGTCCTCGGGCTCGCAGGCGCCGACGCCCACGTAGACGGCCGACAGCGCGGCGGAACCGGCGGGCCGCCGGGGAACGAACGGCGCGGCGGTGGCCGGCTCACCGCCGACGTCGTCCAGGCGCACCCAGACCAGCATCCCGTCGTCGTACACCGGCAGCGGCTCCCAGCCGGCGAACGGTGTCCCGTCCAGGGCGAGTCCGTGCCAGTGGCAGATCAGCGTGCCGCACCGGACCGCGCTGTCCGCCAGCGGCGCCCCCAGGTGCGGGCAGGCTCCGGGACCGGCCACCAGCCGGCCCTCCGCGCCGCGCCAGACGACGACCTCCCGGCCGCCGACGGTCCCGGCGAGGGGGCGCTCGCCGCCCACGTCACGGACGGCCCCGACGACGTACCAGTTGCCCGACGGGCGGGCCTGCGCCCGCTTCAGCGCCTGCGCGATGACGGCTGGGCGGGCGTCCATCCAGGTCGGGCGCTGGTCCTGCCAGGGAACGGGACGTTGCCGCACCCGCAGGAGGCCGTGCCGGGGGCGGCCGGAGGGCCGGGACTTCACACGACCTCCCGCTGTACCGGTGCGGGCGGTGTGGTGAGGGGCTCGGAAAGCGGCTGCTCCGTACGGAGGGGGCCGCGGCGGCGCTCGGTGAGGCGGGCCGCGGCCACACGGACGAGACCGTCCGCGGCGACCACCGCACGGCGCCTCCGCGCCACCACGGCCCGCCGCTGCACCGTGCTGTACCCGGCGTCGGCGACCGCGTCGAGAATGCCCGCGTACAGCACGAACGCGGTCCTGATGCAGGGCCGGGACACCGGGTCGAGCATGGCGATGCCGGGCGCGGCCCGGCGGTACACCCGCCGGGTGAGGTCCTCGAAGGCGCGCAGCGCCGCCACGATGCGCCGGTCGGCGCGGCCCCGGTCCCGGCTCCAGCGCAGCAGCTCCCGGTCGGCCCCGTGCGCTGCCAGCAGGTCGGCGGGCAGGTAGACCCGGCCGCGGTCCAGGTCCTCGCCGACGTCCCGCAGGAAGTTGGTGAGCTGGAAGGCGACGCCGAGCGCGGCGGCGTGCGGGGCCGCCTCCTCGCGCGGCACCACCGTCCCGAGCACCGGCAGCATCTGCAGCCCGATCACCGCGGCCGAGCCGTGCATGTAGGTGCGCAGGTCGGCATAGGTCGCGTAGTCCGTGACCTCCAGATCGCTGCGCATCGAGGCCATGAAGTCGGTGAAGTGGCGGTGGTCGATCCGGTACCGGCGTGCGGTGTCGGCCACGGCCCGCACCGTCGGCTCACCGCTGCGGCCCTCGCGCAGAGCGGACTCCAGCTCCTCCTGGAGCCGGGCGAGCGCCGCGGACCGCGAATCCGCGCCAACCGCCGGGTCGAGCGAGTCGACGATGTCGTCCGCCCACCGCGCGAAACCGTACAGGGCATGCACCGCCGGCCGCCGCTCGGCGGTCAGGAGCCGGGTGGCGAGGAAGTACGTCCTGCCGTGACGGGCGTTCAGCCGACGGCACCGCGTGTACGCCTGACGCAGCGCCGGATCGGTGATGCCCGCCGCGTCCAGCTCGCGGCCGGTCATGAGCGCGCTCCGCGGGCCGCCGTGCGCGCGGGTCCGCGCGCTCCCGGCCGGGCCGCCGCCCCTCCGGTGATACGGGCCGCCGCCAGCTTGCCGGACAGCAGGACGGTCGGCACGCCGACGCCGGGCGTGGTGCCGCACCCGGCCAGCACCGCGTTCTCGGTGCCGCGCACCAGGTTGCGGGGCCGGAAGGGACCGGTCTGCGCGAAGGTGTGGGCGGCGGAGAAAGGCGTCCCCGCGGCATGGCCCAGAGCCTGCCAGTCGGCGGGAGTGACCAGGCACTGGCGCTCGATCGCGGACCCGATGCCCGCGAGGCCCCTGCGTTCCAGCTCGGTGAGCAGCGCGTCGCGGTAGCGCGGCGCGAGGTCGCCCCACTGCGCGGCGGACGGCCCCAGGGCCGTGTTGGGGCAGGGCGCCAGGACGTAGTGGAGATGGCGGCCCGGCGGGGCCAGCCCGGGATCGGTGGCCGTGGGGCGGGTGATCAGCAGGGAGGGGTCGCTCATGAGCTCTCCGGTCCGGGTCAGTTCGTGGAAGGTGCGTCGCCACGCCCGCCCGAACGACAGGGTGTGGTGCGCCAGTTGGGGCCAGGTGCGATCGCATCCGGCGTGCAGGACCACGGCGGACGGCGCATGCGTCACCGGCACCGGGCGGCGCGGCGTGCGCCCGAGCAGGCGATAGGCGGCCGGCAGGTCCGGCGTGAGGACGACGGCGTCGCACGGGATGCGCTCGTCGGCCGTCACGACCGCGGTGATCCGGTCGCCGGACCGTTCCAGCCGGGTGACCGCCCGGCCGAACCGCAGGTCGGCGCCCGCGTGGGCGGCGGCGTCCGCCATGGCCCGAGGCAGCGCGTGCATGCCGCCGCGCGGGAAGTACACCCCGGCGACGGTGTCCATGTAGGCGATCACCGCGTACGCGGCGAGGGCCCGGTGCGGTGCGACCCCCGCGTACAGCGACTGGAAGGAGAAGACCCGGCGCAGCCGTTCGTCCCGCAGGTACCGGCCGATGCGCGCGTCGAGCCGCCCGAAGCCGCCCAGGGCGGCCAGCCGGACCAGATCGGCGTTGACCAGTTGCAGCGGCGAGTCGAAGTTGGTGTCGATGAACCGGCGCCGCTGTACCCGGTGGAGCTGTTCGAGCCAGGCGCGCAGCCGCCGGTACCCCGCCGCCTCCGCGCCGCCCGCGAAGCGCTCCACCTCCGCCTCCATCGCGGCCGCCTCGGTGTGCACGTCGAGCACGGCGCCGTCGGCGAACCTCGCCCGGTACGCCGGATGCAGCGGCACCAGTTCCACCCGGTCGCCGAGCCGCTCGCCGACCGCGGCGAACGCCTCCTCGGCGATGTCCGGCATGGTCAGCACGGTCGGGCCGGTGTCGATGAGGTAGCCGCCACGCACCAGCCGGCCGGCCCGCCCGCCGGGCAGCGGGTCCCGTTCGACGACGGTGACCCGGCGGCCCGCGCCCAGCAGATGCAGTGCGGCCGACAGCCCGGACAGCCCGGCACCGACGACCACCACGTGATCGGTGCGCCCGGTGAGGGTCCTGGTCATCGGCCGCTCACCCCGCGCCCGTCGCCGCCGCGGGCCCCGGAAGGAGCCGTACGACCCGACAGGGCACCGGCGGCGGCTCTCCCGCCCGGTGCCCCTTCGTCCGAGTGGCGCGCATGACTCGTCCGAGTGGAGCGCATGACCCATTCCTCTCGCGTGGCCGAAGCACGGTTCGGCGAAGCTCGGTTCGTCTGAGTCATTCCTCGGCGGCCGCGTCGCCGGATGCGCCGAACGGGGGGAGGTGCAGGGAAATCGCCCCACCGGGCCCGCCGACACGCCGCGCGCGCTGCATCCGGACGCCCGGAACAGCCGGAATGCTTCGGGTGACGCCCGAGTCCGTACGGGCGTGACGGGAAGGAGCCCTGAGCCGTGCTGGAGGCGGACGTCGCCATCGTCGGAGCGGGAGCCGCGGGCCTGTCCCTGGCCCACTGGCTGGCCCGGCGCCCCGCCGGGACACGCCCCGTGACCGTCGTCCTCCTGGAGGCGCCGCCGGGCCCGCTGCGCCCGCCCCACCGCACCTGGTGCTACTGGGAGACCGAGAACGGCCCGTACGACGCGGCCCTCACCACGTCCTGGCGGCGGCTGCGCGTCCACGGAGCCGACGGGCACGCCACCGAACGGGACATCGCCCCGCTGCGCTACAAGATGCTCCGGTCGGACGACTTCGAGACGTTCGTCGCCCACTGGACGGCCGCCGATCCGGACACGCGGCGGCTGACGGCCGCGGTCGAGACCGTCGAGCCGGTTCACGGCGGCGCCGAGGTGCGGGCCCGTACCGCCGACGGGCGACCGGTGGCCGTGCGGGCGCGCTGGGTGTTCGACTCGCGTCCGCCGGGCAGTCTCCCGGCGGCCAGGACCACGCTGCTCCAGCACTTCCACGGCTGGTTCGTGCGCCACGACCGGCCGGTCTTCGACCCGGACGCCGTGGAGTTCATGGACTTCCGCACACCGCAGCCGGCGCACGGGCTGTCGTTCGGGTACGTCCTGCCCACCGGGCGGCGCCACGCGCTCGTCGAGTACACCGAGTTCTCCGCGCGGGTCCTGTCGCGCGAGGCGTACGAGGCCGCGCTGCGGCGCTACACGGGGAGTGTGCTGCGGCTCGGCCGCTTCGAGGTCACCGGTACCGAGTCAGGGGTGATCCCCATGACGGACGCCGCGTTCGCCCGGCAGAGCGGGCCGTCGGTCTTTCGCATCGGCGCGGCCTCCGGGGCGACCCGCCCGTCGACCGGGTTCACGTTCGCCGCCGTGCAGCGCCAGACGCGCGCCGTGGCCGCCGCGCTGCACGCGGGACGCCATCCCCGGCCGCCGCCCGCGCACCGGGCCCGCTCACGGGTCATGGACGCCGTCCTGCTGCACGCCCTCGACAGTGGCCGCGTCGACGGGGCGGCCTTCTTCGCCGAGCTGTTCCGGCGGGTTCCGGCACGGCGGCTGCTGCGCTTCCTCGACGGCGGGACCGGGCTCCACGAGGACCTGTCGATCGGCCTGCGCACCCCCGTCCTGCCCATGCTGCGCTCCGCACTCGAACTGCCCCGCCTGCCCCGTCGGCCCTTCCCCGGCCCCTGACCGCCTTCGCCGTGCGCGACACCTCCCCGCGCCGTACCCCACGACCCACGGAGACCGCATGCCCGCGCCGCACGACCCCGCCCCGACCACTGCGATCGACGCCCCCGGTGGTTGCGGCCCGCGCGCCGCGGAAGATGTCCCCGGCGGCCGCGCGCCGGCCTCGCGGCGGAGGCGGACGGTCCGTGCCCGCCGTGGCCGGGACCGGCGCGCCCGGGTACTGCTGCCGGCCCCGGGCGCGCCGCAGATCACCGGGCCGGCCCCCGCGACGGCTGTCGTCGGGGGCGGTGTCGCCGGCCTGGCCGCGGCGACCGCGCTGGCGGAGCGCGGAGTGCGGGTCACCCTGTACGAGCGCGAACCGGTCCTCGGCGGACGCCTCGCGGGGTGGCCCACCACGCTGCGGGACGGTACGACCGTGACGATGGGCAGGGGGTTCCACGCCTTCTTCCGCCAGTACTACAACCTGCGCGGGCTGCTGCGCCGGACCGATCCGGGTCTGGAACGGCTGAACGGCCTGCCGGACTACCCCCTGTGGCACCGGTCCGGGATGCGCGACGGCTTCCGGCACGTGCCGCGGACCCCGCCCTGGAGCGCCCTCGGCTTCGCGGCCCTGAGCCCGTCCTTCCCGCCGCGCGACCTGACCCGGATGCGCCCGGCCGCCGCGCTGCCACTGCTCGACGTGCGCGTACCCGACGTGTACGACCACCTCGACCACGTCAGCGCCCACGACCTCCTGGAGTCGATCCGCTTCCCCGAGGCCGCGCGTCACCTCGCCTTCGAGGTCTTCTCCCGGAGCTTCTTCGCCGACCCGCGAAAGCTGTCGGCCGCCGAGATGGTCCTCATGTTCCACATCTACTTCCTGGGATCCGCGGAGGGACTCCTCTTCGACGTCCCGGCCGAGCCGTTTCCGGCAGCACTGTGGGACCCCCTGGCCCGCTACCTGCGGCTGCACGGCGCCGAACTGCGCACGTCGGCACCCGTGCACAGCGTCGTACCGGCTCCGCACGGCGGATTCACAGTGACCCTGCCGGACGGGCCGCGCCACCACGACGCCGTGGTGCTGGCCCTCGACGTCGCGGGGCTGCGGCGCCTGGTGGCGGACTCCGCGCGGCTCGGCGACCCCGCGTGGCGCGCGGGAATCGGCCGCCTGAGCACCGCGCCGCCCTTCCTGGTCTCCCGCCTCTGGCTGGACCGCCCGGTGGCCCGCGACCGTCCGGGCTTCCTGGGTACGAGCGGATACGGCACGCTCGACAATGTCAGTGTGCTGGAGCGCTGGGAGGGCGAGGCCGCCCGCTGGGCCGCGCGCACCGGCGGATCCGTGGTCGAACTGCACGCCTACGCCTTGCCCGAGGACGCCGACCCGGACATCCAACGGGAGCGTCTCGTACGGCAGTTGCGCCAGGTGTACCCCGAGACGCGCGCTGCGCGCGTCGTGGACGAACGGCACGAGTGGCGGGCGGACTGCCCGCTGTTCCCGGTGGGCGGATACCGTGACCGGCCCACCGTGCGCACGGCCGACCCGTACCTGGTGCTCGCCGGCGACACAGTTCGTACGGATCTGCCGGTCGCGCTCATGGAACGGGCCGCCACCAGCGGCTTCCTGGCCGCCAACGCCCTGCTGGAGCGCTGGGGGGTGCGCGGGCAGACGCTGTGGACGGTGCCGGACCAGGGGCGCAGCCGCGTGCTGCGCGGGCTCGCCCGGCTGGCGCACAGGGTGTGAAGGACCCCCCCCGAAGGGGGGCCGTTGCTCAGCGGGTGCTCAGCAGCCCCTGCCGCAGCCGCCCCAGCAGCCGGTTGAGCAGGCGGGAGACATGCATCTGGGAGATGCCCAGACGCTCCCCGATCTGTGCCTGGGTGAGTTCCTCGACGAACCGCATGTGGATGATCAGCCGGTCCCGCTCGTCGAGTTCGGCGAGCAGCGGAGCCAGGCTGTGGAGATCCTCCACGAGCTCCATGCCGGTGTCCTCGGCGCCGATGAAGTCGGCGAGGACGTTCTCGCCCTCCTCGCTGCCGCTGACGGCGGCGTCCAGGGAGGCGGAGGTGTAGCCGTTGGACGCCACCATCGCGTCGACGACCTCCTGCTCGGGCAGGTTCATCAGCTCCGCGAGCTCGGTGGTCGTGGGCTTGCGGCCCAGCCGGCTGCCGAGCTCCTCGGTCGCCTTGGCCAGCTCGACGCGGGCCTCCTGCAACCGGCGCGGGACGTGCACGGCCCAGGAGGTGTCGCGGAAGAAGCGCTTGATCTCACCGACGATGTACGGCACGGCGAAGGACGTGAACTCCACCTCGCGGGCCAGTTCGAACCGGTCGATCGCCTTGATCAGACCGATCATGCCGACCTGGACGATGTCCTCCATCTCCTGCGGGCCCCGGCTGCGGAAGCGGCCGGCCGCGTAGCGGACCAGGGACATGTTCATCTCGATCAGCGTGTTGCGCGCGTACTGGTGCTCGGGTGTGCCCTCCTCCAGCGTCGTCAGCCGTTCGAAGAACAGCCGTGACAGGGCTCGCGCGTCGGTGGGCGCGACCTTTGAGGGGTCGGCCACCTCCGGCAGCTTCGTACGAGCCCGAGTCGCCTTCGCCTCTGTGGTCACCGCCATCGTGCGGCCCTCCCTCTCAGCCGGAACACCTTCGGTACGCGTCCGTCTTGTTGATCAAGGCGGACCCCGCAGCGTCTACCCCGGTACGCAAACCTCACACTCAATATTTCCCCTTCTTACCCCGACGCGCCCGTCGAGCCGGGGTGGGAGGGGCGGGGCGAAGGGCGCCGAACCGGCTCTCTGCGAGGCGTCAGCCGACCGTGGGACGGTCGCCGTGGAGCACGACGCGCGCGTGCTGCCCGCGGGGGGCAGTGGACCAGCCGGTCCTGAAGGCCGAGCCGCGCGGGCGGGCCACGGGTTTGATCCCGCGGATCGCGTCAACGGGCACTGTATGGCCCAGTCGAAGGAGAAGGCGCTGCGCGACAAGGGCGCCGGCCGGACCGGGACCCAGTCCGAGGTGGCCCGGGCCCTGACCGGGACGGGCTCGCCCCCGGACTTCTCCCCGGATCCTCGACCGGACCCCGCGCCGGGTTCGACCGGCGAGCACGTCCTCGCGTACGTGCGCGGCCTGGTCGCGACCCTGACCGACCTGGACCCCGCGGTACGGTGCGGCAGGCCCGACGCGGTGCACCGGATGCGGGTCGCCTGCCGCCGGCTGCGCGGCTGCCTGCGCACCTGGCGTTCCGTCCTGGACCGCTCGGTCACCGACCCCGTCCGCGCTGACCTGAGGTGGCTGGGCGGCGAGCTGGGGGCGGAACGCGATCACGAGGTGCTCGCCGAGCGGCTGACCGCGGCCGTGGGGGAACTGCCCGGCGAACTGGTCCTCGGCCCGGTCACCGCGCGACTGCGCGCGTGGGACGTGACACGTCGGGCGCAGGCACGCCGCCGCACACTCGAAGCGCTGGCCTCGCCCCGCTACCGGACCCTGCTCGACTCGCTGCACGGGCTGGTCGCCGAACCGCCGCTGCGAGCCGAGGCCGCCGCGGGCAAACCCCGCAAGGTCATGGCCCAGGCCCTGCGGAAGGAGGACGGCCGCCTGCACCGCCGTATGGAACGCGCGCTCAGCCTGCCACCCGGCGCCGAACGCGACGCGGCGATCCACCACGCCCGCAAGGCGGCCAAGCGAGTCCGCTACGCGGCCGAGGCGGCCCGCCCGGCCCTGGGCAAGGCCGCCGGGCGCCTGCGCCGACGGGCCAAGGCCGTGAAGAAGGCCGGGGGCGACCAACACGACGCGGTGGTGGCCAGGGACGCCCTGCGTCGTCTGGCCGTCGCGGCCCACGCGGCCGGCGAGCCCGGCTTCACCTGGGGAGTGCTGCACGGCCAGGAACGGGCGGCGGCCGGGGTGCGCGAACAGGAACTGTCGCGGATGTGGGGCCGCCCCTCGCAGCCGGGCCCGCGCCGTAAACGCGGCGGCTGACCCACCTTCGCCGCGCGTCGGTGGCGGGGTGGCGCGGGAGGGTGTCGACGGTGAGAGGCGGGGAACGCGACCGTGGCACGGGCGATTCGCCCGCCGGACGGCGGCACGCGCGGACGTCGCCCTCCCGGGCGGGTGCGCGTGTGGATGTCGACGGTCGGTCCGCAGGCAGGCGCGGTTGTCGTTCGCCGGGCGGGTACGCGTGTGGATACCGTCCGCCGGTCGCGGGCGGGCGCGGATGTGGCCCGCCGTGCGGGTACGTGCGTGCAATTCGACCGTCGGTCCCGGGTGCGCGTGGATATGGCCCGCTGGGCCGGGACGGTGCGGATATTGACCGCCGGGCTTGCGCGCGTGCGGGCACGTGCGCAAGACGACCGTCGAGGCGGGGCGCGTGCCGACATCGACCGTTGGCGCGTGCTTCGGCGGCAACCGGAAGGAGCCTTCGTGAACGAGGAGCCTTCGTGAACAGGGACGCGCGGGCGGGCGCGCGCGCCGACGATACGGCCGGACGCGACCCGAGGCGCTGGAAGGCCCTGTGGGTCACGCTCGCCACCGGGTTCATGAGCCTGCTCGATGTGACGATCGTGGCCGTGGCGCTGCCGTCGATGCAGCGGGACCTGACGGCCTCACCGGCCTCCGTGCAGTGGGTCGTCTCCGGCTACGCCCTGTCGTTCGCCCTCGCCCTGGTCCCGGCGGGCCGGCTGGGCGACGCGGTGGGACGGCGCAGGATCTTCCTGTGGGCCCTGGCCGGCTTCGTGATCTGCAGCGCCGGAGCGGGCGCCGCGCCCACGATCACCTGGCTCGTCGTGGCCCGGATCGCGCAGGGCGCCTGCGCGGGCTGCCTCGCCCCGCAGAACTCGGCGCTGATCCAGCAGATGTTCCGTGGTGCCGAACGCGGCCGCGCGTTCGGACTCCTCGGCGCCACGGTGGGCATCTCCAGCGCGGTGGGCCCCGTCACCGGAGGCCTGATCCTGGCGCTGGCCCACGGCACCCAGGGCTGGCGCTGGATCTTCTACGTCAACGTGCCGATCGGGGCGCTCGCGCTGCTGCTCGGCCTCCGCCTGCTGCCCCGCGTGGCGCGGGGCCGCCGGGAACACCTGGACCTGCCCGGCGTGATCCTGCTGGGCGCCGGGGTGCTGGGCCTGATGCTGCCCCTCGTGTTCGCCGACAGCGGGGGAGTGCGCCGCCTGTGGTGGCTGTTCGTGGTGGGCCTGGTGCTCCTGGTGGCCTTCGCCCGCTGGGAGCGGCGGGTCGCGGCGCGCGACGGCGGGCCGCTGCTGGATCCACGGCTCCTGACCTGCACCCGCGGCTACGCGGCCGGCACCGCGCTGGGCACGCTGTACTTCGTGGGGTTCAGCGGGGTGTGGCTGGTGTTCGCCCTGTTCTTCCAGGACGGCCTCGGTTACACGCCACTGGCCTCGGGTCTCGCGGTGACCCCGTTCGCGATCGGATCGGCGGCCGCCGCGGTGGTCGCGGGCCGGCTGGTGGAGCGGTTCGGACGGCTGCTGACCGTCTGGGGGCTGGTCACGGTCGTCCTCGGGCTCGCGGCCACCGCGCTGATCCTGCGGTCGGCTCCGCCGGACGTCATGGCGTGGTGGGCCGCGCCCGCCCTGTTCGTGGGCGGCGTGGGCAGCGGCTGCGTCATCTCCCCGAACGTGACGATGGCGTTGAGTGACGTACCGGTGCGGATGGCCGGGGCCGCGGGCGGCGCCCTGCAGACCGGACAGCGGCTCGGGGGAGCGGTGGGCACGGCCGCCCTGCCGGGCCTGTTCTACATGGTGCTCGCGGAGAACGGGAAGGACTACCGCGCGGCCGTGGCCTTCGCCGTCGGCTGCGGCCTGGTGGCCCTGCTGGGGGCTCTGGCGCTCGCCGTCCTCGACTTCCGCCGCTACCGGCACCCCCGCGGCCGGCGCGGTCCGCGCCAGGTCAGCGCCGAGCACACCGGTGCGGGCCACGGCTGACGACGCCGGTCACTCGTCGTGATCGCCGGCGTGATCGGGAGGTTTGACCGCCGCCTCGCCGAGCACCCGCACGGTGACACCGACACCGATTCCGCTGGGAGTGAGCGACTGTGGCTGGTGACCAGAAGGGCAAGGCCAAGAAGGAACAGATGAAGGGCAAGGCCAAGGAGACGGTCGGCCGCACGGTGGGCAACGAGAGCATGACCGCCGAGGGACGGGCCGAGAAGGCCAAGGGCGACGCCCGCCAGGCCAAGGAGAAGACGAAGGACGTCTTCAAGGACTGACACGCCGGCCCGGCGAGGACGGCGACCCGAGCGCCCTCGGACGAATCCCTTCCCGGACGAATCCGGGAGCGCCGCCGGACGGCATGAACGCCCTCAGCGGGACCCCTGCTCGTCGAGCGAGGGTCCCGCGGGCGTATTCCCGGACAGCGGATCAGGCCGCCGGGCCCCCTCCACGGGCAGCCGGTGACCGCCGCGCAGCGCCGAGGCGACCGCGGAGACCAGGGCCATCGTGGCAGCCACGCCGAACACGATGGTCAGACCGTGGTGGAACGGCCCGGAGACCAGCTCGGGGAAGAACGTGTGCCCGGTCAGCGCCTGCCGCTGCGCCCCGGACAGCCGGTCCAGCGTTCCGCTGGGTCCCAGCAGGTGCTGTACGGGGTTGTCGCCCAGGAACGTGGCGAACAGCGTGCTCACCGGCGGCAGCGAGGCGGCGTGCTGTGCCGTGGCCGCCGGCACGCCGTGCGCCCGCAGCCCGTCGCTCAGCGCCGACGGCAGGGAGGACGCGAGCCCCGAGATCATCAGTGAGAAGAACACGCCGATGGACAGGGCGGTGCCCGAGTTCTGGAAGGTGGAGCGCATGCCCGAGGCCACACCCCGGTGCTCCGGAGGCACGCTTCCCATGATCGACGAGGTGTTGGGCGCCGAGAACATGCCCTGGCCGAACCCGCTGATCAGCAGCAGCGCCGCGAACGGCCCGTAGGCGAAGTCCACCGGCAGGGCCAGCAGGCCGATGAAGGACCCCGCCACCAGCAGCAGGCCGGTCGTGGAGAACAGCCGGGCGCCGAACCGGTCGGAGAGATGGCCGGAGACGGGACCGGCGAGCAGGAACCCCATCGTCAGCGGGAGCATGAAGATGCCCGCCCACAGCGGGGTGTCCTCGAAGTCGTAGCCGTGCAGGGGCAGCCAGATGCCCTGGAGCCAGATGATGAGCATGAACTGGAGCCCGCCGCGCGCGATCGCGGTCAGCAGGACGGCCACGTTGCCCGCGGCGAACGCCCGCACCCGGAACAACGCGAGGTGGAACATGGGCTCGGCGATGGGGGTCCCCCCTGTTCGAGCGACGCCGAGAGCTTGGGGGAGCGTCTCGACGAAGCAGAACAGGAGCAGCAGGCAGCAGCCGCCCACCAGTCCGGCGAGCACCCAGGGGTTGCCCCAGCCGGTGGCGTCCCCGCCGTAGGGCTGGATGCCGTAGGTGATCGCGGCGAGCAGGATTCCGGCGCCCGCGGCGAAGGTGAGGTTGCCCGGCCAGTCCATGCGGCCGCGCCGCCCCGGCGCCGTCTCCCGCAGGCTCAGGTACGACCAGATGGTGCCGGCCACGCTGATCGGGACGCTCACCCAGAACACGGCACGCCAGTCGACGGTGGCGAGCAGCCCGCCCGCGAGCAGGCCGAGGAACTGGCCGGCCAGCGCGGTGATCTGGTTGATGCCCAGGGCCGTCCCGCGCTGCCGGGCGGGGAAGGCGTCGGTGAGGATGGCGGCCGAGTTGGCGGTGAGCATGGAGCCGCCGAAGGCCTGCACCACCCGCCAAAGGATCAGCCACAGCGCGCCCGCTCCGCCTCTGAACGGGTCGAGGGACAGCGCCACGGAGGCGCAGGCGAAGACCAGGAACCCGAGGTTGTAGATGCGCACCCGGCCGAACATGTCGCCGAGCCGGCCGAGTACGACCACGAGCACCGCCGAGACCAGCAGATAGCCCAGGATCATCCACAGCAGATAGCTGATGTTGCTGGGCGCGAGCGGGTCGAGCCCGATGCCGCGGAAGATCGTCGGCAGCGAGATGATCACGATGGAGGCGTCCATCGCGGCGATCAGCACGCCGAGCGTGGTGTTCGACAGGGCGACCCACTTGTAGTGGGGGCCCACGGCGGCGGGGGTACGGGGGTTCACAGCCCTTCCGCCAGCCGGTCGAGCAGGGGCAGCGCGGCGGCGAGCGTGCGCTGTTCCCGTGGGGTGAGTTCTTCGATGGCGTCGGCGAGCCGGCCGACGGACTCGGTGTGCCGCGCGGCCAGCATGTCGCGCCCGGCGGCGGTGACGGCCACCACGCAGCGGCGCCTGTCGACGGGGTGCGGGGAGCGCAGGACCAGGCCGCGCTGTTCGAGTGCGGCGAGGGTCGCCGCCATCGCCTGCGGCCTGACGCGTTCCAGTTCGGCCAGTGCGCCGGGCGAGTCCGGGCCGTCGGCGGCGAGCCGCGCCAGCACGGACATGCCGGACAGCGACACGTCACCCACCGCGTGCGCCTGTCGCAGCCGCCGCGTGATCCGTGCGACGGTCACCCGCAGATCGGAGGCGAGGGAAGCCGTGCCGTCCTTGCGCGCCTTGCTTTCCGGGGGGCCTGTGGTGGTGCCGGTACCTACCTATTCGACGTCCACGTAGTAACAATAGGTTTATCAGTCTGGACTGTTGAACCAAGCGTCGGTCATCGTTGGTCCATGCACGCACATGGATCGCGGTCACCGGCCGGTGACCGCGATCCCTCGCCCCCGGCAGCGGTTCAGCGGTCCCGGAAGACCTCCGCGGCCTGGAGCCTGCGCAGGTCCTCGACGACGCGCTGCTGCTGCCCGGCCCGCTCGAAGAGGTCGTCCAGCCGCCGCGGATCCAGGCGAGTGTCCCGGTCGGCGAGTCCGCGCAGCACCTCCCACGCGCAGGCCTTTCCCCGGATGCCCGCCTGGAGCAGCTCCAGCTCCAGCAGGGTGCTCAGCGGAGAACGCCGCACCAGTCCGCCGTTGCTCTTCAGCCGCGCGGCCCGTTCGCCGAGGCGGCCGGCGTACACCTTGTAGCGCCGTACGGGGATCCGGAGCCGACGCATGATCTCCAGCAGGCTCCTGCGGTCCTCGGCGATCTCGGCCGCGATCGGGGCCATCGCGTCGCCGATCTCCGAGCCCCGGGTCGCCAGGGCCAGGTGGCGGGAGCGTTCCGTGCCCGCGGTGGCGCCCGCCAGGTGGTCGTTGAGGTAGATCCCGAGCAGTTCGTGACCGGACTGCCCGGTGAACACCGGGAGGCGGGTACCGGCGTGAGCATGCTCGCGCATGGTGTCCTCCCTGTTGTTCATCCGCCGTTGCGGGCGGGCAGCTTGGCGCGCAGGCCGCCTACCGCGGCGGCCGGGCGTGCCGTCGCCCGCACCGAACGGCGCACCAGACGGGCCTCGCGCTGCAGCTCGTGGGCCGTGTGACGACCGCGCCACAGCAGGGACGGCGCGCTGCCGGTGTCGTCGGCCGCGATCAGCAGGCCGCCCAGCATGGACAGGTTCTTCAGGAAGTGGATGCGCTGCTGGGCGCGGCTCGCGTCGTCCTCCGCCTCCCAGAAGCGGTGTCCGGCCAGGGTGGTGGGCACGAGGGTCCCGGCCAGGGCCGCGGCCGACAGCCGCGGGAACCACCCCAGGCCAAGGAGCACGCCCGCCACGACCTGGACGCCGCCGCTGAGCCGTACGACCTGCTCGGTACGGTCCGGCAGCACCGCCACCCGCTCGGTGATCGGCCGTACGACGGGTTCGGCGATCGGCGCCACCTCCTCGGGACTGCGGAAGGAGGCCATGCCTCCGACGACGAACATGGAGGCGAGCAGAGGCCGACCGGCCACGCGCAGCAGACTCATGGTCCTCTCCAGGGGTGAGCGGTACGTATGCGGCGTTCCCCCGGGTTCCCGGCCCACGCCGGGACAATCGGCCCACGCGACCCGGAGGCACTCGGTGGTGTGCCGTCGCGCGGGGTGGGAACCCGGCGGCGGTCCAGCGGTATGACCTCCAAGGTCCAGCAGCAAGGAGCCCGGCCATGGGACACGGCGGAGACGTCATTCAGGAACTGACCACGGACCACCGCGAAGTGGAGGAGATCTTCGCGCAGATGGAGGCCCTCCCCATGGGGAACTCGCGGCGCAAGTACCTGGCCGACCAGGCCACGATCGAACTGGTCCGCCATTCCGTGGCCGAGGAGATGCACCTGTACCCGGCGGTGCGTCACTACGTCCGGGACGGCGACGCGATCGCCGACCGCGAGGTCCAGGACCACGCCGAGGCCGAGCAGACGATGAAGGACCTGGAGGGCCTGGGCGCGGACGACCCCCGGTTCGACGAGCTCGTCGGCCGCCTGATGCGGGAGATCCGCGAGCACGTCACCGACGAGGAACAGAACCTCTTCCCGCTGCTGCGGGAGGCCACCAAGCCCGAGGAACTGGAACAGCTCGGTGAGAAGGTGCGCTCGGCGAAGAAGACCGCACCGACCCGGCCCCACCCCGCCGCTCCGGACAAGCCGCCACTGAACAAGCTCCTCGCGCCCGGCGCCGGACTGGTCGACCGGATCCGGGACGCCGTCACCGGACGCGGCAGGACCGGCTGAGGCCCGCCGCCGCACCGGCGGCGCGCGGACCACCGCTCACGGGGCCGTCGCGGCCATCACCGCCCGACGGCCCCGCGGGCATGCCCGTACGCCTGTGCCGAAGGTGCGGCCAGAGGTCCGCCCCCGCAGTCGTCGCGCCCGTGCGGACCCCCGCCGCGGCCGCTACCTTCGTCGAAGGCACGCCGAATCCGCGGGGAGGGCTCGTTCAGCCCCAGGGAGGCGATGTGAGGCCGCACCACGCACAGGAGCACGCGGAGGACAGGGGGCATACCGGGAAGGACTCCGCGCACGGCCCCGCCCGCAGGCGTTTCCTCTGTCTGTGCGCCGGGGCCGGACTGGGCGCGGCGGCCGTCGCCTGCGACCACACGTCCGAGAACCGGCCGTCCGCCGACACCGACAGCCGCCGCCCGGAGGCCGACCGGGACCGCCCGGGCACCCGGGACTGGCGGATCGGCTCCACGGGCCCGCCCGACGCGGTGACCGGATACACCGACCGCATCAGCGTCACCCCGGGCCAGGAGTGCGGCCTGCACGTGTCGACCACGGCGTCCTCCTTCCGCCTCTCGGCCTTCCGTGTCGGCTGGTACGGCGGCAGCCACGCCCGCCTCGTCTGGCGTTCCCGCCCCGTGCGCGGACAGGTGCAGCCCGCCGCCCGGATGCTGTCGGCGACCCGTACCGTACGCGCCGACTGGCCCCGCACCCTGGCCTTCAGTACCGAGGGCTGGCCCGAAGGCGCCTACCTGCCGCGCCTCGACGCCGACAACGGCCATCAGCGGTACGTCCCGCTGATCGTGCGCTCCACGCACGGCGTCGGCCGCACCGTACTCCTGCACGCCCCGGCGACCTGGCAGGCGTACAACAGGTGGGGCGGCTCCAGCCTGTACAACGGCGCCTCCGGCGCGTACGCGACCCGCTCCCTCGCCGTCAGCTTCGACCGGCCCTACGACGCCGACGGCGCCGAGAAGTTCCTGGTGTACGAGTGGGCGGCCGTGGTCCTCGCCGAACGCCTCGGCATACCCCTGGCGTACACCACCGGCACCGACCTGCACCACGACCCCGGCGTGCTGCGCGGTGCCACCGCGCTCGTCTGCCTGGGCCACGACGAATACTGGACGCCCGAGCAGCGCCGGCACGTCGCCGAGGCCCGCGACGCGGGCACCAACGTGGCCTTCCTCGGCGCCAACACCTGCTTCCGCCGGATCCGCCTGGAAGGGAACGGCGTGGGGGCCGGGCGCACCGTCGTCTGCTACAAGTCCTCCTACCGGGACGACCCCTGCTACCCGTCCCGCCCCGCCCTCGTCACCACCGACTTCCGGCAGGCCCCGGGCGCCGACCCCGAGTCGTCCCTCACCGGGGTCCTCTACGAGGGCTACCCGGTGGACGCCCCGTACGTCGTGCACGCCGCGGACCACTGGCTGTTCGAGGGAACGGGAGCGCACCCCGGCGAGAGCTTCGACCACCTGGTCGGAGTGGAGTACGACCGGGTCATCCCCGGCTCGCCCGTCCCCGCACCGCTGGAGATCACCGCGCACTCGCCACTGGTGTGCGCCGGCAACCGCAGCCACAGTGACTCGGCTTACTGCACGGTGCCGAGCGGGGCGGGCGTCTTCGCCACCGGCACCATGCGCTGGGTGGAGGCACTGATGGCCGGCACCCCCGAGGGTGGCCGCGACCACGGCATGGACGCCCGCACCCGGGCCTTCGTCACCCGCACCACGGAGAACCTGCTGCGTGCCTTCGCCGAGGGCCCCGCGGCCCGGCACCGGCCGGCCCCCCGCCCCGACACGCGCCAGGTGTACGGCACGCCGGAGTGACCGGGCCCTCCTCCTCCGGGTCAGCGGGAGGCCAGGGCCGCCTCCAGGGTGGGGTAGCAGGGTATGAGCGTGTCCACGCCGACGAGTTGGAGCACCCGCAGCACCGCCTCCTGCGGTGCGGCCAGACGCAGCCGGGTGCCGCCCGCCTGCGCGGCCTGGTGGGCGGTGATGAGGGCGTTGATTCCGCTGGAGTCCATGAAGGTCACGTCACCGAGGTCGACCACCGTGCCGGGCGCGGTCCCGGGACAGGACAGCAGCGCGTCGCGCAGATGTGAGCTGCCGTCGAGGTCGACCTCTCCGGCGAGGGCCACGACACAGCTGCCGTCGTCGGCCGTGGTACGGGTGATCAGCAGGCGCTCGGGCACCGCCGGTCCCTCGGTCTCTGCCACACTGCCCTCACTTCTCGTGAACATCTGGCCCTGGTCAGGGTGTTGTTGGCCATGATGTTAGGGCTTCGTGAAGCCAGGGGTGAGGGGGTGTCCGAGAAGCCCGCCCCCTCTCGTCCCACCCCTGCCGCGCGCGCCGGTGCTCACCCCGGTGAAGAATCCTCTCCGGCGGACCCGGCCCGCGGGTCGCTACCCTCCGATGCCCGCCCGCAGTGCTGGGATGAATCCGGCAGAACGGCAGAAAGGGGTCGCGGTGGAAGGTGAGTTGGTGTCGGGCCCCGGGAGCGCCGCGACGGACCGCTTCGCACTGGCCCGGCGGGCGGTCGCCGCGATCGGTACGACCCTCGACGACCGCAGGACGGCGGCCGAACTCGCCGCCTTCCTGGTCGAGGAGCTGTGCGACTCGGCGACCGTCGATCTCTACGGCCCGCAGGAGGGCCGCCGTGAGGCGGGCGAGTCCCTGCACTCCGCCGCCGTGGCCGGGCGGCGCGACCTGCTCGACAGCCTGGAGAAGGCCCCGCGCGACCGGGTGTCCGTCCGCGCCCTGGACGCGGGCCACCCGATCACGGCCTCGTCCAGCCACGGCGGCGCGGCCCTGGTGACCCTGTCGGTGCCGCTGCTCGCCTGGGACCGGGTCTACGGGGTCGCCCTCGCCCTGCGGGCCGACCGGCCCTTCGACGACGACGAGACCGCGGCCGTCCACTACGCGGCGCGGCTGGCCGCCGCGCACATGCGGCACTCGGAGGAGCAGCGCGAGGCCGGCCCGCGGGTGTGGGACCTGCGGAAGGTGCTGCCGGCCGACCCGGAGCGTACGCACCCCGAGGTGGAGCTGGCGGTGCGTCACGTGCCCGGCGGCACGGGCGGGCGCGTCGGGGGCGACTGGTGCGAGACCCTTCACCTGCACTCCGGCCGCGTCCTGCTGGTCGTCGGTGAGGTCATGGGCCACGGCCTGGACGCGGCGGTCGACATGAACGCCTACCGCTCCACGCTGCGGTGCGTCGCCTCCACCGACCTGGCGCCGCACGGCATCCTGCGCCGGCTGGACGCCATGATGTCCGCGGAGAGCGGCCGCCGCCCGGCGACCTGCCTGCTGGCCCTGCTGGACCCGGCGGACGGCACGGCCCAGCTCGCGAGCGCGGGACACCTGCCGCCGGTCGTCTTCCGAGCCGACGGCACGGCCGGGCCGGTCCCGCTGCGGGTGGGTCCCCCGATCGGCACCGGCCCCGGCAGCGGGCTCGCCGCCCACGAGGCGACGAGGCTGCCCCTCGCGCCGGACGACACGCTGGTCGCGTTCACCTACGGACTGATCGCGCGGCGCGGAGAGGACATCGACACCTCGCTCGCCCGGCTCTCCGGCCTGCGTACGGGGCCGGGCGCGGGAGCCGGCGAACTCCTGGACGGCATCCTCGGCGAATTCCTGTGCGCCCCGGCCGCGGACGCCGCCCGGATGGACGACGCCATCACCGTACTCGCCACCCGCCTGCACCCCCGCCCCTGAGGAATCCGCCCGCCCGGCGCGGGCGGGGCAGGGGCCGTCCGTGCCACGCCCCTGAGATGCGCGCCGCCGATTGGGCCGTCGTGCGGTGCGGGCGGACACTGGAGGGCATGACCGATGGGCGGGAACGCGCGGCGCGCCCGGTGGGGCGCAGGGCCGTACTGCTGGGCATGGCGGGCGCGCTGCTCGGCGCGGCGGGCCGTAAGGGCGCCGCCCCGGAGCCGAAGCCGGCCCCCTCCACCACGTCACCGTCTCCCACGCACACCGGGGCGGTCCTCCCGCACACCACCCTCTGGCGCCCCGGTCCCGCCGAGGTCCACCCGGAGGTGAAGCGGCGGGCCGTGGACCTGGTCGCGGCGATCGGCGCCTGGCCCAGCGGCAGGGGCGGCGCGTCCGCGGCCCGTGCCAGAGTGGCCGCCCAGGGCCTGCCGACGAGTCTTGTGGCGCAGGCGGGTCCGCTGCTGCCGTCCGCCGACGAGGCCGTGTTGCAGGTGGTGAACGCCCAGTACGGCGGGATCCTCGCCGACTCGGCGAGCGTGCTGGTGGTGTGCCGGCAGTGGACGCGGCACGGCGGCGCCGTCCGGGCGGGCGGCACGACGGTCGACGTACGGCTCGCCCGGTCCAGGAGCGGTTGGACGGTCACCGCGCTGCACCCGGCCCGGCCGGGCCCGCCGGAGGCCTCGCCCCCGGGCGGGGTGCGGCGAACGCTGGCCGACTCCCGGATCGTGCTGCCACCTGCGGCGAAGGCCGACCTGAGGAGCGGCCGGGTCCACGACAGCGTGGCCACCGCGATGCTGCGTCTGGCGGGGACGTACCGGATGTACGTCAGTGTGGTCCGCTCGGGGCATCCACTGGACGTCTTCGGCACCAGCCGGCCCAGCGACCACCCGCGCGGGCGCGCCTTCGACGTCTGGCAGATCGACGGCCACGCGGTCGTCGACCCGGCCACCCCCCGCTCCCTCGTCGAACGGTTCATGCGCGACGCGGCGGCCGCCGGCTCCTACAACGTCGGCGGCCCCGTACTGCTCTCCGGAGGCCGCACCCGAAACCAGTTCTTCAGCGACGCCACCCACCACGACCACGTCCACATCGGCTTCCGCACCTGAAGAAGCCCCGGCGTGACCGGAGAGGCTCAGTCGTCACCCGACACATCCGCATGCGCCGGTGCGCCACGGCCGACGGTCAACGACCAGCGCACGGCCTGGGGCGCCTCGACGGCCACGACTCCACCGCGCTCCACCCCGGACACGACAAACTGGTTCGAGATGCTGCTGACTTGGCCGGCATCGCACGCCAGGGGGAACGAGACGTGCACGGGCCGCACCGCCACCGTGATCTTCCCCTTGCCCTGGCAGCTCACCGTGACGGTGAGGGCGTCACCTTTCCTGCCCTTCTCGTACGGAACGACGGCGTTCCCCGCGGTCACCTTCTGGCGGCCCGCGAGTGACGCGCCGGGGTCCGGCTCCGGCGGCTTCAGCGGGGAGGGCTGCGTGGTGCCGGGCACGGTGCCGTCCGAGGCCGGGACCGACGTCGTCGAGTCCTGGGGCTGCGCGGGCAACGCCGCGTGCGCGGGGTCCGCCCTGCACGCGGAGACGGACAGAAGTACTGCGGCGCAGGCGGCGCTCACCGCCGTACGGGTTCGGCGAGACATATCAGCTCTCCGGGACAGCCGGCCGACGTGATGCGGCGTGTGGATGATGACCTTGCGTGTGCTGTCCGGCCGGCAGCTGTCGAGATCATGTCAGCGCGTCGGGTGATCCACCAGCCTTCCGCGTCCTTTCTGAGCAAGACCTGAGCCGGGCCGGTCAACCGGTTCCCCGCCCGACTCCACGGGCGGGGGTCAGGACAGGGCCATCATGAGGGCGGCCGCCACGGTGAGGGCCGCCAGCGGCAGCATGATCGGACGTGCGCGTTCCCACCAGGCGGGCCAGTCGTCGGTCCGGTGCCAGAGGCGGCCGATGCGGAGCCCGGCGTCCGGAACGGTCAGGGCCCGGCCGGAGCCGAGCAGCGAGCGGCACCAGGGGCATTCGCCGTCCTCCCACGATTCCATGCCGCGCTCAACGACACCCCCGGGACCGGGCAACGCCCACGCCCACCATCGTGATCCCGCCGTCACCGAGCCGTGAGCAAGCGGTGCCCCGCGTGGTCCGGGCCGGGCCCCGGGGAACGGCCCGGCCGCCTCTCCGTCCGGACTCACAGACCCGGCAGCCCACGCGGCACGGGCACGGCCGGAACCGCGGGAACCACCCGCGCCGCCGCTTCCGGCGGCCTCTCCCCGGAGCCGACGCCCCAGGGCCGCAGCAACGGCGAACCGGGCTCCCGCCCCGCGGACGCGACGGCCGGGGCCGGCGAGCCGGCGTCCGCGAAGGACGCCCACTGGACCGGGGACGGTTCGGGCGCGCGCCGCCCGCCGGCGCGCGGTGGCGCCGGGTCCGAGGCGTGGGGCGGCGAGTGGACCGGCGCCGGGTCCGAAGGCCCGCTGGTCAGTTCCGCGTAGGGCCGTTCCACGGGGAGGTGGCCGAGCGAGCGCGGCACGGCCCCAGAAGTGCTCTCCATGCCGGAGCAAACGGCGCTCACACCGCCCGCGTACGCCTCATGCCGCACTCCCTCACCACATCAGGTGAGGACACCGCTCGAACGGCCGCCTCCGCTCATGCGACAAGCAGCCCAGGGCGCCCTCCCCGGCCCCGTCAGTTCTTCCCGGGGGTCAGCTCGGCGAGCAGCAGCGTCCGGTCGTCCGTCACGTCGTCGGAGCCGTCGCGACCGGTGTCGGCCAGCAGTCGCCGGCACAGCGACGGCAGCGCGTCCGGATGCCCGGCGTCCGTCACGTCGTCGGCCCCGGCGTCCAGGGCGTGGGCGAGGCGCGCGATGCCCTGGTCGATGTCATGGGTACGGGACTCGACCAGACCGTCGCTGTAGAGCAGCAGCAGGGTCGGTTCGGACAGGTGCAGCACGGTCGGCTCGTAGGGTCCCGTGGCCAGCCCCAGGGGGAGACCGGCGGAGGTGAGGGCCACCGGCGCCGCCGGGCGGCCGGGGCCGCGGATCAGGGGCGGCGGATGGCCGGCGCCGACGAAGGTGCAGGTGTGCAGTTCCGCGTCCCACTCCGCGTAGATGCAGGTGGCGAAGGAGGCGCCGGGCGTGGTGCCGGCGACGGCGTCGAGCCGGTCCATGAGCTCGGCTGGCGGGATGTCGAGCGCCGCGAGCGCACGGACGGCGGTCCGCAGCTGGATCATGGCCACGGCGGACTCCGGTCCGTGCCCCATGGCGTCGCCCACGATCATGGCCAGCCGTCCGTCCCCTCGGGGCAGCACGTCGTACCAGTCGCCGCCGATGACGTTGTCCTGCCCCGCAGGCCGGTAGCCGTGCGCGACCCGGCAGCTCTCGAACGCCTGTCCGGTCTCCGGGAGGAGACTGCGGCGGATGGCCAGCGCCGTGCGGCGCTCGCGTTCGTAGCGGCGGGCGTTGTCGAGGGCGACACAGGCCCGGGCGCCGAGCGACTCCACCGCCACCGCCTCGCCGCGCGTGAAGGGCTCCTTGCCGGGATCACGTGTGCAGGCGATGAAACCGACCGCCGCGCCGCGCAGCCGCAGCGGGACGATGAGGAACCCGGCGCTGTGCAGCAGGGCGTCCACGCCCGCGTCGTCCGGGTCGGTGCCGCGCAGCCGCTCGAAGGTGTGCCGGTCGACGCCGTCGAGCAACTGACTCTGCCCGGTCGCCACGGCACGCGCGTACGGAGTGTGGCGCGGGAAGACCAGCACCTCCCCGACCGGCAGCAGATGCTCCCAGTCCTCCGAGCTGTCCGACCCTATGCGCAGGGCGAGCCGGCGCGCCTCGATCTGCGGCGGGTCGGCCGCCGTGCGCGCGTTCTCCTCCAGCAGCCAGCGCTGGAGCAGGTACACCGAGGCCGCGTCGCAGAAACCCGGCGCGAGGGCGTGCACGACATGACGGCCGGTCAGGTGCAGGTCCAGCTCCGAGCCGATGGCGTCGGCCGCGGGGGAGAAGTACGAACGGCGGCGGAGCGGCGCTGCGGGGGGTGGGTCTTCGGGGTGGCCGCGTTCTGTGTTCCGCAGGATCGTGTGCCTTCCGGGTGGGGCCGGTGGGCCGGAGGTCCGGTGGGGCGGGGACGGACGGGCCGGTCGGACCGGTCGGGCGGTACGGCGTGGTATGCCACTGGCAACTATATGATGCACAGTCAATGTCGTTTAATAGTAGGGGAGTTGGCGGATGCGAGACGGAGAGGGGCTGCCCCGGGGGGTCGATCCGGGCAAGGCCAGCGTGGCCCGGATGTACGACGCCATGCTGGGCGGCGAGCACAACTTCGCCATAGACCGGGAGGCGGTGGCCGCCTTCACGGCGATCGATCCCCAGGTGCGCACCCTGGCCCGCGCCAACCGTGCCTTCCTGGGCCGCGCCGTGCGGTTCCTGGTGGACGCAGGGGTACGCCAGTTCATCGACCTGGGCTCCGGGATTCCCACCCAGGGCAATGTGCACGAGGTCGCCCAGGCCGCCAGCCCCGGCGCCAAGGTGGTGTACGTCGACAACGACCCGGTCGCGGTCGCGCACAGCGAGGCCCTGCTCGCCGACAACCCGGACGCGGCGATCGTTGCCGCCGACATCCGCGATCCCGCGGGGATACTCTCCGCGCCGCAGGTGCGCAAGCTCATCGACTTCGACGAGCCCGTCGCCGTCCTGATGATCACGATCCTGCACTTCGTCACCCCGCAGGAGGACCCCGGCGGGATCGTGGCCGCCTTCCGGGACGCACTGCCCGCGGGCAGCTGGCTGGCCCTGACCCACGCCACGGACGAGGACCGTCCGGACACGGCGGCGGCGGTCGGGCAGCTGTACCGGGACCGGGCCACCTCGCCGGTCACGGCACGCTCCCGCGACGAGGTCGAGTCCCTCTTCGACGGCTTCGACCTGACGGAGCCGGGGCTGGTCTACGTTCCGCTGTGGCGCCCCGACCGGGAGGAAGAGGTCCCGGAGGACCCGTCCCAGTTCTGGGTGTACGCCGGGGTGGGCCGCAAGGACGTGTGAACGGCGGGCGGGGAGGCCCGGGTGACGCCGTGGCGATCACCCGGGCCTCCCCGCCCGTGTCGGCTCAGGCCGGCCGTATCGCGCTGTGGATGGCCTGCGGGCCCGCGAAGAAGATCGACTCCTCGCGTATCGACGCGCCCGGACTCGGGGCGTGGATCATGGTGCCGTTGCCCGCGTACAGCCCCACGTGGCTGACCTCGCCGTAGAAGAAGATCAGGTCCCCCGGTTCCAGTGCGGCGAGCTCGATAGCCGCGCCGGAGCCGACCTGTTCGTGGGTGGTACGGGGCAGGGCCACGTCCGCGGCCCGCCAGGCGGCCTGGGCGAGGCTCGAGCAGTCGTAGGAGCCCGGACCGGTGGCTCCCCACACGCACGGCTTGCCGATCTGCGCGCGGGCGAAGGCCAGCGCCTTGGCAGCCTTCCGCTCGTAGGCCGAGGCCGGGCTCTCGGCTACGGCGGGGCCGGTCGCGGGGCCGGTCGCGGGGCCGGGGGCGGCTCCGGCCTCGCCCGCCGCTCCCGGGGAGCCCGGGACTCCCGCCTGGCTGGCGTCGAAGAGTGAGTTCCCGTCCAGCGGCGGGGTCGTGTCGAAGAGTCCCGTGGCGTGCTGCTGCCACTGCGCCGCCTCCGGCCGAGGCGCGGGCTCCACGGGCGCTCCGGGAGCGACGGGCGGCGGCGCGCTCTGCTGCGCGGCGTGCCGGGCCAGCATCTCGCCGGCCTGGGCGAGCTTGCTCCGCATCCGCTCCTTGACGGGCCGCTGCATCGCGGCGCCTTGCCAACGACGCCCCGGCCCGGCCCCACCCGCAAACGACGCAACGGGGCCGGCGGGCGGGGCCGTGACACCCAGGCTCCCAGTGGCAGCCTCCACGGCCCCACCGGAGAGCGAGTCCAGGCCGCCGACGGACGGCGCCGCCTGCATGGTGCCGGCCAGAGGAGCCTGCATGGCTCCGGTGAGCGGCGGCTGCGTGGCGCGGTTGGGGAGCACCCCCATCGTGCCGGTGGTCGGAGCTTCGACGGTTCCGTTCGGGAGCGGGCCCAGGCTGCCGGTGGGCGGTGGCTGCATGGCGCTGTTGGGCAGTGCCCCCATGGCGCCGGTGGGGGGCTGCATGGCGCCGTTGGGAAGCACTCCCATGGTGCCGGTCGACGGCGCTTCCATGCCTGTCGGCGGGAGTGTCCCTGTGGGCGCGCCCGGCAGCGAGCCCATGGTGTCGGTGGGCGGCGGCTGCATGGCGGGGTCGGGGAGCACTCCCATGGTTCCTGTGGCGGGCGCGCCGTCGGTTGCGCTCGGGAGCGGGCCCAGGCTGCTGTTCGGGGGTGGCTGCATGGTGCGGTTGGTGAGTGCACTCATGGTGCCGTCGGGGAGCACGCCCATGGTTCCGGTGGGGGGCTGCATGGCCCCGTTGGGGAGTACTGCCATGGTGCCGGTCGTCGCGGCGTCCATGGTTCCTGCGGGGGGCGTGCCGATGGTTGCGTTCGGCAGCGAGTTCATGGTGCCGGTGGCGGGCGGCTGCATGGTGCGGTTGGTGAGTGCACTCATGGTGCCGGTGGCCGGCTGCATGGTGCCGTCGGGGAGCACGCCCATGGTGCCGGTGGGGGGCTGCATGGCCCCGTTGGGGAGTACTGCCATGGTGCCGGTCGTCGCGGCGTCCATGGTTCCTGCGGGGGGCGTGCCGATGGTTGCGTTCGGCAGCGAGTTCATGATGCCGGTGGCGGGCGGCTGCATGGAGCGGTTGGAGAGCGCACCCATGGTGCCGGTGCCCGGCTGCATGCCGTCGGGAAGCGCGCCCATGGTGCCGGTGGGGGGCTGCATGGCCCCGTTGGGGAGCGCGCCCATGGTGCCGGTGGTGGGCGTCGGTGCCGTCGTGCCGGTGGGCGGTGGCGGTTGCATGGGGCGGGCGGTCAGTTCCGCTACGGGCAAGGCGGCGGGCAACTCCGGGGTGGCCCGTGCCGCGGCCGGCAGTTCGGGGGCCGAGGCCACCGGGCCGGCGGGCAGCTCGGGCCGGGGTGCCCTGCCCGCGTCGAGCGCCAGTCCCTCGCGGACATCCGCCGGACGCCTGCCCGGCGCCGCGGCAGGGGAGTCGGCCGGTTTCGGCATACGGTCCGGCGGCAGGACCGCCGGCCTGGTCGGACCCAACTGGGCACGCCCCACGTCGAACCACTTCCGGGCCATCCGGTCCACCGCCGGATCGGAGCCCCCGGAACCGCCCCAGGCAGCCGAACCCCGCCGCGTACGAGCGCTGTTGCTCATCGCGCGCGTGGCGTTGAAGTTCCCCGTGGCGTTCTCCGCCTGGTCGTACAGGCTGCTGATCCGCTGCTGGACCTCGGCGCGGCTCGGCCTGTCGTCGCTCGGTCGTTCCGGCGTCAAGAAGGACGCACCCCTCCCATGGGCCGCCTACCGGTTCTGCTCTCGGCATCGGGCGGACGTTCTGTGGAAGGCGTGCCCCGCGGCCCTTGTCCCGAGGGACAGTTGGACCGCTTCACCCCGAGGTTGGTCGGTTCCCCGGCTCCGGTCGCTGCGGGGGCGTACCGGACTCGGCGGAGGTCGCACGATCCGACGCGACTCGCCGGAGGCAATCGTGCGGCCTGCTCGTCAACTTAGCGAACATGTGTACCCGGTGTGAAGATTGAAGTGTGGAATGTCCGATACGTATTCGTGACCTTCCCGTGAGCTGCCTCACGTCCGGACGCCGGAGGCCGGGGAGGGCCCCCTGGTGGGCGGCGCGGGGGCAGGCGTGGTGCCAGGCTGGAGGCATGCAGGAGTCGTACGAATCCAGGGACGCCGGGTCCGGCGGGCGGAGGCCGGCCGGGGCGGCGCGGGTGCTGGTCGTCGAGGACGACGCCACGGTCGCCGAGATCGTCTCCGGCTACCTGGACCGCGCGGGCCACGTCGTCGACCATGCCGGGGACGGGCCGACCGCGCTCGCCCGGGCCGCCGCCCACTGGCCGGACCTGGTCGTACTCGACCTGATGCTGCCCGGCATGGACGGCCTGGAGGTGTGCCGCCGGATACGCGGGCGGGGCCCGGTGCCGGTCATCATGCTCACGGCCCGCGGTGACGAGGAGGACCGCGTCCTGGGCCTCGAGGTCGGCGCCGACGACTACGTCACCAAGCCGTTCAGCCCCCGCGAACTCGTCCTGCGGGTGGAGTCGGTGCTGCGGCGCACCCGGCCCGCGACCGTGCCGCCGCCGCTCGCCGCCGCCGGACTCGCCATGGACCCGGCAGGCCGCCGCGCCACCAGGAACGGCGCCGAACTCGCTCTCACCCTCCGCGAGTTCGACCTGCTCGCCTTCTTCATGCGCCACCCCGGCAGAGTGTTCAGCCGCGAGGACCTGATGCGGGAGGTGTGGGGTTGGGACTTCGGCGACCTGTCCACGGTCACCGTCCACGTCCGGCGGCTGCGCGGCAAGGTCGAGGACGACCCGGCCCGGCCCCGCCTCATCCAGACCGTGTGGGGCGTCGGCTACCGCTTCGACCCCACCGGACACGAGGGGAGTTGACGGTGCGCGAGCCCCTGTTCATCGCCCTGTACGCCTTCCTCGGCGCCGCCGTGGCCGGACTGGCCGGGGCGGGCGCGCTGCGGCTGATCCGGCGGCGCTCGCTGACGGCCTCCCTCGCCGTGGTCGCCGCCGTGGCGGTGGGCGCGATGCTGGCCGGCACCCTGGCCGTGGCCCAGGCGATGTTCCTGTCCGCGCACGACCTGTCCGTCGTCACCACCGTCGTGGCGATGGCGGCGGTGGTGTCCCTGGCCACCGCGCTGCTCCTGGGCCGCTGGGTCGTGGCCCGCAGCCGCGAGCTCGCCCGAGCCGCCCGCGCGCTCGGCGACGGTGGCGACTTCGCCGCGCCCCACGGCCCGGCGACCGCCGAACTGGAGTATCTGAGCCGCGAGTTGGCGGCCACCAGTGCCCGGCTCGCCGAGTCCCGGGAGCGGGAGCGCGCCCTGGAGTCCTCCCGCCGGGAACTCGTCGCCTGGATCTCCCACGACCTGCGCACCCCGCTCGCCGGACTGCGTGCCATGTCCGAGGCGCTGGAGGACGGGGTGGCCGCCGACCCGGACCGCTACCTGCGGCAGATCCGCGCCGAGGTGGAGCACCTCGACGCCATGGTGGGCGACCTGTTCGAGCTGTCCCGCATCCACGCCG